>CAZIQP010000106.1:0-13721 GCA_964541315.1 uncultured Opitutaceae bacterium
CCACGAACCAAAGGTTTTGATGGCCCCGATGAAGCTCGTCCAGCGCAAAGGCAGGAATGCCTTGGGTTCGGTGGAAGAAACTTTGTCCGCTAATGGCCGGTGTGGAGATTTTTTATGCAAACACAGACGGAAGATTCATCCGTCTCTAATTCTGGTCGGACAATTCGGGTATTTTGGTCATGCCGGGCGAACTTGCTCCGGCGCTTGGCGGCAGCCAGCGGAGCAGGCAGGAGCGGATGTTTTCCACCCGCACCGGCTTGGGCAGAAAATCGTCCATACCCGCCGCGAGACAGGCCGCGCGATCTTCCGGCCCGACGTTGGCGGTCAGGGCGACGATGGGCAGGTGCCGGCCCGCCAGTGCGGTGCGGGCGCGCCTGGTGGTTTCAAACCCATCGATGCCGGGCAACTGGCAATCCATGAAGACAAAATCCCATTCCTTTTCGGTCAGGGCGGCAAGTCCGGCAAAACCGTCGCCGACCACGGTGCATTCCACGCCGAGTCGTTTGAGCATCATGGTGATCACCTTCTGGTTCACGGGATCGTCTTCCACGACCAAAATGCGGCCGGAGATCAACGGTGGATCGAAGACAACCGGGCGGACTGGCGCCACCGGTTGCTCCACTTCCAGAGCGAGGGTGAAATTGAATCGAAAAACCGATCCCACCCCGACGGAGCTTTCGGCGGTGATTTCGCCACCCATGCGTTGCACCAATTTTTGGGAAATGGCGAGGCCCAGACCGGTGCCGCCATAGCGCCGGCTCATCGAGCCGTCGGCCTGGGTGAAGGCTTCAAACAGGCGGCCCAGCGCCTCGCGGTCCATGCCGATGCCGGTGTCACGCACCTCCACCATCAGGTTGAGATGATGGTCGGTCTCAACGGTGCCGGCGAGTTTCAATTCCACAGCGCCGCGTTCCGTGAACTTGACGGCATTGCCGGCTAGGTTGAGCAACACCTGGCGAAAGCGCGTCGGATCACCCCGCACCCGGCGTCGGCTGCCGGCATCCACATGCAAAATAAAGTTCAGGCCTTTCTTGGTTGCCTGCGGACGCAGCCGCGAGGCGACCTCCTCCGCGATGGCGGCGGGATGCATGGGAATCGATTCAAAGTTGAGCGAGCCGGAATTAATCTTGGAAAGATCAAGAATGTCGTTGAGCACGCGCAGGAGGGCGTCGGCGGATTGGGCCGCCGTATCCAACTGTTCACGCTGGCCGTGATCGAGCGGCGTGTTTTTCAGCAGCTCGATCATGCCTAGAATTCCGTTCATGGGCGTGCGCAGTTCATGGCTCATGGTGGCGAGGAACTCGCTCTTGGCCACATTGGCGGCTTCGGCCCTGGCCATGGCGGAGCGCAGTTCGATCTCGGCTTTCTTGCGGTGGGAAATTTCCTCGGTCAGACCGCGGTTGAGATTTTCCGCGATCAGTTTCTTGTCCTGCAATTCGCTCACGAGGGCGGCGTGCGCAAAGCCCAGGTGCAGGGAGCTGGCCAGGGAGAGATGATAGCTGCGGGCCATGGCCATCATGAACACGATGAAAATGAGGGAGAGGACGCCCATTACCGTTTGCATCAACTCGTGACTTTGAAAGAAACGCAGGATGAGCGGCAGCAAAATGGGCAGTTGAAATCCCCAGCAACCGGCCAGGACGGGGGCGAGCGAACGGGTGGCGCCGGCCGTCAGGCCTGCCAGGGTGAAAATCAACAGCGAGCGTTCCGACTCGCTCATAGCGGGATAGAAAGCCCAGCCCGCGTAGCCCCAGATCAAACCCGATAAACCCGACCCGAGGGCAAACCAGCGTTCCCAATAAGGTGTGGTATCGTTGAGGGCTTCGGCCCGGTAGCGCCGGAGGCCGATCAGCCGGACGACAACCAAAGTGATCATTGCCGCCAGCCAGAGCAAAGCGTGGCTGGATCTTTGCGTGTATGCCACCATCCCACCGAGGCCGGTCGAAACCAAAAACGTGGCGATCAAACCGCTGGGCAGGTCGGCAAAACCTTGACGCAATAATTCCACCCGCACTTGGGCAGAGCTGTCGTTAGAGGGGGCTTGAGGCGCGGAATCCACGTTAGCCCTTTATCAACGGCACATTATGGCGAGTGGATAAAACAAAAATAGTCGCCCTGCCGATATGCTTAAGTCGCTGTAGTGCAGCCTGATGATCGATCGCTTCACCCTGCGCCGACCCGACCATTCTGGTTTCAAACAATCTGAGCCCCTTGGGTTTCCCACCAACGGACGGCATGTCGCACCAAATCCGTCGCATCTTTCAGATCAAGCTTCTCCTTGATATGGCTGCGGTGCACGTCGACCGTTTTCGAGCTGAGGTGCAGTTGCGCGGCGATGTCGCGTGTGCTTTTGCCCTGGCCGATCAGTTGGAAGACTTCAAACTCTCGATCACTCAATTTTTCTATCGGAGACCGAGAATTGCGCGGACGCCGGGCCGAAACTTTTTCCAGGAGCTGTGCTGACATGCGTGGGCTCACGTAGATTTCACCGCGCAAAATCTGGCGGATGGCAGCAAGGAGGTTTTCACCACCGGCTTCTTTCATGATGTAGCCGCGCGCTCCGGCCCGGAGCGCACGCTCGGCATAGATGGTCTCGTCATGCATGGAAACGACCAGAATGGGCACGCCTTCAACCGTCGTCGTGAGATCCTTGATGAACTCCAATCCGCTCCGGCCGGGCATGGTGATGTCGGAGAGCACGAGATCGGGCCGGCAGCGCTCCAAGACTTTCATGGCTTCGGCGGGGTTTCCGGCCTCACCGCATATCTGCATGTCGGGCTGGCGGTCGATCATCTGGGTAAGACCGGCGCGCATAAACGGATGATCGTCGATCACGAGAACCTGCCGACGCATCGGAGATGCGGACGATGCCGAGGGCGCCATGGTCGCACGAGGGGTCGAAGACTTTCCCTTTTTTGTGTTCATGCTTTCAGCGGTAACAGACAGGTAATCGTGGCACCGCCTGGGCTCAGTGTTCTCACAGTCAATTCTGCGCCGATGACGCTCGCGCGATGGCGCATCACGCCCAGGCCGACGCCTGCTGCAGTTAAATCCTTGGGCAGGCCCACGCCGTTGTCGCAGATCTCGAGACGCAGACGGCCCTCGTCCTTGCCAAGCCGGATGTTCACCCGAGGGGCGCAGGCATGCTTGAGGGCATTGTTGACGGCTTCTTGCGCGATCCGATAAAGATGACCGGCCACGGTCGGGTCATTTAGGAGCACCGGCTCGGGGCAGTCGAATTCGCAGGTGATCTTGCCGAGGCCATTGGTGCGGCTGGCAAGTTCCGCGAGTCCGATTTGCAGCGCGTCCGGGTCTCCGCCGACCGGCACAAGGCCGCGGGCGAGATATCGTGTTTGGGCCACGGCCTCGCGCAGCATTCCTCCCATTTGGTCGAGGCGACGGGCGAGAGCCGGGTGCGATTTAACGGTGTCGGCCTTCATCATCGAACAAGACAGTTCCACTGCGGTCAGGAGCTGACCGAGGCCATCGTGAAGATCTGCGCCGATGCTGTGGCGCTCGCGCTCGCTCGCGGCGAGAATTTCCCCTTCCAATCGCCTGTGCTCCGCCTGTGCAGCGACCAATGCTTTCTCCTGCGCCAGTCCGCCGAGCACTCGTTTCACAATGGTCGGAAGCAGGTCGAGCAAGCCGGTATCTTTCATCACGTAGTCCAGCGCGCCGCGCTTCATCACCTCAACCGCGGCCTTCTCGTTGCCCTGACCGGTCACGACGACGAAGGGGACGCGGGTGGTGCCGCTCTGGAGTTTTCCCAGCAGGCTGGGGCCATCGAGGTCCCTCATCTTCAGGTCGAGCAACATGAGGTCGGGCGGAGTATGTGTTCCGAGCCATTGAAAGGCGGCCCGGCCGGAATCCGCCGTCTCCACCGCATAACCGTCCTCACGCAGTACGCCGGCCATCAACAAAAGCAGGCCTTCGTCGTCGTCGACGACCAGGATTCGGGAGCGTTGGTCGGTCGGAGCCAATGGCGATGAAGCTACTGAGCGCTGACCGGCGGAACCAGCAACAGCATGACAAACAAGCCGAGTCGCCGGATGGCTTCGGCAAATTTATCATAATCGACCGGTTTCTGAATGTAGACGTTGCACCCGAGTTCATGGCATCGCTCGACCTCGCGAGTGTCGTCTGTGGTGGTGAGCATGATGACCGGAAGCCGGTGCAAGATCGGATCGGCCTTCAGCCGGCGCAGCACCTCGATGCCATCGACTTTGGGCATCCGGATGTCGAGGAGGATGAGGAAGGTTCCTTCCTGGCCGCGAATCACCTTGCCGTCGCGGTCGAAAAAGAAATCCAAGATCGCCTGACCGTCGCGGAAGTGCCGGGTGGGATTTTTGAGACCCGCCATCTCGAGATTTTCCCGGATGAGAATGGCGTGGCCCTCATCGTCGTCGACGATGAGTATCGTGGGAGAGTTGTTCATGCGTGGAGCCGGAGGTTTAATCCGCCGGCAATGAAACGTGGAAAGTCGAACCCACTTCCGCCTGACTAACAACCCAAATCCGTCCGCGCTGCCGTTCGAGCACGCGCTGCGCAATGGTCAGTCCCAGACCTTCGCCGGTCGTGCTCTCGGGATTCAACCGGTGAAAAATATCGAACACCTTGGGCTGGTGTTCGGGTGCGATACCGATGCCATTGTCGGCTATACTATACATTGACTGGCCGCGTTCCGTTCGTCCGCTTACGACAATGCGGAGCGGACGGCTGGCGCTGCGATATTTCAGGGCGTTGTCGATCAGGTTGGTAAACACCTGGCTGGTTTGAGCGCTGTCCCCAAGGCAGCCGGGCAACGTCTCCACCCGCACCTCCGCCTTGGCCTCATCGAGCTGGAATTTCATGGCGGCGAGAATCTCGGCAAGCAGCGCGTTCATGTCGAGCGGGCGGATGGTCAGGGCGATGCGGCCCAGCCGCGAATAGTGCAGGAGACCGGTGAGCAGCGAATCCATCTTGCTCACCCCCGCGTTGATGAAGCGCAAGGCCTGCGGAATGGTGGTTTCGAGCGGTGGTTTCAGCTCGGCCACGGGCACGAGTCCGTCCCGGGCGCTCGCCACCGCGGTGGCGATTTTTTCGCAGGCCCGGCTGAGCTGCCGGCCGAACCCCTGCACGTTGACCAGCGGCGAACGCAGGTCGTGGGAGACGGTGTAGACGATGGTCTCCATCTCTTTGTTTTTTTCCGCGAGATCCGCCGCCGATTTCTGCAGCGTCAGTTCGTCCGCCTTGCGCTGCGTGATGTCAGTGCGGATGGCGACATACTGGACCGGCTTGCCTGACGCATGGACGAAGGGGAAAATTGTGGTGTCCACCCAGTAGAACGAACCGTCCTTGGCGCGGTTCTTGATCTCGCCATGCCAGACCCGACCGTGCCCGATCGTCGACCAGAGGTCGCGGAAAAATTCCTTGGGGTGATGGCGCGAATTGATGATCCGGTGATCCTGACCGATCAATTCATCGCGTGAATACTTGGAGATCGCGCAGAACTTGTCGTTGATGAAAGTGATTTTTCCGGCGGCATCGGTGATCGCGACAATGGAGTGTTCATCGAGCGCCGCCCGCACGTCGCGCAGTTCCTTGGTGGCGGTGAGCAATTCCTGCGCGAACGCGTCCTTCTCCTGTTCGAAGGCCTGCAAACGCACGATCAGTTCGTCCTTGGTCAGCGTGGAATAATCAAAGGAAGACACGGTGCGGATTTTTGCCGTGATGGCGCGACGGTGGCAAGGTCGGAACAATCGGGGCGGTGAGGTCGGAATACCCTAGGGAAAACCTTTAGTGAGATACCGCCGCGCCTCCAATTTTCATCGTGATGAACAGAGGGTATGATGGAGCCATGCAATCGAACATATCCACGCCTGTTCCTGCTGCTGTCACCGGAGAGTCCGGTCACAATACCATCGAGCACCTGCAGCGCTCGGAGATTTATCGCGACTACCAGAAAGCATTCGAGGCTACGACCGGCCTGCCGCTGGCGATGCGCGCCGTCGGCTCGTTTCAATCGCCCATGCAGGGCTCGAAGCGGGCCAATGCCTTTTGTACGCTCATGGCCGGGACTAACCAGACCTGTGCGGCGTGCCTGCGGCTGCAGCAAAAGGTCGAGGAAGAGGCGGTGTTCGGGGCCAAGACTTTGGAGTGCAGCGCCGGATTGAGCGAGTCGGCCGTGCCCATCCGCGTCGGTGCCAATGTGCTCGGGTACCTCCAAACGGGGCAGGTGCTTCTCCATGCGCCCACGCCGGAGCGTTTTCGCGGCATCACCCGGCAATTGGCCGGCTTGGGCTCCGCCATCGATCTGGCCCGTCTTAAAGACGCCTATTTCAAGACCCGGGTGTTGACTGAGAAGCAGTACGTTTCGGTGATCAATCTGCTCTCGATCTTTGCCCAGCACCTCGCCGCCCTGAGCAACCAGGTGCTGGTGCAACAAGCGTCGTCTGAATCGCCGGTTATCACCCGCGCCAAGGCGTTCATTGCCGAACACCAAAACGAGGATCTTACCTTGCAGGCGGTGGCGCAGGCGGCGCGCGTCAGCGAGTATTATTTCTGCAAGCTGTTCAAACGTGGCACGGGTTTGACGCTTACCAGTTATCTGGGCCGCGTTCGCGTGGAGTCGGTTAAGCAGATGCTTTTGAACCGGCACATGCGGGTCAGCGAAGCGGCTTACGCGGCGGGCTTTCAGTCGCTCTCCCAATTCAACCGCGTGTTCCGTCGGGTCGAGGGCGAATCGCCCACCACCTACCGCGATCGGCTGCATGGGATCTTGGCGGCGGTCTCGCACTCGGACCGGCGGGCGGCGTAGCGAGCGACAAGCGGTCCGCTCAACCGAAAATACGAGCGGAAGACACTCGGTCGGTTCCGTCGGCGATCAGAAGAACTTTTTTCAGGCAGTTGTCCGATTGAAACGGTTTTAAATCATCATGCATCATCCTACTCCTTTCCTTGCCCAACCCGTTAAGGCGGATGCTGAGCTGCCGCCCAAGATAAAAATCGTCCTCGCCTACGAGAATCTCTCCGCCGCGCTCTGGGCGACGGAAGCTTTCACCGTCATGCTCCGCCAGTCTCCCGACGGCCCGAAAACGCAACTGATCCCGTGGAGTTTTTCCACGCTTTCGAATCCTGATTTCAGCGCGCAGGCGACTGATGTGGCGGCGCAGGCGGATTTGATCGTGATCGCCACGTCCAGCAACTTCCGGTTGCTGCCCACCTTTTTGGAAAATTGGCTGGGCAAATGTCTGTCGGGAAAGCGCGGACCGCAAACCGCCGTGGCGGCTTTGTTCGGTCGCGCGAACCGCCCGGAACGTTCTGATTCCATGCGGCTGCGCGCGGTGCAAGAGCTCGCTGAAAAAGCCGGGTGCAGGTTCCTTGCTCCATTCGTGACCGACGGGATCTGAACCCTCTTAATGGCTGCTTACAAAAGGGAGGGTTTCCTTAAACGAACGCATACGCATTTCGCTAAGCGGCTCCATAGTGAAACAGGTATGCCGATCAATGTTTATCTTGCCTGTGCGCGGCAAAATTTCGCTGAAGTAAATCGGCAGGCCCGTCAATTAGGCTGACCGCCACTACATTGCCCTCACAAGCCCGCCCGAAACGACGGGTTTCTTTTCGTACACTACTCCGCGCATGATTGGGCTATTTCAAAAATGTAAGAATTCGCCAAATGGCGTCGGAATCGCTTACTCTTCCAAGTCATCCAAAGGCAGCAAGACGTGCATAGTCGCGTGTTTTACCGCTGCTACCGATTGTGGTGTAGCAATAATCGCCACATAAAGACGTGCATGGCACACGCAATGCAGCAAAATTGCTTCCATGAATACTCCAATATGTTATTTCGAGTATATTGCCGCCGCTTTGCGAGGGATCCAACTACGGTCCTTCACGTTCATTCTTAGAGTGGCCTTGATTTCGGCCTCGACTGCACTTTCAGCGTGGGGCGATCAAATGTTCGCGAATACTGGTACCATTCAGTATTGGACGGTGCCGACAACTGGTACCTATAGCATCTTCGCGTACGGTGCTCAGGGTGGCAACGGTGCCGGTAATCTCGGCGGACTCGGCGCAGAGGTGGGTGGCTATATCAACCTGATCGCAGGAGAACAAATCGATGTCGTGGTGGGCGCACGCGGAAGCAATGGCGGATTCGGCGACCTTTATGGTGGTGGTGGCGGCGGTGGAACCTTCGTATTCTCCGCACTAAGTTGGCCATTGGTGGTCGCCGGCGGAGGTGGTGGCGCATTTTATTTGGGATCTGGACCTATCAACGGCGGCGGTGCCGGACAAACTGGTGCGTTAGGTGCTCAGGGGACCGGCGTTAGCGGCGGTTCTGGCGGGAACAATGGCAATGGCGGCCAAGGTGCGCTTGTCATATGGGGCGGAGGCGGCGGAGGCGGGTGGTACAGCAATGGCACCGATGGACTTAATGCTCGCCCTACGGTGATCGACACGCTGCTTGGCGGCGCAGGCCATGGGGGAGGAAGCGCTTATGCTTTTTTTGGCGGCCGAGGCTCGAACGCCCAAAGCGGTGGAGGCGAGAACAATGGTGGTTACGGTGGTGGTGGCGGTGGCGGTTATTCGGGTGGTGGCGGTGGTGGTGGATATTCCGGCGGTGGTGGCGGTGATTTAGGTGGTGGCGGTGGTGGCTCTTACCTTGGCGACGGCATGTGGAATACGGTGCTAGCGTCTGGAATTCAGTCCGGTGACGGCTGGGTTGACATAGCGTGGGTAGGGACGGTTCCGGACGGTACCTCATCCCTTGCGATGTTCGGCGGTGCTTTCCTCGGTATCGCCGCTCTCCGGCGCCGGTCCACGATCTAATAATTTTCAGTCATTGGTAGAAATCTAGGAACCGAACAACCTACCTTGCGCAGTTTTTCCATGCATACCCATTCCAAGCAAATCTTACGGGTCCTTCGCCTGCTTTATTCTGGATTTTCATCGATGGCTTGGGTTTTGCGACGGCTGATTCCGGTCGCACTGATTACTGCCCCCTTTCCGATGGCCACAGGTGCGATCTATGTTGGCAATATTACAGAAACCGTCACTGGAGTTAGCGGACCGGGAGCAAATAATCCAAATGGCCCAGGTTATTTTGTCGGGCAAACGTTTACGGGCTCATACCAATATGAGTCACCAACTGTGGACGGCGATTTTGGCTGGGGTATGTACCCATATGTTACAAATCCTGACGCGCTTGGTACATTAAAATTTAATCTATTTGGCTTTTTTGGCGGAGGCGGGCCTGGCGGTGGGGTCTGGCTAACTGAAAACACCTCAAATTATTCTGCTGTTAACCACCTCACCATAACAAACGGGCAAGTATCTGACTTCTTTATGACTGGACAATACGGGGGAGCTGATCCGAATTTTCGCCTTACACAGTTCTACGTTTCTGACGCAGTGGAATATTTTAACGGACAGCCCGTGAATACATATACTGTCGGCACAATGGCGTTCAGTGATCCAGTTGCCATCACAGAACCCTCGACCTACACCACCATCCTCGGTGCGGTGACGTTCTGCTTCATGGCAATTCGCCGGCGGAAGGTTGCCTGAGCATCACCGCATCGCCGTTACGAGCCCGCCCGAAACGGCGGGCTTTTTGTTGGAAATTTTGGACTCTGGCAGGCTTACGCTTGCCGAAACCATGCACAAGGGTGCGCAATCGGCGAACTTTCTCGGCAGCTAATTTTTGCAACAGATCAGGCCTAAAAATGCTGATTTATCAATGAAGTGGTGATGCCTCGATTGTTCATTTCTTATTCTGTAATAACATAAAGAAATGGTGGACCCTACTGGGCTCGAACCAGTGACCTCTTCCATGTCAAGGAAACGCTCTAACCAACTGAGCTAAGGGTCCGCGAAGGGTCAGGATTGAACGATTAGCCGGAGGCGGTGCAAGGATTAATTCGTTTTCGCCTGGGAGGTTTTTTGGCAGAGGCCAAATTGGCTGCGCCGCCTCAGCCCAGTTCCGCGACGATCCGGGAGCCTTTCTTGAGTTTGCCGGCGGGAATCAAATTTCCGGCGATCGGCTGGCCGTCGACGGTGAGCGAGCTCACGCCACGGCTGACGCCGGACGGATTTTTCACCTCGATGTGCAGCATCTTGCCGCGGAAGCGGCGTTGCGCGGTAAAGCCGGGCCATTTTTTGGGAATGCACGGGTCAATGCGCAGGCCTTCGATCTCGGGGCGGATGCCAAGGATGTGATTCGTGGCGGTGAAATGCGACCACGAGGCGGTGCCGGAAAGCCAGGGCACGCGCGACTTGCCGTACTTCTTCGACGCGGGCGCGTGCGTGCTCTGGCAATGCACATACGGTTCGATCTCGCGGACGTCGGCCTGGTCGTTCTGTGCCGACGGCATGAACGCCCGATAATAGGCATAAGCCTGGTCGCCGTTGCCGCGCGCGATTTCGGCGAGGACGGCCCAGCTTTGCGTGTGCGAGAAGATGCCGCCGTTTTCCTTGTTGCCGGGATTGAAGAGCACGGCGCGCATGACCTTGACCGGCGTCTGAGCAAAGGGCGGATTGCAGAGCGCCACGCCGTAGTCGGAGGCGAGCAGTTGCTTCACCGCCGCGAGCGATTGGTCGGTTTGCTCAGGAGTCGCGGCGCCGGACATGATCGCCCAGCACTGGGTATTGAGGTAGATCCGGCCTTCCTTGGCTTTCTTCGTGCCGAAAACGACGCCGTCTTCGCTGATGGCCCAGATGAACCAGCCGCCATCCCAGCAGACTTTCGCGATTTTTTTGTCGAGCTTTTCAAGTTCGGCGAGCGCCCATTTGGTTTCCTTCGGCCGGCCAAGTTTGGCCGCGATGTCGGCGTAGGTTTTGAGGCCGAGGCGGAGTTGAAAGGTGACGAAGACGGACTCTCCCTTGTAGCCGAGCTTGAGGCAGTCGTTCCAATCGGCGAGCAGGCCGCAGGGCAGGCCATTCTTGCCAGTGCGTTCCAGGTTGAATTCCAACGCGCGGCGGAGATGGCCGAACACGGTGGCTTTGCCTTTGTCGGCGTAGGGCACGACCAGATTGTAGAACGCGACGTCACCGGTTTCGGCGACGTAGGCCGGCACGGAATTGAAAAACCACTGGCAGTCGTCGCTGCGATAGTGCGACGGCGGCGTGGGTTTCATCCTGCCCGGAACGTGCGACCACGGGCGGATTTCCGGCTGAGCGCCGCCGGTCGAATCCTGGCCGGAGAGCATGAGAATCATGCGCTCGCGCACATCGGCCGGCAGCATGTTGGTGACGCCGAGAAAATCCTGCACGGTGTCGCGGAAGCCGAAACCGTCGCGCTGGTCGCCGGTGTAGACGAGCGAGCAGGAGCGCGACCACTCAAAGGTCATGAGCGCGTTGTAGGCGCCCCAGACGTTGGTCATGTGGTCGAAATCAGCATCGGGTGTCCGCACCTGCATGGTGCCGAGCAGGCCGTGCCAGTGTTTTTTCAGTTTCGTGAGCTCGCGTTCGACGGCGGCGGCGTTGCCGAATTTTGCGCGGGTGCGTTTGGCCACCGCGGTTTTGCCAATGCCAAGGAGCACGATGACGTCGGCGGACCCGCCGGGGGCGAGCGTGAGATCGCTCTGGATCGCGCCGCAACCATTGTCGGAAAAATGTTCGCTGTTGCCGCACGCGCCGCGTTCGACGGCCTCGGGGCGGTCGAAGCTGCGGTAGACGCCGAGAAATTTCTCCCGGTCGCAATCATAACCGGTGATGGTGCCGCCGACCTGCGTCATCCACCACCAGCGCGACTGGTCCCAGTTGGCGAAATTGGCGGGATCTTCGGGCAGACGCTTGCAGGAGGAGGCTTGGATGATGCCGTCCTGCCAGGTGGCGTCGGAAATATACTGGGTGTATTGGAGATTGAGCGTGTCCTGCACGAGGCTCCATTCCGTGGTGAATTCACAGAAGGAAAATACGCTGAGCGAGCGCGGCGTAGTGCCCGTGTTGGTGACTTTGAGACGCCAGTATTCGAAGTCCTGGTTGAGCGGGACGAAGTAGGTCGCCTCGGTCTTGATGCCGCGATACGCGCTTTCGATCACCGCATACCCGAGGCCGAAGCGAGTGGTGGTCTGGTATTCGGTCAGCGGTTTGCCCACGGGTTGCCAGGCCGCCGACCAGTAATCGCCGCTTGTCTTGTCGCGCAAATAGAACTGCCGGCCGGGCATGTCCATCGGCACCGCGTTGTAGCGGTGGCGCAGAAAACGGCCGGAGGCGGGCGAACGCGTGAAACTGTAACCTCCCGCGTTGTTGGTGATGATCGCGCCATAGCGGCGGGAGCCGAGATAGTTGGACCACGCGCGGGGTGTGTCCGGCCGGGTGATGACGTATTCGCGGGCTTGGTCGTCGAAATGGCCGTAGTTCATGGGAAAGGAGTGAGCGGGTTCAGCCGAGGGTGGCGATGATTTTCGCGCCGTCGTGCAAACGGGTGAGGGGGATGAGATTTCCTGTGACGGGCAGGCCATCGACCGTGAGTGATTGCACGCCGCGGCAAACGCCGGCCGGGTTTTTCACCTCGATGTGCAGTGTGTTGCCACGGAAACGGCGGCGCATCGAAAAACCGGGCCAGCTCTTCGGAATGCAGGGGGCGATGCGGAGGCCGTCGGTTTCCGGCCGGATGCCGAGCAGCCAGTGGGTCGCGCTGTAGTAGGCCCACGAAGCGGTGCCACTGAGCCACGGCACGCGTGAAACGCCCTCGTTCACATTGTAGCGCGAGTAGGTGGTCTGGCAGTGGACGTAGGGTTCGACCTCACGGAGTTCCGCGCGGTCGTTGTAGGCCGAGGGCATGAACGCGCGGTAATACTCGTAAGCCTGATCCCCGTCGCCCTGCAGGCATTCCGCGATCACACCCCAGCTTTGCGTGTGCGAGAAGATGCCGGCGTTTTCCTTGATGCCGGCGTTGAAGAGCGTCGCCTTCATGATCTCGCGGTCCGCCTTGATGAAGGGCGGAGCGCAGAGCATCACCCCGTATGGCGTGGCGAGTTTTGCCTTCATGGTCAGCAGCGCTTGCCTGGCCTGCGCCGGAGTCGCGGCGCCGGACATGACGGCCCACACCTGCGTGTTCATGTAAACCTGCCCTTCGGAGAAATTTTTCGTGCCGTAAACCGTGCCGTCCTGGCCGATGGCCCAGATGAACCATTCGCCATCCCAGCAGACTTTCTGGATTTTGGCGTCGAGCGCCGTGAGTTCGCGGCGTGCCCAGGCGGCTTCAGCGGGCTGACCGAGTTTTTCCGTGATGCCGGCATAGACATCAAGGCCGAGGCGCACCTGAAAAGCCACGAAGACGCTTTCGCCCTTGTAGCCGAGGCGGATGCAGTCGTTCCAATCGGCCGCGAGGCCGCAAGGCAGCCCGTTGCGGCCGGTGCGCTCAAGATTGAATTCGAGGGCGCGGCGCAGATGACCGAGCACCGTCGCCTCGCCTTTGTCGGCGTAGGGCAGAACCTTCTTGTAGAAATCGACATCGCCTGTCTCCGCGACGAAAGCGGGAATGGCGTTGAAGAACCAAAGACAGTCGTCGCTGCGGTATTCCTCGGCGGGCGGCGGCGGTTCCTGGCCGGGGCGGTGCGAGAACGGTTTGATCACGGGAATCGCGCCACCGTTGGCGAGCTGACCGGTGAGCATGAGTTCGAGGCGCGGCTGTACCGCGGCGCCGAGGAGCGGGATCGCGCCGAGCATGTCCTGCACCGTGTCGCGGAAGCCGAGGCCGTCGCGTTCGCCGTTGTAGACGAGCGAGGCGGAGC
>CAZIQP010000107.1:0-13597 GCA_964541315.1 uncultured Opitutaceae bacterium
CTAGCGATCAGAAGCGAATCGATCAAGCCATTGATCGCCGTAATAGCAATCACTTCGCTCGCGCCGCAGATAAGGCTGGCTTCCGCACAGACACCCGCAGGAACTCCCCAAGATCAAAGCGATCTCGTTGCGACGGAACCCAAACATCTGTCGTCGCATATTTCCACCGCGCTCCGGAAACAACTCCCCGCTTTCACCGCCATCGTGGGAAAAAAGGCGGTGCCATCCCTGGAGAAAACCAGCGACGCCGGTAAAAAGAGCCGCCAAGCGCGCTGCGCAGTGAGCTCATCCGCCCGGAATCCTCGCCAGCGTTTCTCCCGGCAGGCAGCCTGCAACGCGCCTGACAGCATGATCGCCAAATCCCGATTTTGACCGTTGCCAATTTGCCACCGCTGACTAGGTTCTATCCAACGTAAGAATGCTCCGATGAAAACCACCCCATGGCTGTTGCTGGTTTTTCTGCCCCTGCCCCTTTTTTCCGGTGAAGTCAGGACGGGGGACAACGTTGACCAGGTTCAAACGGCGCTGGGCGCGCCGCATGGCAAGATACACATGGGGAACCGAGAGCTTTTGTCTTTTGATCGTGGCGAAGTCGAACTGACCTCCGGCGTGGTAACCCGCGTGGCCTTGCGCCAGGAAGAGGCCCAGGCAGCATTCGAAGCCAGGCGCGCAGCCGAGGTTTTGCGTCTGCGCGAGGAGCAAGCCATCCGCCAGGCCCAACTAACCGCCGAGGGCGCGGCGCTTAAGGCCGGCAAACTCGCTGATGCCGCCTTTCAATCCGCATCGCCCAGATTCCAAGTGGAATTCTGGCGAAATTTCGCCAGCCGCTATCCCGGTGTGTCCTGCTGGGAAGAACTGAGCCGCGCCCGGGCGCGCTTCTACGAGCAGGAACACGCTGAACAACTGGCGGAGGAAGAAGCGCAACGTCTGGCCGAGATCAAAGCCCGTGAGTCCGAGCAAGCAATGTTTTATCCGATTTATTCGTACGATTACGATCGCCGTTACTATGAGGCGAGAAGACAAGAACGACTGGACCGGGGATATTATGAACGCATCCGCGGTTCCCACTCGGGACGCATTGATGCGACCTGCCGGGACAATCGACTGAAGCCCGTTGTTCCCGACCGGAACAATCCACCAGCGTCAAGCCACACCGCCATGGCATTCGCCGGCCAGAACTGGCTTGGCTGGCCCACCGGGGCGGAAATCGCCCAATTGAAAGCACGGGATCAAACCGATTCTCGATTACGGATTCGCTAAACCGGGCACCCAGGCAAGCCGGGGACGATCCCTCTGGTGAAAAGTGGAACGCCGCGGCGGTGTCATTTGTATCGCGGTTTGAGGCAAGGCATGAGATTTTTAACGCTCGCTTATGCGCCCAAATCCACTCGATACCCAACGCCGCCAACTGTACGCGCGCACCGTCCAACACATGGGACAGCGGTTGAGCACGGCCGGTGATCACGTCGGAGTGATTGCAGCGCTCCGTTGGGGGATGCAGGAGCTTGACCGCACCTACGCAGGAACTCCTGAAAAAGTGAAAGCGTCGGTCGCGTGCCGGTCCGGCTGCGCCCATTGCTGCAGTGCTCCCGTGGACGTGCAGGCCCATGAAGTGTTTTTTGCGGCTGAGCACATTCAGTTGAATTTTTCCCCTTCCGCCCTGGCCGGAGTGATCGAGCGCACCGCCGCCCATCGCCGGCGCGCGTCCGGTCTCGGCTGTGCCGAGCGCGACCAACTGCGGCAGCCCTGCGCGCTGCTGCATGAGGGCCGTTGTTCGATCTATGCAGGCCGCCCCGAGGCCTGCCGGGCCCATCACACCAACAACGCTTCAACCTGTGCGGCCCATTCAAGCGATCCCGGCGTCGACCTCGCCAAAGCGTATATCCCGACACTGCGATCGCGCATGTTTGCGGTGATGCTGGGGCTTGACGAGGCAATGGAAGCAACGGGCTTTGATGACCGCGCCTATGATTTCGGCTCGGCGTTGCACGAGGCGCTGACGAACAGCCTCTGCCAGGCGCTCTGGATGCGCCGGAAACCGGCGTTTCCCGATTCATGCCTCGCCGACCCGGACGTGAATTCCAAATTGCCGCGGGAATAACCGGTGCCGCACGATCGCCTGCGGCGCAGTTTGCCGCATGATTTTTCACGGGAAGCACAGAGCGGAGTTGCAGCGTCGGGCGGAGCACCCACACTTGGGGCATGAAACTTGGCGTCAGAGCCCATGATTTTGGCAAACTTCCCATCGATGAACTCGCGGCCCGGATCGCCTGCCACGGATTGTCCTGCGTGCAACTGGCACCGCCGAAAGCGATTGTCGGTTTCGACTCGGATGCCGGCCGGTTCAGCCCCGGTTTCGCTTATCATGTGCGGGAGGCCTTTCAGCGGCAAAACATCCAGATCGCCGTGCTCGGTTGCTACATCAATCTCGGGGATCGCGACGCCGCGCAACGCCGGCCCCAGCTCGAACGCTTCAAGGAGTACATCCGCTTCGCCCGCGATTTCGGCTGCAGCTTCGTCGGTACGGAGACCGGCTCGGTAAACTCGGATTTCTCCGCGCATCCCGACAATCAGGGCGAGGCCGCCTTCCAGACCGTGCTCGCGAGTGTGCGCGAACTGGTGCGCGAAGCGGAAAAATTCGGCGTGTTCGTCGGCATCGAGGGCGTGGAACGTTACGTCATCTCCTCGCCGCGCCGGCTGAAGCGGTTGGTGGACGACGTGGATTCGCCCAATCTCCAGGTGATCTTTGATCCTGTGAATCTCCTCTGCGCCCAAAATTACCGCAGCCAGGACGACGTCACCGATGAAGCCCTGTCCCTGCTGGGCGATCGCATTTGCATGGTCCACGCGAAAGATTTCACGATCACAAACGAAAAATTCGAAGAGCTTCCGGCCGGCCGCGGGCAGTTGCACTATCCGCGGCTCATGAAGTGGATCAAAGACCACAAGCCATGGGTCAATGTTCTGCTGGAAAACACGCAACCGGCAACCATTGGGGAGACGGTCACGTTCATGCAGGAATCCTACCGTTCGGCCTGAGCCGCAGGATGAACATTCTGCCCTGGGATTCCACCTCAGACGCCACAATCGTCGGCGATTATCTCGCTGCGGCCGAAGTCGGCCGGGCACGCGCGGCTGAAGATGTTTTACGCGTGGCGGGTTTCTTGACCTCGGCGGCTCCGACCTGGCCGGCTTTCTTGAGAAACTCGGTGAGCCGGATGACCTCGACACCAGCGAGCATCACGATGCCGATGCCATGGGTGTCGTTGAGATTCCAGAGCAGATCCTTCTTGTAGTATTCTGAGGTGAAGGAGAATTCCGAGCCACGGCAGACGCCATGGATGTTGCCGAGCCGGTCGATGGAGAAACGGTTGAGCGCTTCCCAGGCCTTGAACACCGCGCGGATGTAGTCCGCAGGCTTTTCGAGCCAGCCATATTGGACGCCCCGGGCAAAGGCATAGGCGAACATGGAGGTGCACGAGGTCTCAGGATACGAGTCGTGCTCATTCAACACCTGGTGCCACATACCCTGTTCATCCTGTTGCGCGAGGAACCCGGCGCAAAGTTCGCGGAACATGGTGAGCAGATCGGGCCGCAACGCGTGGTCCGCCGGCAGCACTACCAGCAATTCGGACAGGGAGAAGATCACCCAGCCGTTGCCGCGGCCCCAAGGCACGCCAGTCGCGAGTTTCCGGGTGAAATCATAGACGTGCGACATCAGTTTCCACTCGGGAAGGTAGAGCAGTTTTTTAAAACCGATGAACTGTCGGGCGGCATCATCCACATAACACTGCTCGCCCGTCAGTTGGTAGTAACGGCAGAGGAAGGGCACGCTCATGTAGAGATCGTCAGCCCAGAGTGTGTCCTCATGGAAGGTGTGCATGAGGTTCTTCCGGAAAAACGTGCCGTCGGGCAGGCGGATCTGTTTGTTCGTGATGTAATCGGCCACATAGTCCGAGATCTCGCGCATGCCGGAGATTTCAAAATACTTCGCGACCTCCAGCACACACGAACCGAACGAGCCGCAATCATCGAGACTGTCGATACTGGTGAGCAGATGATGGACGTTGGTGGCGCCGCCGTATTGTTTCCGGTCCCACAGGGCGTAGTGGAAAATGTCGGCGCAAAACTGCATGTGGCTGACGATATAGGCCTGTATTTCCGCCGAACCCAGCGCCCGGGAACTTTGCAACAGCCCGTACATCGTGACGCCCAACGGATAATTCCAGCGGCCGTACAGCGCGTTGTCGTTGTACGGTCTCACCCACATTTCGGGCGCATCGAGCCGCCAGTAGACTTCTCCATCGACGCCGGGCGCAACCTTGTGAAGATTGCGCAGCCGCGCCAGATCGAGTTTTTCCCCGGCCGGAAAAAGACCGAGATAGATCCACGGCAACGCCGGTCCTTGGAGATTGCACGGGCTGGAAAACGCAACGGTCTCCGCACCATCGCGGAGAACCAACTCGTATCCCCAATCGCGCGCGTGCCCGACTGCCCGCACCATCACGTCGTTCTGGCCAAACGGCGCTTCTACGGTGGCGGAAAACGAACCGGACTTGGTGGCGACGAACACCACGTTGTCCGCAATCGAAAC
The DNA here is from genome assembly GCA_964541315.1 of uncultured Opitutaceae bacterium. Taxonomy (GTDB): domain Bacteria; phylum Verrucomicrobiota; class Verrucomicrobiia; order Opitutales; family Opitutaceae; genus Didemnitutus. Next base: position 4,595 of record CAZIQP010000107.1, read on the forward strand.
GGTGATCGGCGCCAGACAATGGCCGCTCAAGACATACCGGCCCACTCCGGGGCGCAAAAACATCCCGCGCGTCCAGCCGACCGCACAAGCCCCGGCCGCCTCACCGAAGATGCGCCGGAGCTGGCCCATCGCACGTTGCTTCTTGCTCCACTGCTGATCCGGTCCCCAGACCAAACCCGTGTCCGCCTCCGTCATGCCGGCTCCCGGAATCACCGCCAACTCGGCGGCCTGCGGCGGGGTGAAAATCCAGCCTTCCTGCCCCGGACGCTCGTCCGTCGGCATGAGAAAATAATACGGCAGCTTGCCCAGCCAGGTGCCGAAAATGCCGCCAAAGCCGCCGCGGGTTCTTTTGAAGCGAATGACCAAATGGTTCCAACCCGCCTTGAGCGGAATCGTGAGACCGTGCCGGCTGTCCGCATACCGTTCCTCAAAAATACTGGAGCGGTAGACGCACACCTGGTTGCAATACAGCATCGTCGGGCTGTGTGAGGTGACGTCGAACCTGATCTCCGAAGGCGCATCCGACCACATCCGGGCCCACGCATACACATAGGAGCCGAAGGCGGCATCCGGAAACTCCCGGTTGAAGTCCGCCTGGTAACGGTAATCCTTTCCCCGCATGATGCCCCGTCGCTGATAGGCGCGAAACGTCGGTGCGTGTGGCGGATTTTTTCCGCGATAGCGCCGGACGATGACATCAAGGGTTTTCTCTGCCTGCATGCCCGCAGAGGCGAACATGCTTTGATGAGCTTCAAAATAGGGAGTCATGGGGCGGGCGGAATGGGTGTGGATAAAGTGAGTCACCCTTGGAATAACGGCCATGACAAGCCGGCGTTTTCGGATGACAGATGCAAACGGAGCATGGGAATGTCAGTGAACAGCAGCGCACGAGGGATAAGTCGTAACGCCTAATAGACATCCAAATCCCACGCGCTCAACGGTGAACGCGTCTGACTGTAAGAATCCTCCATTTCATCCCTGCCGTCCGCATGGTCAGAACCCTCACAGACAATCGCTTCCAGCGGCAAGACCGCATCATGTCCGCTCAGTCGAACATTTCAGTCCTCAAAGCCAAAGCATCCTTTATGAACCAAAGCCAAGCGGGAATCACCGCTGGGTTATCTGGCCCAATTGGCGACGGAGCCTTTCAGCCGGATTTGTTTTCTCCCGAATCAGACGGGACTTCAGTGGCAACCACGTCGATCACCTCGTCAGCCCGCATCCCCGAATGCCGGTTTGGCATCGCAGCCGGTCTCGATCGAACCCAGCGCGACCGTCCCAAAATCAACTGGACCAGATAACCCGCCAGGCCAGTGACAACAATAAGCGCGGCGGCGAAAAACCCCGCAACCAAAACGGTGGTGGCGATAAAACCGGCCAGAAGAAGGCGCAGGGCTCGCATGGATCATAGCCCCCCGGACTGGTGGAAAATTGCACGGAAAAAGATCCCGCTCGCTCAACGGCTGCGACTTATGCTCCATGGCATGCACATGGCGAATAAGGAAAATCTGGATGGCGTGAACAACCGGCAGGAGAATTTGCTCTGACCCACACCCGCAGGGCATTCATCGAGAGTCCGTCTTTTGCATCGCAGGCGTCTCCGGCTCCAGCGTGACCCCCGCTTGAATCAACTGGCGGCGGAGCGGACGAATGAAACGGGCGGCGAGTTCCTCACATCGGAAAACCACGTCCATGCCGTCTTCGCCGGTGACGAAGAAAATCAGCTCCTCAAGTTCCAAGATATCCTCGTCGCTGAAATGCTCCTCGATCACCGACTGGTTGCCTTCCAACGCGGTGAGCACCGGCCAATATCGCTCGGCGGCGGGATCGGCGGGTTGCAGGCAGACTTTGCCGTGCAATCCGGCGCGGGCAATCCGGTCGGCGAAATCGCCCAGCCGGCGATAGGCGTAGGCGAGATTGGCGAGGCGGGTCTGCCGGAGCAGCGCCTCGCGTTGATGAAGAAGTTTGGAGAGGTTCATGAGATTGTTTTCCAAGTTGAAGGTTGAACTGTCATCCCACTCCCGGCCGTTTTCCGACGGACGGGCGCACGGTTGAAACCTGACGGCACGCGGGTGCCACCAAACACAGACACTGGAAGACCAAACGATAGCCTTGCTGACCGTATCACTCGATACCCCGGCAACTATCTGAACACTGTTCGGATATTTTCCGCCCACCTGCAGAATTCACTGACGCTGCGATCAACTGTCATGCTGTCTGACTCAAATCACGCTATCAACCGTGCATCTGAAGAACACTGACCAGTCACCCGTAAACATCGGTACATTCCTTCAGGTCTCAAGCTATTTTTGCGCACCCATATCGTCTCGGCACCGACCTGGATCAATTGAGGCTAGACACCGGGGCCGTCGTTATGGAACTTGAGCGGTGCTGTTATCGGCAACCCCGCCGTAGATTTGATCAGAATCACCTCCATGAATACCCCCCTGTTTTCACTTCGTCGCCTCGCCCTCACCGCTGCTGCTCTGGTCCTCGCCGGCACCGTGCTGACCAATCCTCTCCGGGGCGCAGGCGAAGAAGTCGCCGTCGTCGTCAAGATCGGCGGCATCCCGTGGTTTTCCGTCATGGAAACCGGCCTGAAAAAAGCCGGTGCCGAAACCCACCTGAACGCCTTTCTGGTCGGCCCGACCACCGCCGATCCCGCGCAGCAAGTCCGCGCGGTGGAGGATCTCATCGCGCGTAAAGTCCGGGTGATCGCCGTCGTGCCCAACGATGCCACCGCGCTTGAACCCGTCTTCGCCCGCGCCCGCGCCGCCGGCATCACTGTCCTGACCCACGAATCGCCGAACCAAAAAGGCGCCGCCTGGGATCTCGAGATGATGGACAACCAGGAATACGCCGCGAAAAATCTCCGCCGGCTCGCCGAGGCGATGGGTGGCGAGGGCGAATACATCGTCTACGTCGGATCACTGACGGTCCCGCTGCACAATCTCTGGGCGGATGCGGCGATCGTCTACCAGAAGGAACACTATCCGAAAATGCACCTCGTGGCGGATCGTTTTGGCGTGGCGGAAAGCGTGGATGACAGTTTCAACACCGCCCGCGACGCCCTGCTCGCCCATCCGAATTTGAAGGGAATCCTTACCTTCGGCAGCCAGGGACCGATCGGTGCCGGACGCGCCGTGAAGGAACGCGGCCTGACCGGCAAAGTCGCCGTGGTTGGCGGCTTCTCTCCCTCGCAGGGACGCAAACTGCTGAAAGAGGGTGTCATCGCCGAAGGCTTCATTTTCAACCCCTTCGAAGCCGGCTACGCGCTGGGTTATCTCGCAAAAATGATCGTAGATGGAAAACCCATCCAGGATGGCCTGGAAATTCCCGGCCTCGGCAAAGCGAAGGTGGACACGGTTAATCACATAATACGTTTTGACCGGATCCATTCGCTCAACCGCGAGACCATCGACGAATTCGCCGCGCTTGGGCTCTGATTATCAATTCCCATGGATGAACGCGCGCCCTGCTCCGGACCATCACGTCCGGCGACGCCCTCAGCCGCGGTGACCGCAGGCGTGGAGCTGACGGGCATCAGCCGGCGCTTCGGCGGAGTGCAGGCGCTTTCGGGGGTTGATTTCACGGTGCGACCGGGCGAAGTCCATTGCCTCGCCGGGGAAAACGGCTGCGGCAAAAGCACCTTGATCAAGATTCTCTCCGGCGTGCTCGCACCCGACAGCGGTCAGATCGTGCTCGACGGTTCGGCGCATGCCCGTTTGTCGCCGAAGATTTCCCAATCCGCCGGCATTCAGGTCATCTATCAGGATCTCGCGCTTTTCCCCAATCTGACCGTCGCGGAGAACATCGCCTTTCATCAACACGTCGGACGAGTCTGGCAGCTCGTGCCCGCGCGCGCGCTGCGCCGCACGGCGGAGGCGGTGCTGGCGCGCCTCGGCCTCTCGCTGCCCCTCGACACCCTCGTGCAGGATCTGCCCATCGCCTCGCGCCAGCTCGTTGCCATCTGTCGTGCGCTCGCCGTGGCAGCGCGGCTCGTCGTGATGGATGAACCCACGGCATCGCTTACCCATCAGGAAACCGACGCCCTGCTCGCCACCATCCGCAGCCTCAAGTCCCACGGCATCGCCACGGTCCTCGTGAGTCACCGGCTCGACGACATGATGAAAATCGGCGACCGTGTGACGGTGCTGCGCGACGGGGCGAATGTCGGGACATTCGCGATGAATGAAATGGATCGCCACCGGCTGGGCGAACTCATCACCGGGCAAAAACGCACGGCGGCGACCATCAAGACGCGCTTCACCGGCACCGCGCCGCCGGTGCTCGCCGTGCGCGGCCTGACGTGCGACGGCCAGTATGCGAACATTGATCTGGCAGTGCGGCCTGGAGAAATCCTCGGTCTTACGGGTCGCCTGGGCTCGGGCCGGACCGAACTCGCCCTCTCGCTGTTCGGCATGAATCCGCCCGATGCGGGAGAAATTTTGATCGATGGACGGATTGTCCGGTTGCCGGATAATCGCGCGGCCATCCGCGAAGGCATCGGCTATGTGTCGGAAGACCGGCTGGCGCTCGGACTGATCATGCCGCAATCAATCGCCGAGAACACGGTGGTCACCGTGCTGGACCGGTTGTGCGGGCCGCTCGGGCTGATCGATCATCGGCAACGCGGGCAGACCATCGCGCATTGGATGGGCGAACTGCAGGTGAAAACCGCGACCGCCGAGCGCCCCGTGCGGGAATTGTCCGGCGGCAACCAGCAACGCGTGGTGCTGGCCAAGTGGCTGGCCACGAAACCTCGCGTGCTGATTCTTGATTCGCCCACCGTCGGCGTCGATGTCGGTGCCAAGGCCGGTCTGTATCGCACCATCGATGAACTTGCCGCACTCGGGCTGGCGATCATCTTGATTTCCGACGAGGCGGAGGAGGTGCTCCAGATGGCGCATCGTGTCCTCGTCATGACCAATGGCCGGATCACCGGAAGCTTTCAACCGGCGGACGTGACCGAGGATCAACTGCGGGAGGCCATCAATGCGTAATCGTCTCACCGCTTTGGGCCGGAGCCATGAACTGCGCCTGGCGGTCATCGCGATCCTCTTCGCCGTGTTTTTTTCATTTACCGCCCCGGGCTTCTGCTCGCTGGGCAACCTGAAGGATCTGCTCGAAAGTCAGGCGGTGCTGGCGATCATGGCGGCCGGGTTGCTGGTGGTGTTGATCGCCGGCGGCATCGATATCTCATTCCCGGCGATCGCCGCGGTCAGCCAGTATCTCGTCGCCTCCCTCATTTTGCGCCCAGGCGGCAACTGGGCGCTCGCGTTTCTTCTGGCCGGCGGACTGGGCCTGCTGTTTGGCCTGGTCAACGCGCTCTTGATTCACGGTCTGAAAGCCCCGCCGGTCATCGTGACGATTGCGACGATGACTTTTTATTTCTCGATGCTGATGTTCAGCACGAAAGGCGCCCCCCTCTACGATCTGCCCGATTGGTTCACGGCAAAAATCGCGGTTTTGACCGTGCCTTTTCCGGTCATCGTTGCGGGCGTCATCCTCGCCGCGACCGCGTTCCTGTTGCGCCGGCTTTCGCTCGGCCGGCAGATTTACGGGCTCGGCGGCAATCCGGAGGCGGCGAAGCGCATGGGCTGCAACATCGCGCGGTTACAGTTTTTTGTTTATGGATTTTCCGGGACGATGGCCGGCATCGCCGGTCTGATGCAGGCGCACCGGGTCGAGGAGGTGGTGCCCAACGCGCTGATCGGCCGCGAGCTCGACGTGCTGGCCGCCGTGGTTCTGGGCGGCGCGAGTCTGGCGGGCGGAGCCGGCAGCGTCAGCGGCACCCTGCTCGGTATTGCGCTCCTGGCAATGCTGCGCAACGGACTCACTCTGCTCGGCGTATCGTCCTATTCATTCGGCGCCGTCACGGGACTCGTCATTTTGCTGAGCGTGAGCGCCACCGCGCTCGCCCAGCGCCGGCTGCGTCGGAAAGGAGGGAGTCATGGCAGCGCCTGACCACGCATCCCGCGATATGAACACACCGGCACCGCCTCTTCCTTCCGCCCCGCACACCAAGCGAGATCCGCTGACCGGACTGTTCATCGGATTGCTCATGGTGGCCGTGGCAATCTTCGGCGGCCTGTCGCCGGAACGTTTTTTTTCCACCGAAACCTGGCGCTCGATGGCGTTTCAGTTGCCGGAGCTGGGCATCCTCACGCTGGCAATGATGATCCCGCTCATCAGCGGCGGCCTCAACCTCGCCATCATTGCCACCGCGAATCTCAGCGGATTGGTGATGGCGACGGTGCTTACCCGGCTGCTCGGGCCGGAAAGCTCGCCGGCCCTTGTGGCCGGAGTCATCGCGCTGGCCTTGTTCGCCGGACTGGGAGGGGCGCTGCTGACGGGACTGTTGAGCGGCACGATTGTCGCCAGCCTGCGCGTGCATCCCATTCTGGTTACGCTCGGCACGATGATGCTGGTGAAAGGCATTGCCGTCGCCGCGACGCGGGGCGGAGTCATCGGCGGGTTTCCGTCTGCGATTCAATTTCTCGGCAACGGCACGCTTCTCGGCGTCCCGGTCTCGATGATCATCTTTGGCATCTGTGCGGCGGCAGTGGGAGTGCTGCTCCGCCGCACTCCGTTTGGCGTCAGCGTGCGGATGATCGGATCCAACGAGCCCGCAACCCGGTTTTCGGGCGTCAACACCACGCGCGTGCTCATCGGGGTTTATCTGGTGTCGAGTTGCCTATGTTGGGTGGCCGCGTTGGTGATGATCGCCCGTTTCAACTCGGCCCGCGCCGGCTACGCCGAATCGTATCTGCTCGTCACCATTTTGGCGGCAGTGCTTGGCGGCGTGGATCCCTTCGGCGGTTTTGGCCGCGTGCGCACCGTCGTACTCTCGCTGGTGCTGTTACAGATTATTTCCACCGGTTTCAATCTGCTTGGTTTCAGCCCTCATCTGACCGAGGCGATCTGGGGGGCAACGATGATTCTCGCCCTCGTTATTTCATTTGTCCGCACCCGGCGGGAAAATCGGCCGGCTCCGGCCAACTGAACCATTGCCGCGGCCGGGCGTTACGTTCATCAAGGCCGGTCCATGCCCGACTCCGCTTCCCTTCCGCCTGCGTCCGATGGCGCTTCACCCGCGCCACACCGTCGCCGTCCCCGCTATGCCGGAAAAAACCCCCGGCGCTTCGAGGAAAAATACAAGGAGCTGAATCCCGGGCGTTACGCGGAGGACGTGGCCAAGGTGCTCGCTTCCGGCAAAACCCCTGCCGGCAGCCACCGGCCCATCATGGTCTCGGAAATCCTGGCAGCGCTCGCGCTCCAGCCCGGTGAACTCGCCGTGGATTGCACGCTGGGCTACGGCGGCCACACCCGGGAGATGCTCGCCCGCATCGCTCCGGCAGGCGGTCAAGTTCGCGGCCGGTTGATCGGGCTGGATGTCGATCCGATCGAACAGCCCAAAACCACTGCACGTTTGCGTGAGGCCGGTTGGGACGAAAAAGTTTTCGCATCCGTCCGCAGCAATTTCGCCGGACTGCCCAAGGTCCTCGCCCAATGCGCGCCTGAGGGGGCCGACGCCATTCTCGCCGACCTCGGCGTTTCCTCCATGCAGCTTGATGATCCGGCGCGCGGCTTCACTTTCAAAACCGACAGCCCGCTCGACATGCGCCTGAATCCCTCGCGCCCGCCCTCCGCCGCCGACTGGCTCGCCAAGGTCTCCGCCGCCGATCTCGCCACCGCCCTCACGGAAAATTCCGATGAGCCCCGCGCCGAGATCCTCGCCCAAGGCCTCACCGCCCGGCGCATGCGCACGCCCATTACCCGCACCCTGCAACTTGCCGAGGCGGTCCGGGAAATTCTGCAGCAACACAAACCCGGCCGTGATCGGGAGAATGACGACGCCTGTGTGCGCCGGGTTTTCCAAGCGCTGCGCATCGCCGTGAACGACGAGTTTGGCGTGCTCGACTTGTTTCTGCGCCACCTGCCCTCCTGCCTGAAACCCGGCGGCCGCGTGGCGATCCTGACGTTTCACTCCGGCGAAGACCGGCGCGTCAAACACGCCTTCCGTGAAGGTGTGCGCAGCGGCATCTACACCTCGACCAACGAGGCAGTCATCCAAGCCGGGCCCGAGGAACGACGCGCCAACCCCCGCAGCACCTCCGCCAAACTCCGTTGGGCCGTGCGGGGTAAGTAGTCCATTAAACTTCAGGCGAATCCGCCCGGAATTTGTAGTTCAATAGACCGCTTGGCCCGCCCACCACCATGCGGCCCCGTGCAACCCGGCCCCGATCAAGAAAATCAGGCAGAAAATCCAGCTCACCGCCGATGACCGGGTGAATAGCACCGGCTGCAGGATGGCGCGCACCAGCCAGAACCCGGCCATAAACATCAGCATCGCCCGTCCTAGCGCTGTCCCGGTGAATTCTGCCGCATATGCCGCTTGCAGGATTGCCATGAATCCGAAGACGAAAATCAGCATACAGTTCATCACCTGCATCACCCCGCGATTCACCGGGTTCACCCGCGACAATTGGTCCCGCCAGCGGAATATCCTCCAAAACCCGAGATGAAAAACGGTCAACGCCAGATTATAGCCGGCCGCCGCGAACAGCCATCCGTGGGAATTCATTCCATTTTGCTACCTCCCTTCTGACACAGCCGCAAGCCCGTCTTCGCGCTTCCCCTCCCCATTGTCTGTGTCTATCCGTGTTCCATCCGTGGTTTCTCCCTCCCACAATTCCGAAACCCTCACCGGCGTCCTTGAGCGCATTATCTTCTTCAACGAGGAGAACCACTATACCATCGCGGAACTGAAACCGGAGGCCGGGCGCGGAGTCCCGGCCGCACCGTCCAAGCAAACCGTCACCATCACCGGCCCGCTGCCCGGCGTGCAATGCGGCGAAACGCTCCAGCTCACCGGCGAATGGACCCGTCACGCGCAGCACGGCGCCCAGTTCAAAATCGCGTCCTACAAAAGCCAACTGCCCTCTTCCGTCTACGGCATCCGCAAATATCTCGGCAGCGGACTCGTGCCCGGCATCGGCA
>CAZIQP010000108.1:0-7153 GCA_964541315.1 uncultured Opitutaceae bacterium
TCGCGGAAAAATTCGACGTCGTGCTCATGGACAACCGCATGCCGGTCATGGATGGTTTCACCGCCACCCGCCTCATCCGCGACCCCGCGACCAAGGCGACCGACCCCTCCGTCTACATCATCGCCTTGACGGCCAATGCCTCCACCGACGACCGGGCAAAATGCCTCGCCCACGGCATGAATGATTACATCACCAAGCCCGTCCGCTCGCCCGACATTGGCGCCGCCTTCGCCCGGGCGATCGAACATATTCGCAACCGGGCCAAAGCCGCCATTCCCGTTCCCGCTTCTCCGGTCCAACCCGCTTCTCCTGCTTCAGAATCTGCTCCTCCGGGCCTGAGCGAAGCCGAGCTTCTGGCTTCGCTTGATGCCGAGGAGGCCGCCACCGCACAGGCGCCCGCCGTCGAAACCATGACCATGCCCCCGGGCATGCTGGAAAAAATCACCGTGATTTTCCTGCGGGAAACGCCCCGGCGGCTCGAATCGATGCGCACCGCTTTTGCCAGTCAGGATGCCGTCACTCTCGGCATGGAGGCCCACACCCTCAAGAGCAACGCCCGCTATCTGAACGCCACTCACCTCAGCGAACTTAGCGCCCGGATTGAATCCCTGGCCGATAAAAAGCAACTCGGCGAAATTGGCCCGCTCCTGCACGAAGCGGAACAGGTCTTTGCCACCGTCCGCGACCAGTTGCTCCACCCGCTTCCCGCTTAATCGCCGCCTGCCATGAAAAAAATCTTCATTGTGGATGATGACGACATCGAGCGCACCGCGCTGAAGGAAATCCTACAAGCCGAGCCCGACTGGCAGATCACGGAGGCCGTCGACGGTCAGCAGGCCTTGGATCTGCTGTGCGACGGGCTGCGTCCGCACCTCTCCCTTTTTGATCTGCGCATGCCAAAAATTGACGGCATGGAGCTGCTCCAACGGGTCCGCCGCGATCCCGCCCTCAAGCAGTTGCATGTCGCCATCTCCTCCGCCACCCGCGATCGCGACACGGTCATCGCGCTCTCCAAACTCGGCATCAACGGCTATCTGCTCAAACCCTACGTCGCGGACAAAGTCCTCGCCATCCTGCGGCAAATCATCGCCGCCTTGCCCGTCAGTGCCGAGCCCATCGTGGCCACCCGGAATCTCCTGCACAAGACGATATTGATGGTGGAAAACGACGTTCTTGAACGCACCGCCCTCACCGCCATCATCAAACAGGAAGCCGGCTGGGATATTGTCGAGGCCACCTCCGGCATCAACGCCCTGGAACAGCTCCGCGATGGCCTCAGGCCCGATCTTTGCCTGATCGATCTGCGCATGCCGCAAATGGACGGGCTTTCCCTTCTGGAACAGATCCGGGGGGACGGCGCCCTGCAAAAATTGCGTGTCGCCATCATGTCGGGAGAGCAGGATCGCACCAAAATCATATCCCTCTCCAAACTGGGAATATCCGACTACCTCCTGAAACCCGCCAATCCGGCCAAGTTGCGCGCCGCTCTCCGTGCCGCCGCCGGCCTGCCACCCGCCACAGACTCGGCTTCAACCTCATCCGCGCCCGCCGCTCCACCGACAGCCGTCAATGCGGGCTGATTTTGCATCCTGCCTTTCATCCGAAAACATTTCTCCCAATCAACCAAAACAAAAAATGAAAACCGATACCCTGACTTGGACTCCGCAAAAAGGCTGGGCCCCCGCCCTTGCCTCCGCTCCCGCCACCGCCGATCTCGTGCTCTATTTCGGCTCCACCAGCCTGCTCGGACAAACCACCGGAGCGCTCTCCGCCTTGCTTGACCGCTATCCCGGCGCCGTCTGCGCCGGCTGCAGCACCGCCGGCGAAATCCTCGGTACCAATGTGACCGACGATACCATTGCGGTCCTCTGCATCAAATTTGCCCACACCAAGGTGCGGGCCGAATCCATCATCGTGAAAGATGCCGCCGACAGCCATCAGGCGGCCGCCACCCTCGGCACCCGCCTCGCCGCTCCCGATCTCCGCCATGTGCTTGTGCTCAGCGACGGACTGCTCGTGAACGGCACCTCACTCACCACCGGTTTCCGCGCCAGCCTGCCCGAGTCGGTCCACGTCACCGGCGGCCTCGCGGGCGATGGCTCAAATTTTAAGCGCACCATGGCCGGACTCGGTCGCGACGTCAGTCCCGGCCGCGTCGTGGCCATTGGTTTTTATGGCGACCACATCAAGCTCACCCACGGGTCCGCCGGCGGCTGGGAAGCCTTCGGTCCACGCCGTCTCGTCACCAGCTCCGTGGGCAATGTCCTCTACACCCTCGACGGCCAGCCCGCGCTCTCCCTCTACAAATCCTATCTCGGCGACCGCGCCTCCGGTCTGCCAGCCACCGGACTGCTCTTCCCGCTTGAACTCCTGTCCGACAAATCCGCCAAGAGCGGTCTCGTCCGCACGATTCTCGCGGTCGACGAGGCCAAACAATCCCTCACCTTCGCCGGTGACATTCCGCAGGGCCACTATGTCAGCCTGATGAAGGCGAATACCGACGCCCTCGTCGGCGGCGCCGAGTCGGCCGGTCGCATCGCCCTCACCGCCGCCGATCCCGTCAACAGTTTTGCCGTCCTCGTCAGTTGCGTCGGCCGGCGCCTCGTCATGGGCCAGCGCATCGAGGAGGAAGTCGAGGCCGTCCTCGATCAGATCGGCCGCGGCGTGGCGGCGGCGGGTTTTTATTCCTACGGGGAGATCTGCCCGAGCGGTCTCGTCCATAGCTGCGATCTGCACAACCAGACCATGACCCTCACGGTCTTCACCGAAGCCGCCTGATCACCGATGGATTCGCTTCTCGCCCGCCAGTTGCGCAAGCACCTTCCCTCCGTCGACCCCGCGTCGCCGGAGTGGCAGGGCTTTCTCACGGCGGTCGAGAACGCCTATGTCGATCTGCGCCAGGACCGTTCCTTCATCGAGCACACCTTGGAAACCACGTCCAAGGAGCTGACGGAGGCCAACGAAAAACTGCGCCGCGAGGCGGAAAACAAAATCGCCTCCCTCAGCCGCTACTACCAGCAGACGCTCGAGCTCCAGCAAGGCATGATCCAGTGCGTGCGCCTCACCCCGCGCGGATTTGAACTCACCCTCTGCCGCGGCCAGTTGCTGCAGCGTCTCGGTCTGACGCCCGAGCAGATCGAGGGACGCCTCGTCGAGGAAATCGCCCCGCCAAACAAGGCCTCTGTGATCAACGCCGGCTACGCCCGTGCCTGGGCCGGCGAGGAATACTCCACCACTTACACGACGGACAACGGTGTCGAGATTTTCGTCCTGATGCGCCCCCGCCGCGAAAACGGCGAAGTCTGCGAAATCATCGCCTCCTGCGTCGAGATCACCGCGCTCAAGGAGGCCGAGCGCGCCCTCATCGCCGCCAAGGAGCGCGCCGAGGCCGCCGACCATGCCAAGAGCGAATTCCTCGCGGTGATGAGCCATGAGATGCGCACGCCGCTCAACGCCGTGCTCGGCTTCTCCGACCTCCTGCTCACCACCACTTCGCTCGATGCCCAGCAGATCACATGGCTCTCCTCCATCTGCACCAGCAGCGAGGCCCTGCTCACCCTGATCAACGATATTCTCGACTTCTCCAAGATCGAGGCCGGCCGGTTCACGCTGCATCCCGAGCCGGTTCTTCTCCTGCCGTTGCTCAACGAAGTGGCCGATATTTTTGCGCCTCGCGCCGCCGAGAAAGGCCTCGTCTTCAACCTGGAGACCCACCCTGGCTTGCCGGAAACGATCACCATCGACCGTCTCCGCCTCCGCCAGATTTTGCTCAATCTCATCGGCAATGCCGTCAAGTTCACCACGCAAGGTTCCGTCACGGTCAGCGTGTCGGCCGCGCCCGACGCGACGAACCCGGACCAAGGGGTGCTGGCCTTTTCGGTCGCCGACACCGGCATCGGCATTCCCTCCGACCGGCGCGACCGCCTCTTCAAGCCTTTCAGCCAGGTCGACTCCTCCACCACCCGCAACTACGGCGGCACCGGCCTCGGCCTCGCAATTTCCGACCGCATTGTCCGCATGCTCGGTGGCGAGATCATCCTTGAATCCACTCCGGGAAAAGGCTCGGTCTTTTCCTTCACGATCAACGCCGCCTTCAGCCAGTCGGAAAATGCGCCCATTCCTCTGCCGCTGCCCGAGCCGGCGCCGGCGTCTCCGGTCCGCACCCTCCGCATTCTTGTCGCCGAGGATCATCCCATCAATCGCGAGCTCATCAGCCTCATTCTGGAAAGCCGCGGCTACACGCCCGATCTCGCCGAGAACGGCCGTCTCGCCCTCGAAGCCGCCCTCCGCCAACCTTACGATCTCGTCCTCATGGATCTCCAGATGCCGGTCATGGACGGCTTCCAGGCTTCCCGGGAAATTCTCAGCCAGGTCGGAGCCCACAAACGCCCGACCATCTACGCCCTCACCGCCAACGTTTATCCCGAAGACCGCCAGCGCGCCGCCGAAGCGGGCATGCTCGGCTTCCTCGCCAAGCCGGTGAACACGCAGGAGCTTTTCACGGTGATCGACAGCATCACCAAGGAAAAAGCCGCGGGCTGATCCGCCGACCGCCGGCCTCTCGTCCGAATTTCCGCGCGGAACACTGGAAAGTGAACAACTTCCCCTTGCATGTTATCGCTCCCGGTTATTGCACTGATCCGTGCGCTTAATTTCGCCCTTTCTCCTGCTCATCGTGTCCCTTTTTTCCGGCTGCGAACGCGCGCCTTTGCGCAGCACCCGGCCGCTCGATGCGGATGCCTACGTCTGGCAGCGCGGCCGCCCGGCCGCCGTCAGCGAAGCGGTGCGCGCCCACGCCAGGGCGTTTCATGCCCTCGTCGTTCTCGCCGCCGAGGTTTCCTGGAAAAAAAACGATGGCGGACGCACCCCGCAAATCTCCCGCGTCGCGCTGGACTGGGCCACCTTGCGCGATGTCCCCCGGCTCGGTCTCGCTCTGCGCATCAACGCCTACCCCGGTCCGTTTCTGCGCGACGATGCCACGACCGGCGCCCTGACCTCCCTCGCACGGGATACCCTCGCCGAAGCCGCCGCCAATGGCGTCACCGTCGCCGAACTCCAGATTGATTTCGACGCGGCGACCGCAAAACTTTCGGGCTACCGCCAGTGGATCGACACCCTGCGCGCCACCGCGTCTCCTGTCCCGCTCACTTTCACCGCCCTGCCCGCCTGGCTGCGCGCGAAAGATTTCCCCCCTCTGGCCCGCGCGGCTGACGGCTATGTGCTTCAGGTCCACTCCCTCGCCCGTCCCAACAAGGCCGAGGAGCGCTTCACCCTTTGCGACCCGGATGCCGCGCTCGCCGCCGTCGAACTCGCCGGCCACCTCAATGTGCCATTCCGCGTCGCGCTGCCCACCTACGGTTATACCCTTACCTTCGATGCCTCCGGAAACTTCGCCGCTCTTTCCGCCGAAGGTCAGCACGCCGCCTTGAAACCCGGCTTCACTGTCCGCGAGGTTCATGCCGAGCCCGCCGAACTCGCCACGCTCGTCAACACCCTTGCCCCCGATCACCCGGCCGCGCTCACCGGCATCATCTGGTACCGTCTGCCCATCGCCGGCGACCAGCTCAATTGGTCGTGGTCCACTCTCGCCGCTGTCATGCAGGGGCACACCCCCGCGCCGCATCTGAATGCGCGCCCCGCGCCGAAAGGCGATGGTCTTGTCGAACTCACGCTCGTCAACGATGGCAATGGCGATTTCAGCGGTCCCGTGCATCTGCTCACCCGCTGGCGTCAGGCCCGCCGTCTCGGGGCCGACGCCCTCAACGGTTTTGCCATCACCGCCGAGGATACCACGTCGCTCCAATTCGACGCCGCCGCCTGCCCCCTGCCTGCGGGCGCCCAGCGGGTCATCGGCTGGCTCCGCCTTTCCGATCCGAATATCTCTCCCGATGTCATTCTTCAAAATTAAATTTTTCCTGCTGCTGGCCGCGCTGGCGGGCACGGCATCCGCCTGCGGCCCGTTTTTTCCCTCCACGATCATTGACCAGCCCGACGCTTTGCTCGCCGCGCCGTTCGCCCGCTTTGCCGACTCCTTGGCGAAGATCCCGTTGCCAGCCGCCGAGTTTCGCGCCGTCAACGCGAACGGAAACAAATCCAACAGCGAGCAGACTCTCGCCGCCGAGATGGCCGATCTTTCCGCCGCGGGCGTCCCGGCCGGCCTGATCGAACGCCATCGCATCCGCCGCGCCACGCTGGCCGCGCTCAAAGCCCTGCCCGCCGGACAACCTCTCCCCGCCGAGCTCACCCAAACCGACGGCCTTCCCCCGGAGTTCGCCGAATACCACAGCGCCACCTGCGCGTACCTTTCGGGTGACACCGCCACCGCCATCCGGCTCTGGCAACACCTTCTTGCCCGGCCGCCGGCCGAGAGAAAATACAAATCCGCCTGGGCCGCCTACATGCTCGGCCGCACCGCCGGCCAGGAAGAAGACGCCCGCGCGTATTACCAAAAAACCCGCCAGCTCGCCCGCGACGGCTGTGCCGATACGCTCGGTCTGGCTGCCGCCAGTCTCGGCTGGGAAGCAAAGACGTGGCTCGACGCCGGCAATTTCCCTCGCGCCGCCGATCTTTATCTCGCCCAGTTTTCCGCCGGTGATCCCACTGCGGCCATTTCTCTCCGCACCCTCGCCACCCGCGTGCTGGCTTGTAACGACGCCC
Organism: uncultured Opitutaceae bacterium; assembly: GCA_964541315.1. GTDB lineage: Bacteria > Verrucomicrobiota > Verrucomicrobiia > Opitutales > Opitutaceae > Didemnitutus. The sequence continues at coordinate 6,658 of CAZIQP010000108.1, forward strand.
CGCTCCTCCGCACCTTCGCCGGGGATGCCCGGCTGCGAGAAATCATCACCGCGCTTTTTCTCAGTCAACGCGAGGAAGCCCTGTATTTGCCCGACATGGAAGTCTCCCCGGCCGACCGCACCGGTGCCACCGCCCGCTGGCTCACTGTGCTCGAACAGGCCGGCGTCATCGACTCTCAGGGCGCACCTCGTCTGGCCCTGGCCGCCTACCGCGCCGGCGAATTCACTTTGACCGCCCGCTGGCTCAAGCTCGCTCCCCCCGATGACGCCCTCGTCCTGTGGCTCCAGGCCAAGCTCGCCTTGCGCGCGGGCGATCTCGATGGAGCGGCGAACAAACTTTCCCTGCTCGTCCATCGCGCGATTCCGCCGGCCGATTCTCTCGCCGGTCTCTGGGTTTTCGAGATGGACGAACAGGAAACGCCTTCCGCCGAATCGCATCTGCTCGCCGAACTCGGCGCCCTGAAGCTCGCCCGGCGCGATTACACCGAAGCCCTCGA
>CAZIQP010000108.1:7253-13595 GCA_964541315.1 uncultured Opitutaceae bacterium
TCGCCGAACTCGGCGCCCTGAAGCTCGCCCGGCGCGATTACACCGAAGCCCTCGAACTGCTGCTGCGCGCCGGCTACTGGGAAGATTCCGCTTACATTGCCGAACAGGTGCTCACCGTGGACGAGTTGAAAATATTTGTGGATTCCCGCGTGGGCCCGGCCGCTCCGACCACTCCTTCCACCGCAGAAAACTTTTCCCTGGCGCATCCCGATATCCGCCACCTCCTCGCCCGCCGGCTCGTGCGGCACGACCGCCTCGGCGAGGCCCGCGCGTATTTCCCAGAAAGGCTCATCCCCGCCTTCGACCGCTTCGTCGTCCTGCTGCATGCCGGCCAGGATACCGCACAACCCGCCGCCGTGCGCGCCGCCGCTCTCATGGACGCCGCCCGGCTCATGCGCGCCGAGGGCATGGCTCTGCGCGGCACGGAACTTGGACCGGACTGTGCGATCTGGGAGGGCAGTTTCTCCGGCGGCCTCAACCTCGTTTCACGTGCGCGGCTTCCTGATTTGCTCCGCCCCTCCGCCGACGAGTTTGCGCGCTCCTCCCTCCCGGAAATCGACGCCGGGCATCGTTTCCATTATCGCTACACCGCCGCTAATCTCGCGTGGACCGCCATCACGTTGATGCCCGACGACAGCGAAGTCACCGCCCGCGCTCTCACCGAGGCCGGTGGCTGGCTCAAGGCTCGCGATCCCCGCACGGCCAACCGTTTTTATCAGGCGCTGGTCCGCCGCTGCCGCCACACACCGCAGGGAGAAGAAGCCGCCCGCAAACACTGGTTCCCCTACGAGAAACTTTAGGCGGCTCAATTCAGCAGCCGCAAAATCACCGTGATGAGGAACGATCCGACCACGACGCTGAATGTTTTTGTCGTCAGCGTGAGTTGAGCCGCCTGCCCGATCGCGTGATTGACGCTCAGCTTTTTCAACAGGAACAGCATCACGATGCCGGCCACCAGCTCGTCCGCCATAAACAGCGTGGGGAAACCCAACAGCAGTTCCCCGATGAGCTCCATGGCTGCGCGCACCAGCACATCCGCTCCCGAAACGGTGAACAGTGCGCTCCAAAAAACTTCCGCGCCCCAGTATTTGCACGCCAGCTTGAGCGCCGCCACGGTGAGCAAGAATTTCAAAATCATCCCCAGGACAAAGCCTGTAACACTGAATTTTTTAGGCAGGGGCGGATGCTGGTCCTGCTCGTGACTTTTCTCCATCCCTTCAACGGCCTTATCCATCGCCGCTGCCGGCGTGTAATCCGGTTCCGCCGCGTCCTTCCCGGCGACCGTCGGCTTCTGCTGTTTCTCCGTCAGAGCCGGCTTGTTCTCCTTTTTCTGCACCGGCTTGGCAACCGCCGGTGGCTCGGGTGCCACCACCGCGTCACTCAAGGCGATTCCCTTGGTCGCGACGACTTTCCCTCCTTCGAGTTCGATCCGCACGCCTTTGGGATAGATCATGATTTCCCGCCCGCCCAGCTTCGCCACCGAACCGGGTTTGCCCAGTTCCTCAATCACCTGTTCCCGCGTCGCATCCGGCGTGAGCGCCCAAGCCGCCGCCAGGCACGCGAGAAAAATTCCGCCCAACAAGCCATGTCGCATGGAAAAAATAAGCCCCGTCGCCCGCCCGCTGACAAGCCGGCATTTCACGGAGGTTATCCGTTTGCCCCGCCGCTCAACGCCCGTGCACACTTGCTCCATGTTGACTGCCACGCCTCTCCCTCTGCCGGAAAATTTCGGCCTCGCCTTCACCGGTGAGACGGCATGGCCGCCGGCACTCCTCACCGCCCGACAGGCAAAGACTCTGGCCGCCACGCGCAATCCCGCCGGCCGGCCCAACAGCGACGTGCTCCGTTCCTTCGTCGGCAAAACCGGCCGCCGCCTCCGCAAATCCTGGCGGATTGATTTTCCCGCGCATTACCGCGAGCAGGAAGCCGCCCTGCACGAACGACCTTTCGCCCTGCTCCGAAAAAATATCGGACCAACCTCCGGCTTTTGGTGGCTCAACCCGCATGCACAGCCGCCGCTGCGTCACGCCCTCGCCCGTTTGGACCGCTTCCTTGCCACCGCACTCGATTCACCCGAACCGGCCTGGTCGTGGTTTGAAGATGAACATTTGCCCGACAGTTCACTGCTCGTCGTCGCCCGCGACGACGACTTTACCCACGGCGTGTTGCAGTCCGCCGTGTTCGCCGCGTGGTGGCGGGCTTATTTTAGGAAAACCGCACCCGCGCAAGTCATCGAGACATTCCCGTTTCCTTGGCCGCCCGCCACACCGCTCGGGTCGCTCACGAAAGCCCGGCAGGACTTCCGCTCCGCTGTTGTCCGCGCCGCAATTTCAGGCGGCACCGAACAGCTAAACTCTGCTGTCGCAGCCGCGTACGGCTGGCGTGGCAGCTTGGATGAGGACGAAATTCTTTCAGAGTTGAATGCCCAAAGCTGCAGCCGGAGTCGCTGACCCCGGCTGCAACAACCAACTCAGAACTTCCATTCGACCCCGGTGAACGCGCCGAAACCAAGCTGCGGATACCCGTTCACCTGTTCGTATTTTTTATCGAGCAGATTTTCCAACCGCACCTTCACGGCGAGCCGCTTCGTCGCCTGCCACGCGCCATAGAGCCGCACCACCGTGTAGCTCTTGGCATCAATCGTCGCAAAGGTTGCGGCATCGACATCCTGGTAGTCCGCCGCGAAAACAACGCCGGTGCCGGCGCTGAAGCCGCGTCCGAAATCTTGCCACAGATCAAGTGATCCGCTGTTGCGCGGCCGGCGCAACAGCCGCGTGCCTTCGCTCAGATTGTTCGCGTCAAGATACGTGTAGGCCAGCCGCGCTTTCCACGATCCGGGCAGATCAAACTTCGCCGCGAGTTCGACTCCTTGCGTGCGGGCCTGCTCGACATTTTGCACCGTACTGGGGAACGATGCGAAGTCGAACGTGATGAGATTGGTCAGATCGGTTTGGAACCACGTCGCACTGAGCGTGCCGGCATTCTTCGCAAAATAATAGTCCACGCCGGCATCCCAACCCTTCGCCTTCTCAGCCTTTAGGTTTGGGTTTCCGACATAGTATGCGTTCTGCCCGTAGAGATCCAAAAAACTCGGCGCGCGGAATCCGGTGCCGTAGCTCGTGCGGAATTTCAGGTGATCCTGATTCGTCAGCCATGCCGCCGTCACGCGACCCGTCGTAGCCCGGCCAAAGGTATCGAAATCATCGCTGCGCAATCCGCCCGTAAGATAAACGCTCCTCACCGGCGTCCACTGGTCCTGCACGAAAAACGCGAACAGTTTTTGCCGTTGGTTGATGTTGCCGAAGCCGGTGTTGCGCGTCGTGTTCAGCTCGGTGGTGAAACCGCCCGTCACGCGATGCTGCTCGCTTGCCGTATAGGTGCTCTGCCAGTCGAGGATGGCGCGGCGGTTCTTGACGATCGTCTGGGAGAAACCAAACGGACTGGGGCTGTCCGCGACGTAACGCCGGTCCTGCCCGCCGAGCACGATGTGGCTCGTGAGCGCAGGCGAGTGCGTGAGATCCGCAAAGATCGTCGCGAGCTGGTTGCTCTCGTTCTCGGTGTTGTCGGGATCATTCGCGCCGAAACCGCGCGCCGCGCCGGGCGAGCCGTAACGGCCGTTGAATCCGCGCCACGTCATGCCGATCGCCACGTTTTCCGAATACCGATGATCCAGCCGCAACGTGTACGTCGCGCTGTCAAAGGCATTGTTCACGCGCTCATTGTCGGTGTGTCCGCCCGCCGCGGAAAATGCGTAGCCGCTTTTCGCATCGCCGCCCTGGGCGCTGACCGCACCTTGCACGGTGCCAAACGAACCGCCTTCCACCGCGACGCTCGATTGTGCGGCGCCATTGCCGCGCTGACCGCGGATCGCCACCACGCCACCGACGGCTTCGCCGCCGTAGAGTGTGCTTTGCGGTCCGTGTGCGACCTCGAGATTGTCGCACGCGCCGAGACATGCGCCGCCGAGCACGACGGCGTAGTCGGTGTTGGGATCGCTCATCCGGATTCCGTCCGCCAGGAAGAGCGTCTGGTTGGAATTGGTGCCGCGCATGAAAAGCGACGTAACGCCACCGGGCGCACCGCTCGCAAAAGTCGGGGCGCCGGGCACGCTGCCGAGCGCGCTGTTCAGGGAGGTGAGTTGCATCCGCGCGAGTTCGTCCGCGCTGATGGTATCGACCGCGCTGCCCGCCGTGGTGACGGCGATGGGCGTGCGCGTGGTAGTGACGACATAAGGCGTCAGCTTGGTGGTTTCGCCTTCTTGCGCGAAAGCTGCGAGTGCCGGCACGAAGCCGGCGATAACGAGAAGGCGTCGGAAAGACGCCGGAGTGGACTGGATCATGGTCTGCTTTATTGCTGGGCAAGAGCAGACCGCCATGGCGCTACGCGCCGCACGTTTCCACTCTCACACTTCATTTTATGCGATGAAGATTTGTCGCCGGTGCGCGCACACGCGCCGGCGCAGTGAGTTTCGACAGCCAGATGTTCGGACTCCGCATTTCTTACGTGCTACGCACAAATCTCAAAGGCCAATGGCCAAATCCCAAAAAGATGACAGCGCTTGGCCGCTCTTTGTTTGGACTTTGGCAGTTTGGCAGTTTGAAATTTGCACGCAACGCGTGTACTCGCCCTCGCCTTCACCTCCGACCCCTGTCGAAGATTGGTTTTGCCCGGCGCCTGTCGCCGGTGGGGGTTTGTGATGCGTTACCGCAGCGCTACTGTGGCCGGTTTTCACGGCCTTCTCTGTTTTGTCGAATTGATTGAAAGAACGTCAGGGAACGTGCCCACCAATCACTTTGGCCCTGTCGAAGGCAAGTCAAAAGCCAATGCACATCTTGCGGTTACGCTTCCTTTCTTCCTCTTTTTCTCTCATAAACCCTAGGCCTGCTTCCCTTTAATACATCCATGGTTGCTTTTTATATATCTTCGTATCCTGATGTGTCGATACGTTAAATAGCATGTCCTCCACGCCGCACCAGTCATCTTCCGAAATAGCCCTGCGCAAACTCCTCGCCGAACGCGTCGCCATCATTGATGGCGCCATGGGCACGACCATCCGCACCTACAACCTCACGGAGCAGGACGCGCGCGGAGATCGCTTCAAGACCGCCCTCAAGGACCTTAAGAACAACGGCGACATTTATTCGCTCACCCGCCCAAACGAAATCGGCGACATCCACCGCCGCTTCCTCGAGGCTGGCGCGGACATCATCGAGACCAACACCTTTTCCGCCACCAGCATTGGCCAGAGCGAATTCTTCATCGAGGACCCGCGCGAAAAAGGCGGCCGCAAAGATCCGGCCTTCTACCAAGGCGTCATCGATAATCCGTTCCTCACCGAGCTCGCCCGCGACATCAACTTCACCTCCGCCCGCCAGTGCCGCGAGTGGGCCGACCGCATCGCCAACGCCACCGGCCGCCGCCGCTACGTCGCCGGCGCCATCGGGCCGCTGACCGTTTCGCTCTCCGTTTCACCCGACGCCGACGATGCCGGTTTCCGTGTCGTCACCTTCGACCAGGTCAAGGCCGACTACCGCCGCCAGGTCCGCGCGCTCATCGCCGGCGGCGTGGACCTGCTGCTGGTCGAAACCATTTTCGACGCCCTCAACGCCAAGGCCGCCCTTGTCGCCATTGGCGAAGTGTTCGCCGAGGACAAGATCAGGCTCCCGCTCATCATTTCCGCCGCCGTCGGTCGCGGCGGCGAGACGCTGATCTCCGCGCAGACCGTCGGCGCATTCTGGAACGCCGTCCGCCACACCAAGCCTCTCGCCGTCGGCCTCAACTGCTCGCTCGGCCCCGATCTCATGCGCCCGTTCCTCGAGGAGCTGGGCCAGAAGTCCGACACGTTCATCTCCTGCTACCCGAACGCCGGCCTGCCCAATCCGCTTTCGCCTACCGGCTTCGACCTCGGCCCCGCCGACATGGCGCGCTACCTCGGTGAGTTCGCGACCAGCGGCCTGCTCAACATCGCGGGTGGCTGCTGCGGCAACACCCCCGAGCACATCGCCGCAATCGCCCAATCCCTCGCGCCCAAGCCGGCGAGAAAGGTGAACCTCCTCAAGCCGGAGGCACCAACGTCCAACACTCAAAGTTCAACCGAATCACCGCGTCCGCTCCAGCTCTCCGGCTCGCTCCCCTTCACGCAGCAGATCGGCACCTTCATCATGATCGGCGAGCGCACCAACGTCGCCGGCTCCCCCAAGTTCGCCAAGCTCATCAAGGCCGGCAATTACGAGGAAGCCGTCGCCGTCGCCCGCCAGCAGGTGGAGAACGGCGCCAACATCATCGATATCTGCATGGACGAGGGCCTGATCGACGGCGTCGCCGCGATGAACCGTTTCCTGC
>CAZIQP010000109.1:0-13442 GCA_964541315.1 uncultured Opitutaceae bacterium
ACTGATAAACATTAAAATGCCAGAGTAGCTCAGCGGTAGAGCAGAGGACTCATAAGCCTTTGGTCGCGAGTTCAATCCTCGCCTCTGGCACCAATTTATAGAGATTAAATTTTTTGCTTGGCCGCTTCTTGGCCGTTTTTCGCGCCCTGCACTGCTGTTTGCGCGGCAACCCATGCGGACAACGATCAGCGTCTGTATCGCGCTCGTTTTGCGCGGCAAATCACTCATGGACGAACTTCCGTCCGCCGGACAGCAAGAGCCGTAAGCTTCACAATCTATGACTATCAGGCCGTTCGTACGGATTCGATAAACATGACCTCCCCCGTATCGTCGAACAACCACGACGCGCAAATTGATTTTATGACGCGTGATTTTGCCGGCATGGCCAGAGGAATAGTTTTCGGAGGCAGATGTCCAGCCGGTCAGCAATCGACTTGGCCTTGCTGAACCGGCACCCGCCCACCCGTTTGTTTTCCGCAGCCTGTTCCGACCAATGTACAAAATGGCGTGCTTGGAGAGCACCCCAATTTTTTCAGACCCTACTTTTTGGCCATAATACGCACCCAAGGAATAATTCGTGATTTCAAGCAAGTATCACAAAGCCACCCCATTTGAAATCGGTCCACTGCCTCCATAACTCCCGCTTGATTTTTTCCAAAGCTCGCTAAACTAGCGGGCTCTGCGCTAATAGGCCCAACTGATCGCAAGATTGACGACTCCAAGCGCGTAAATCCCAGACCCAAAACTTTTTCATTACACCATGTCCACCACCACTCCGCAAAAATTCGAATTCCAGGCCGAGATCAAGCAGTTGCTCGATATCGTCATCCACTCGCTCTACACGGAGAAAGAAATCTTCGTCCGTGAACTGGTGTCCAACGCCTCGGACGCCTTGGAAAAACTCCGCCATCTCCAACTGACCGAGAAGGACATTCAGGACGACAGCGTCGCCCTGGAAATCAACATCACTTCTGACGACAAGGCGAAGACCATCACTTTTCAGGACACCGGTCTTGGCATGACCCGCGCGGAATTGGTGGAAAACCTCGGGACCATCGCCCACTCCGGTTCCAAGGCCTTCCTCAAGGCCCTCGGCGAAAGTGGCGCGAAGAACACGAGCCTCATCGGCCAGTTCGGCGTCGGTTTCTACAGTGCGTTCATGGCCGCCAAGAACGTCAAGGTCTACACCCACTCGTGGCGCAAGGACGAACCCGGCCAGCTCTGGACGAGCGATGGCTCCGGTTCCTACGAAATCGAGGAAAGCGACGGTCAGCAGCGCGGCTGCAAAATCGTGGTCGAGCTCAAGGATGAGTGCGCCGAGTTTTCCCAGGAATGGCGGCTCAAGGAAATTCTGACCCGCTACAGCGCCTTTGTCGGGTTCCCGATCACGCTCAACGGCACCAAGCTCAACACCGTCCAGGCTCTCTGGCTCCGCGGCAAGTCGGAGATCAAGGAGGAGGAGTACACCGAGTTTTATAAATTCCAGGCCCATGCCCACGATGATCCGCGCCTGCGCCTGCACTTTTCCGCCGACGCCCCGCTCTCGATCAACGCCCTGCTCTTTGTCCCCAAGGAGAACACCGAGAAGCTGGGTTTCGCGCGCCTGGAGCCGTCGGTTTCGCTCTATTGCCGCAAGGTGCTGATCGACGCCAAACCGAAGGATCTTTTGCCCGAATGGCTGCGCTTCATGAAGGGCGTGGTCGACAGCGAGGATCTGCCGCTGAACATCTCGCGCGAGACGATGCAGGACAAGGCGCTCATCGAAAAGCTGAACAAGGTCATCACCAAACGCTTTCTCAAACTTCTCGAAGAAGAAGCCGCCCAGCGCCCCGACGCCTATGCGGAATTCTATTCGGTGTTTGGCATTTTCCTGAAGGAGGGCGCCGCGCTCGACTACACGCACAAGGATGCGCTGGTAAAACTCCTCCGGTTTGAGTCCTCGCTCACGGAAAAGGGCAAGACCACTTCCCTCGCCGACTACGTTTCGCGCATGAAGGAGGGACAGAAGGAAATCTATTTCCTCACCGCGCCCAATCGCGAGGCCATTGAATCCGGTCCGTATCTCGAAGGTTTCAAGGCTCGCAATATCGAGGTCCTTTTCTGCCACGAACCCGTGGACGAATACGTGTTCAACAACGTCCGCGAGTTTGACGGCAAGAAATTCCTCGCCGCCGATCACGCCGATGTGAAGCTCGAAGACCAGCCTCAGACCGGCGAAGCGTTGAGCGAATCCGAGATCAAGGATCTGACCAAGTGGCTCCAGGACACGCTCGGCAAACAGGTCGCCGAGGTGAAGACCAGCGACCGTCTCGTCGGCTCACCGGCCCTCGCCACCAACGCCGACAAATTCATGTCGTCGCAAATGCGCCGCATGATGAAGGCCATGAAGAAACCCGGCGAGGCCGACGAAGCGGTGAAGGTGAATCTCGAGATCAATCCCCGTCACGCCGTCATCAAAAAACTGGCCGGCCTGCGCACCGCCAATGCCGAAAAGGCCGAGCTCGTCGCCGAGCAACTGCTCGATAATGCGCTCATCGCCGCCGGCCTGATGGAAGACCCGAGCCGCATGATCGCCCGCCTGAACAAGCTGCTGGAAAGCGTCTGAACTGATCTGGAACCATCCGCGTGGTCAGTTACAAACGGCAGGAGCAATCTTGCTCGTTTCCACCACACTCCCCTGCCGGGATAGACTCGCCGCTGCAGCAGAGACAACGACCTTCATGCCAATCCTTACGTCCGCTGGTTCACGAAATACTCGGCCAGCGGTGAAGCGGAATAGACCGGAACAGCCAGCGGACGATCCTCCCCTTCCTCCAGCGCCACGAGTTTTTCAATGAAGCGGGAAGTCAGCACCGTGCCTTTGCTGAGCAGCACGTTTTCATGCACCGAAGGAGGCGGGAAAGCGTCGGCCGTGATATCCGTGTTGCGCAGCCGTTGCGTCGATTTTTTCCGCAACTGGCACTCGTAGCGCACGACCGTCAGACCGATCGAACCGCCGGCAAGCACATAACGATGCATTTCACATTTCGGCGGCACGGGCACGGCACGATCCTTGGTCTTCATGACACGGGATAAAATCGGCGTCATCACCTGGGCGCCCTTGCCAATCAACGCCGATTTAAAGGCCGCGCTGACGATCGTGTGCGTTTCCGCCAAAAAGTTTTCCTGTTCCTGGTCTGATGCGGGAAGGCGGCCCAGAGTCTGCTCAAAGATCATCTTCATCGCCGCAGTGTCCACTTCCAACAACAGATCGATCCAGACCTGTTCGCGCTCGAGAATGATCCCCGCCCAAGCGGTGAAATCCGGCACGCCATAAACATCCCGGTCAATCGTGGCGATGACGCCAACCCCGCCGAAGCCCAGTTCCGCAACGACCCGCTTCATGATTTCATTCGATTCATCCGGGGTCAGATCCGCTGCGGTTAACTGGGTCTTAACCGCGCTCGGCCCTTCCGCCTGGGCTGCTGGCTCCTCCGAAGCTCCATCCGCTTTAGCCGGCGGAACAACCATGAACGGAGGTGGCGCTCCATTGGCCTTGGCTGCGCCGGATGAAATGGGTGCTTTGGCCGGAACCTCCGCCGTTTTTGCCGGCGCCTCCGCCGTCTTGGCGGCGGCCTCTGGAACACCCGACCGCATGGGCGGCGCGGTCACCCGGTTCCCCGCCTGTTGCGCCACGATTTCTCCCAAGAGATTGTATCGTTGGGCCAGCGCTTCCAACTGGGTGATCTGCTGACGCAATTCCGCATAATGCTGCAATGACCGGCTGGCCACGCGAAGCCGGGCCATCAGTTCCACCTGGTTGAACGGCTTGGTCAGAAAATCATCCGCGCCGGCATCGAGCACAGCGGCGATATCGCCCTTGTCCGACCGGGCGCTCAGCACGATGATATACGGCCGGATCTTCAGCTTGGGTGAACGCAAACACACGCACACCTGCGGGCCGGTCAGCCCCGGCATCACCCAATCGAGAATTGCGATGTAGGGTTCCGTAAAAGTAAGCGCTGCTTTCAGCGCACTGGCCCCGTCTTCCGCCAGCACCACCTCATACTTTTCCCTGACCAGAAAAGCTTCCAGCATTTTACGCGCAACCCTCTCGTCATCTGCAATCAGGACTTTCATGTTATGTAGGGATCACACGTCAGTGAGAATAAATTACAGGGAAAGAGGTGCACTGTATGTAAAAAGTGACATGGCTCTCAGGAAATACCGATATGTATGGTTTGCACCACATGATGTATCGACAAGATTTTCGTCCGGCCAAGCGAAAGGTTAAGCCAAAAATAGATTAACGAGCCCGACGCATCCTTCGCTATGGCTTAAGCCTACGACGCCACCCTCCCGGATCAACCAGCGGACCATCTGGCCGATCGGGCGGAAGACAATCCCGGGCCTCCCATGAAAATCACCTTCAGAAATCGCCCAGCATGCCGATGGGGCATTTCTGCGTTTGCAAGTCTGATAGATAAATAGCGGAAGCAGCCTGTTAAGATTCAGGAGAAAAACCAACTCAGGGGGCGGTTTAGGATCCCCGTCCGTCGCGAACGACGGGGACTCACAAAACTCAGGCCAGCAGATGCTGCCACTGGTCTTCCCGGGCCGCACGGGCTGCTTTCAACGCGCCGATGGCCACGAATCGCTTGTAGTCCTGTCCGGCAAGCCGCACCTTGGGGGCGGCATAGCCATCGTCCATCAGGCGTTGCTGCAAAACCGTATCGATCCCGCGGATACGGCTGCCTCCGCCGGTGATCACGATGTTCTCCAGCAATTGGGCGACTGAGTCGGAGGGTGCGCGCGAAATCAGCGCGGCCAGCGCGGGATAGATCTTTTCGAGCAGACGGTTGCAGGCCCGGCCGATGACCTCACCCAGTTCAAGCGTGTGGTTCTTCCCGCCGATGAGCACCTTGACGTCAAGGGGCTTCCGGATCGGGCCGACATAGGAATTCTCCTCTTTGATTTTCCGGATGCTGGCCCGGGTCAGTCCGTTGTTGGGATACATGCGCTGCAGATCGTCCTCGATCAGCTTGTCAATGGCATCCCCGGCGAAGGCCATGCTGATCTGATCCTCGGCGCTCGGGAAGCAACCTTGGATGAGACAGAGATCGCTCGTGCCGCCACCGATGTCGATGAAGAGCGAGTTGGTGACCGGATCGACGTAGTTTGGGTGTCCGAGCCGGGCATCCTCCCGGAAGCCCAACGCGGCGAGAAACGGTTCCGGGATCAGCAGTACACGGTCAAACACGCCGGCCGCACAGGCGCGGATATCCTCGCGCGCTTTCTCGCCGGCATTGGCGGGCACGCCCACGACGGCTCGAATCTCGGCGGCGCCACTCGGATCGATGTTCGCACGGAGCCGGCGGATAAAATCCCGGGCGGCCCCCACGTCGGCGATGATCCCATCGGCCAGTGGAGCGATCATCTTGAGCTGCAGCCGATGGTTCAGTGCTTCCTCGCCGATCAGAGTGGTCGCATTACCCGCAATAATGCCGTCCACCAGGCCCTCGCGGGCATAGCCGACGACCGACGGGATGACGCTGCTCACCGTGATATCGCGAGTGTCAGCCGCTCCCGCCAAAATACAGGACGCATTGGTGCCAAGATCGAAACCGACGAGAATGCGTTTACGCTCGCTTGCCCGTCGCGTTTGCATAGCCGAGGGATCGGTCAGATTGATGACCGTGGAAACTGGACTGACGACAGGCTTTTTTTCGGTTGCCGGATTGGTAGCGGTGGTGGTGCTCATATATGGGATGGGTTGTGGTGGGATGTGAAAATTGTCAGGTGGTGAGGCGATTTCCTCTCTGGCGGCGGGCTGCACTGTCGGCAGCCAGCATCGCGTCGAGCAGGTCGGGAATCGCGGGCGAGGCGGTACCGGGCTCGACCATCCTGGTCGCCGGAAGCGGTTCCGTACGGCCAACGGACGGATTGGAGCCCGGTCTTTGCCCGGCTGTTGCACCCGTTGAAAATGATCCCGCCAACTGCGGAATGAGCAGTTCGGCCAAGACAACCGCATCCGCGACGCGGCGCTCCTCGGCGGCAAACATCTCCCGCAGCCCGGCCTCGGTCACGGCTTCCAAGCCCTCGGCCAGCCGCAAATCACGCACCGCCGTCGCAAGGTCATTTTCCTCCAGGCGGACAGCGGACACAGTATCCCCCTGTTCACGCAACAGGCAGATGCGCCGGACCAATCGGGTAATGCCTGACAGGCGGCTCATACCGCCTGAACGATGACTGGGCTGTGGTAAATTCAAGGGTCGCTGGTCCTACCGACCACACTCTGTCCATAAAGTTTCGAATTATTTTAAAATCGCAGGATTGCCAACTCCACCCGGCCAATATTACACGGCATTGTTCTTCGCGGAACCCGGTGAGATGCAGTACGGTCTTTCACCCCGTGCCGCTCCCCAGTGGTGACTCTGAGTTTTACCCCCCCAACCCCAATGATTATGCAGCCTGCGGACGCGCAGTGACTGTTACATTTCCCACACCATCTCATGAAATCCCTCCTCTCGCTCCTGCTTTGTCTCACCGTTTCGTCTCTCTTTGCTTCAGATGACAAGGCTGGGCCAAACCCCACACTGTCCTGTCCGCCGGTCGCACTCGTTACGGTCATGCCGAGCGTCAGCCGTTCCCTCGTGGACAAGCCGGGCGAAGTCCGTGTTTTGGTGATACTTAATCAATACGGCTATGTGACCGCAGCCACCATCAGCTCCTCAAACAATCCCGCGCTCAACGATCCCTGCCTCGACGCCATCCGCCAATGGCGTTACAAGCCGGCGCTGCATAACGGTGTCCCGATCACCGCTTCATTCATCCAACCTTTTACGTTTGGCAACGACACCTTTGACACGGCTTCCGGCATCACGGCCCGGCCCAAGACCCGCCGTGAAGTTCCCCCGATTGTGCCCGAGCCGCTCAAGCATGTCTCGGGCCTCGTCACTGTCGCCCTCCAGCTCGACAACCAGGGTAAAATCACCGGCGCCGAAGTCGTCAGTTCGAGCCACGAGGAGCTGAATCCCGCCACGCTCGATGCCGTGCGGCAATGGCTTTTTTCTCCCGCCTACGTCAATGGCAAAGCGGTGCCGAGCAGTGTCTATGTTCCCTTTGAATACATCGGCCAACCGATGCCGGAGGTGACGAGCGCGGCAGCCAAACCGGTGTTGGTGGACAACAGTGAACTGAAACCGCTGCGGCAGGCCAGCCCGACCGTGCCGGAATCGCTGGCCAAGCTCTCCGGCGAGGTTGAAATTGAATTCCTCATCGACCACAAAGGCTATGTGGCCGAGGCCAAGGTGCTCACCGCCACCTCGCCCGAGCTCGGCGAACTCGCCCGGCTCGCCGCGCTGAAATGGAAATTCACTCCCATCGTGAAAAACGGCGTCGCTGTTCCCGTCCGGGCCGTGCAACCGTTTCGCTTCGGCCAAGGTTCCGTCGCCATTGCCAAGATCGACCGCCTGCCGGAAGTAAACTACAGCGTAAAACCCGAATTGCCCGCCTCTCTGCAAGGCGCATCCGGCTTTGCCAACATCCTCTTTGAAATCGATGCCCAGGGGAAGGTTGCCTCCGTCGAGGCCAAGGATTTCTCGCACGAGGACTTCAAAACCGCCGCCCTCGCCGCCGCCCGCCAATGGACGTTTCAACCCGCCCTCCGCGCCAGCGTGCCCGTCAGCGCCCGGGTCGTCATCCCGTTTGTTTTCGGAAAAAAATAGTCGGCCCAACCGAGTGTTTACGGCCGGGCGCGTGGCCAGTGGTCATGCGCCACCTCCCACTCACTCCTTGATCCCGACGTGCTCCAAAAACGGCCGCTGCGAGCGGGGCCGGCCCAGGAATTTATCCACCGATTCGCCCACGTCCCGCGTGTTGCCCACCGCATAAATTTCATCGCGCAGTCGCCGTCCGATTTTTTCATCGAGAAAACCCGCCGGCGATTTCTTGAACTCGCTGGCCATGTCGAGCGCCAGCACCTTCGCCCACAGGTAGCCGTAGTATCCGGCGTCGTACCCGGCCAGATGCCCGAAGTAGGCCACGAACGCCGTGTCCGGTGTCGGCGCAACCGTCACCCGGGCGAGCACGGCATTGCTCTCGGCCACGACATCCACATCCGCCGCCGCCGTGGCCGGACGGGCGTGAAATGCCATGTCGATGAGACCAAACGATAGCTGCCGGCGGGTGCTGTAGCCCTCTGTCGCCTGCCGCGCCTGTTCCAGCGCCATGATGGTCTCGGCGGGAATTTTTTTGGCCGGATCACGGTAGTCCGCGGCAAATGTATCCAACACCGTCTTGTTCCATACCCAGTTCTCCAGCATCTGCGACGGCGCCTCGATGAAATCCTGCGGCACGGCAAAACCTGTCTGCGCCACGAAGCGGGAACGGCTCAGGATGCCATGCATCACATGGCCGAACTCGTGGAAAAGCGTTTCGACATCGCTGTGCTTGAGCAGCGACGGCTTGTCCGCCGACGGCGCGGGAAAATTGCAGACCAGGGCTTGAATCGGCAGATCATAGCGGCCGTCGACCCGCACCCCGCCGGTTTTCTGGGGAAAGCAGGCAAAGTGGTTGAACTTTCCCTCGCGCGGAAACATATCGAGGTAGAACGCGCCCAAGGGCGCGCCCGTACCCGCGTCGGTCACGGCGAACAATTGCATCCCCGGCGCCCAGGTGTAGGGCGGCTCGACCTCGGAGAATTTCAAGCCGAAGATCTTTTCGTAGATGGCAAACATGCCGGCAAGCGTGGCCTGATAGGGAAAGTAAACCCGCAGTTTCTCCGCATCGACCGCGTAGCGTTCCTTGCGCAGTTTGTTCGTGTAGTAACTGATGTCCCACGGTTCCAGGTTCGCTCCGGGGTTGCCCGTGTGCTCCGCCTTCAGCGCCCGCAACGTCGCCATCTCCGCCGCAAACTTCGGCTGCAGACCGGCCACGAGATCCTCCTCAAACTTGATCACCGCCGCGCCGGTTTTCGCCATGCGGACCTCGGTCTGGAAATCGGCCCAGGTCGCATAACCCAGGCGGTGCGCGATGTCGGCGCGCAAGGCCACGAGTTTTTTCAAAACCGGGACATTTTTCTCGCGGGCCAGTTGGCCGCGCACCACGGCGAGACGCCGGCGCGTCTCGGGGTTGTCGGCATTTTCCGCCACGGCCACGGCGTGCCAGGTGACGTTCGCCATGACCCGAAAGCGCCCATCAGCCTGCTTCACCCCCGGGCTCTCCAAAAAATCGGCCGGGACGCCCGCCAGTTCCTCGGCGGTGAAATCGATCGGCCCGCGCGCCTCGTTGATGTTGACCGAGAATTCCGTACTGAGATTGGTGAGCGCCTTGCGCAGTTTCTCCACCTCGGCCCGCTCTGTCGGCGGCAGCGCCAGACCGGCGCGACGGTAGTTGCGCATCTGCTCGTCGAGCAACCGCCGCTCCTCGCGATCCAGCGCCGGCTTGCCGTCGGCGTAGGCCTTGAGCACTTGGTAAACATCGTCGCGGTAATCCAGGCTCACGCTCCACTCCTGCAATCTGACGCCCGCGTCCCGGGCCGCATCGCGCATGGTTTTGTCCGGGTGCGCCTCCGCCAAAGTGTTGAGCTGCTGATAAGCGTCCAGCACGGCCGCGCTGATCCGGTCGTACGCCGCAAACGTGCTCGCGAAGGTGAGACTGGCCCGGTCCTGTTTCGCCAGTTCCGTCAGGCCAATTTCCGCCAGCTTCAGCGATTCCGCCGCTGCCGTATTGATCGCCTCCGGCGTGAGCGGATAGTGCGGGAGCTCCAGCGACGTGTGCCGGCGTTGTGCCGCCGATTGCAGATCAGAGAATGAGGCCGAAGCCGCCGAAAGAAACGTCGCCATGGATGAGGAAAGGATGAAGAGGTTGAACAGACGGAGGGATTTCATGAAAAAGAAAACACGCTGGCTGTCTTGGTGCAGCACCATACAAGCCTCCGCCTCCCGCGTCGCAAATATAATTACGCCACCCTTCGGTCGGACATCCGGCCCAAGGCCGGCGCTTGGCGTCCAACGCAATTCAGCCAACCACTCTCAAGCGTTCGTGCTTGCGCTCAATTCGCAGGCCACGAGACACACATCGTCGGAAAACGGTTTGCCGCCGGCGAATTTTCCCGCCGCCTCTTTCACGCCGGCGAGCGCGATGCGGAGATCCGTCCCGGACTGGGTTTGCCACCGCGCCGCAATCCGCCCCACCCCGAATTCCTCACCCTGCGCATTGTCCACCTCGCTGATCCCATCGGTATAAAACAGCAACCGGTCACCCTCGCCCAGCAGCAGTGTTGTCGTTTCGTAAGTCGAGTCATCCATCAGACCGAGGGCGGGGCCGCCGATTTTTTCCGAATCGGGCAGCGCCGACACCTGGCCCAGCCCGGCACTCCAGCGCAAAGGCGTGGGATGGCCGGCCTGCGCATACGTCAGCGTTCGGCTGGACGCATCGACGACGGCATAGGCTGCGGTCACGAAAATCAAATCGCCCGTCCGCTGCAGCAGTTTGGTCAGATGGGCGTTCAGCCGCGTGAGCAGCCCCGCCGGATCGGCGGCGTGCAGGCGCAGCTCTTCCAGCGTGGTCCGCACCATCGCCGTGATCAGAGCCGAGCGCACCCCATGACCCATGACATCGCAGATGATGATGCCCACGGCCGATTCCGAAACTTGCATCACGTCAAAAAAGTCTCCGCCCACACCGCCGGCCGGTTCGTACAGATGGGCGAAATGCAGCGTCGCGCCGGGCCCAACCTGGCAGGAAGGAAACTCCCGAGGGAGCATGGCCACCTGCACTTCGCGGGCCATGCGCAGATCGTCCTCCATCTGCCGGTTCTTGTTCGCAATCTCCTTCTGCCGGACTTCCAGCTCCGCAATGTTCCCCATGAGCATGGTGGTCTGCAGCCGCACCAGATCACGCACATAAATCAATCCGAGAAAGTCCCCGGCAGAATCCACCAGCGGCAAATCATCGTAGAAATGCTCGTCGCGCCGGGCGGAGATGGTTTGCAGCACAGCGGTCAGTTGATCTTCGGCTCCGATCCGGATGCCATCCGGCGTCAGGTGGTTGCTCACCGG
This sequence comes from uncultured Opitutaceae bacterium, assembly GCA_964541315.1. Classification (GTDB taxonomy): domain Bacteria; phylum Verrucomicrobiota; class Verrucomicrobiia; order Opitutales; family Opitutaceae; genus Didemnitutus. The sequence goes on from CAZIQP010000109.1 coordinate 11,043, forward strand.
TGCGCGCGCATAGAGCGCAAAACCAAACCGCGCCCCCAGCAGCGTGCCGATGTCGCGCCGGGCACAAAGGCCCAGCAACTGGCACCCGTCCAACACGGCCATGAAATCATGCCGGCCGGAGGCAAACCGCTGATGCACCACCTCCAGCGTGTCACTGCCCCGCACAAACTCCCGGTGCCCCACCAGCGCGTGCAGTTGATTCAGTTCGAAGCTGGCCGACGGTTCTGTCATTTGTGCCCAGCCTAAGCCGCAACCCGCGAAGCACGCAACGACGACCCGTGGGGAACATCAGGTCGTAACATTCGTCAAACCCACCAACCGAACCGCCACCGCTTCCGGGTCAGTCCCGGGACAGCAACACCGCGCTCTTGAAACGGTTTTGACTGCAATAACGTAGACAGCCGGACGCCCGCTGTTCAACTTACCCGCCATGTCTACGTTCCTTTATTTTGCTTCGCTCGTTTCGTTGACCGCAGTAGGCGCCTATGCCTCGGAGTGGACCATCTCCACCTTTGCCGGCACCGGCCACCAAGGTTTCAGTGGAGACGGCGGCCCGGCCCTCTCCGCCGACCTCAACGATCCCTATGGGGTGGTCCGCGGACCCGATGGCGCGATTTGGTTCATTGAACACGAAGGCAACTGCATCCGCCGGATCGCCGCCGACGGCACCATCAGCACGATGGCTGGCACCGGCAAAAAAGGTTACACCGGGGACGGCGGCCCGGCCAGCCAAGCCACGTTCAGCCTCCCGCACGAAATCCGTTTTGACGCTGCCGGAAATCTCTATATCGCCGACGCCGACAACCACGCCATCCGCCGGATCGAGCTCAAGACGGGAATCATCACCACGTTTGCCGGCAACGGGCAAAAAGGCAATTCCGGGGACGGTGGTCCGGCCAACCAAGCCTCGCTCAATGCGCCGCATAGCATCCAGTTTGGCCCCGATGGCAACCTCTACATTTGCGATGTCCCAAGTCATGTCATCCGTCGGGTGGATATGCGCACCGGGAAGATCAGCACCTTCGCCGGCACGGGCAAACCCGGCCCCACTCCCGACGGCGCCCCGATTGCCGGCACCACGCTCAACAATCCCCGCTCCATCGATGTTGACCACGACGGCAATCCCTGGGTCGTCACACGCGAAGGCAATCAGGTTTTAAAGTTTGATCTCAAGGCCGGGGTTATCCGCATCATGGCCGGCACCGGACAACCGGGCTTCACCGGCAACGGCGGCCCGGCCCGGGAGGCGACGCTCAGCGGGCCCAAAGGCATCGCGATTGATGCCGCCGGCAACGCCTGGCTGGCCGACACCGAGAGCCACACCGTGCGCATGATCGATGCCGCCACCGGACGGATCGAGTTGATCGCGGGCACCGGCAGCAAGGGCGACGGACCCGACGGCGATCCCCTCAAATGCGCAATGAACCGCCTGCACGGCATCTACGCCGACCTGGACGGATCGATTTTCATCGGCGACAGCGAAGCCCAGCGCGTCAGAGTGCTGCGCCGGAAAAAATAAGCTCGCAGCCGCCCGGTGAAGACGCTCGAAGCTCGCATCAACAGCACGTCGGCGCAGTCCTAATTTCGCCTCAAATTCTGTCGCTGTTCGCAGAACCATGCGACGCCTCATTCGAGACATTTAGAAATGGTGCCCGGAGCGGGACTCGAACCCGCACTCCTTTACAGGAATTCGATTTTAAGTCGAAAGCGTATACCATTTCGCCATCCGGGCGCTGACATAAATTCAATACCAGCGGGGCGCTAACTGACGCCAGCAGGAATGTCCGCAATGTCCGCCCTGCCTCGGGGGGGGCGGTCAAAATAGTGGGCAAACCCCACACTCTGACCGCATCCATATTTTGATACTAAATCGCGAATGTTTGTGAAAAAGAACGATATGATTCAGCTACTGAACAACGCACGAGCGGTGGGGTTGACAGATTTTAAGTCTGCTGCGTATACTATTCCGCCACCCGGGCGTGGTGCTCTTTCATGTGATTTCCCGGGCGGGTGGCGAGCCTAACTTAGATTATGGGTGCGCACATCGCGGGTTCGATAGGAAGATTGCGGATTCCGGAGGATGTAGAGGCAGGCTTGTAGCTTCCACCACTCCGCATGGCCCAGGAGGGCGAAAAAACTTAAATGGTGCCCGGAGAGGGGGTCGAACCGAATTCAGCTCGACCGGCTAAATCGCGCACCAACGCGGCCTTAGTTAATGACTAATGTTTTAGAACGAGAAGAAAAATGAAGCGCTTTGCAGCGAAGGGAAAGCAAAATCAGATTTTCTGGCAACTTTTTGGCAACCGAAATTCCCTCGCGTTGAACAAAGCGTCATTTCCGCACCGATCATCGTTCAGATCATCGTGTCATTCAATTCAGAAAAAATACACGCACAAACAT
>CAZIQP010000110.1:0-13432 GCA_964541315.1 uncultured Opitutaceae bacterium
CCGCTGGCGATCGTGATGGGCAGTGAGCAATACGGGCTGAGCGATTTCTGGCTGAAGGAAAGCAATCTCCTCGTCCGCATCCCGATGGCCGGCCAGGCCGATTCACTCAACGTCGCGATGGCGACAATCATCACGTTGTTCGAAGCGGTGCGGCAGAGGAATGGGTGAAGTTACGTCGAACCAAGTTGGCTGACTTAATTGGTCACGAACCGGCTCAACTGGCCGCGGAGGCTGCGGCTGAGAGGAATTTCGGTACCGTCGCGCAGGACCACGGTGTAATCTCCGTGCAGGGCGGGCTGAATTTCGCGGATCTGGTCGTAGTGTACGATGGCGGAGCGGTTGATGCGCACAAAACTGACCGTGCCGAGCCTCGCTTCGATCGCCGCCATCGTCTCGCGCAGCATCAGCCGGCCGGTGGTGAGATGCAGCACGACGTAGTTATCCGCGGCTTCCACCCAAACAATTTCATCGGGCTTGAGAAATACGAGCCGGCCATCGGCTTTTACCGTCAGGCGCTCGTTTTTCTGCACGGGTGAGGGAGGAATTGCCGGTACGTCGACAGGCTTCGGCGCGGCATCGCTTTGGCGACGCATGCGGATGAAATCATGGGCCCGGCGCAGAGCGGTCTGCAGGCGCTCGCGGTCGAAGGGTTTTAAAAGGTAGTCGATGGCCTGCACGTCGAACGCGTCGACGGCAAATTTTTCGTGGGCAGTGGCAAAGATTATTCCCGGCCGGTTCTCGACAGGAATTCCTGCCAGTACCTGCAAGCCGTCGCATCCGGGCATCTGCATGTCGAGAAACACGAGGTCGAGCGGTGCATTCTTGATGGCGGCGATGGCTTCCGTGCCGCTGCCGCATTGTCCGACCACCTCGACGGAAGCTTCCGTGCGCAACAGGCCCTGCAACCGCTCGCGGGCGAGAGGCTCGTCGTCGACGATCAGGGTACGAAGTTTGACGCCGGTGCTCATGAGACGGGAATCGTGAGACGGATTTCCAGGCCGCCGGCGGGATGGTTGGCCAGTTCGAAACGGTGGCGTTCGCCATAGAGCTCGCGCAGGCGGGCGCGCGTGTTGCCTAGGCCGATGCCTTCGCGCGTGAAACCGCCGGGCGGCTGGCCCGTACCGTTGTCGCGTACGATCAGGACGAGATTGTTCGTTTCACGGCGTACCGTGATTTCGAGATGCCCGGGTCGCGCGTGGGGCTCGAGGCCGTGGCGGATGGAATTTTCCACCAGCGGTTGCAAAATCAGGCTCGGGACATCGATATCCAGGGCGGCCGGATCGACGTCGATGGCGACAGTGAGTCGGTCGCGAAAGCGGATGCGTTCGATCTCCAGGTATTTTTCGATGAAGGCGATTTCTTCGCGCAGCTTGGTGAGCGGCTGGCCGGGATGGCTCATGGTGAGACGCAGCAGTTCGCTCAGGCGCACGAGCATGCGGTCGGCGGCATCCACATCGCTGTGCATGAGCGACGCGATGCCGTTGAGGGTGTTGAAAAGGAAGTGGGGTTTGAGCTGACGAAGCAGTGCCTGGAGCCGGGCTTCGGTCAGGTGTTTTTCCAGTTCGAGCGCGTGCACGGTGCGTTCGTGATATTTGCGGTAGTACTCAATCGCGTGGCTGGCGGAAATGATGACGCCGTAGATGAGCAGGTTGAACGGAAAGGTTTTCACCAGCAGCGGCCGGAAAACTTCCAGAAAAGTCACCGGATCATCCAGGAGCGCGCTATGGATCTGGCCGACCAGGGCGCGCAACGTGACGTAGAGCAGCGAAAAGAAAAGCGCCCCTGCCAGATGAATGCCCGCCGTGCGCCAGGGATGCAGACTTTCCGGCGGAAAACGCCGGGCCAGCCAGAGGATGGGCACCGAGAGGAAGGCCCAGACATACCAATCTCCCAGTGAATAGGTGATGGCCTGTCCCCACGAAACCGTCCGGCCCAGCAAGGTGCTGGAAAGATAAAACTGACTCGCAAAGGCCAGGCCGACCAAAGTCCAGAATGCTCCGACACCGGACAGGCGGAGCAGGGAACGGGAAAATGGCCGGGCAGCGGTCATCGTGCAAAAGGGATTGCATGTTTGTAGGGGAGGAAGCCAATACCTGTCCACATACCTTTCAGGATTTTGTCGTGAACCCCGCGCCTACCACCAGCACCCGCTCCGTTCCGGTCCCCGCGCCACAGACCGGGATTTCTGCTGTACCGCCGATTTTGAAAGTGGTGCTTCCGCTCGTAATCACGGCAATTATTCTCAGCGTGGTTTTTGCCCGGCTGTTTCCGGCCGGCGCGGCGCAGAAGGCACCGACGGTCCGGTTCACCGATATCACCGCGGAGGCCGGCCTTAAGCTCCCGGCGTTTCCGGATGCCGCGAACTCACCCACCACGCTCGGTGGCGCGGTGGCCGTGCTGGACTACGACGGCGACGGGGCGCCCGATCTGCTGTTTGTCAACGGGGCACCGTGGCCATGGGAAGAACCGATGGGGAAACGCATGAGCCGGGGCAGTCTCGCGCTTTTTCGCAATGACGGACATGGGCACTTCAGCGATGTCACCGCGCGGGCGGCCCTGAACGTGGAACTCCAGGGCATGAGCGTGGCCGTGGGTGATTTTGACAACGATGGGCGGCCCGATATTTTCGTCACCTGTGTTGGCACCAATCATCTCTTTCACAACCGGGGCGACGGCCGGTTTGAGGATGTGACGGAAACCGCCGGGGTCGGCGGCGAAGAAAACACCTGGAGCACCGGGGCCACTTGGATTGATTATGACAACGATGGCCGGCTCGATCTGGTGGTCGCGCACTACGCCCGCTGGCCGCGCGACGTGGGCCTCGGGCTCGCGTTTACCATCGCGGATGTGGGCCGCTCCTACGGCACGCCGACAGGTTTCGTGAGCGCGTTTCCCTCGGTGTATCACAATCTGGGCGACGGCCGTTTCGCGCTGGTGCCCCAATCCGCCGGCTTGCGTGACATCGATCCGCAAACCCAGTTGCCCGTAGCCAAGCCGCTCGCCGTCGTGCCCGTGGATGCCAACGGCGATGGTAAACTCGACCTGCTGTTTTCCTACCACACGGCCGAAAACGCCCTCTTCCTCAATCAGGGCAACGGTACTTTCCGTCGCTGGTCCGCCGGTCGCGACGACCGGCATGAAGGCGCCTCGGCCGGCCTCGCCTCGGCCAGCGCCCTGCCCTTCGCCCAAATGCCGGGATTCGACGAACGCTTCAGCGCCCTGCAATCCGTGACTCTTCTTGATTCTGCGTCGCAAACGGAGGCCCGCTTGCATCTGCCCGCCAAGTTTGCCGTGGCCGCCGGGGATTTTAATCTGGACGGCCAGATCGAGTTTTTTTCCGGCCAGGGTTTGGCCGAGCCGGACATCAACAAGTTTGAGCAGGGCCGGGAATTTCAGTCGGTGCCGCGCTTGTATTGGAAAAGCTCCCAAGGCTGGCAAGTTGCCGGCGCTACGGTTTCCGAAAGCAGCAATGCATGGATGCAACCGCTCACCGCCCGGGGTGTGGCCACGGCGGACTTCGACGGAGATGGCGATTTGGATGTGGTGATCGCGCAGCATGACGGCCCGCCGCTGCTGCTGCGCAACGACCAGCGGCTTGCCCTGCCGTGGCTCCGGCTGCAACTGATCGCCACGCGCAGTCAGCCGGAAGCCGGCGGCGCGCGCGTCGAGGTGCGCACGCCGCGCCGCATCCTCGCCCAAACGGTCGCTCCGGCGATGGGCTATATGGCTCAATCGGAGTCGGTGCTGACCTTCGGCCTGGGCGACGATGCGCGGGTGAGAAAAATCGTGATCTACTGGCCCTCGGGCCAGCGGCAGGAAATCCGCCCGGAAGCGATCAACCGCACCCTAGTCATCCGCGAACCGTGACGATGCTGCATGGTTTGCTCAGTCGCGCGCCAAAGACTGAGCTGTGTTGAATTGCAGCATGGGCTTAAGGCGGTCTTTTATCGCATGTGCATGGGGAGAAACAGGTTCCTCTTGGAAAATAGCCTGCGCCTTTCAGGGCAAATCAGCCGCAAATTTGTGAAGGCCCGAATTAGGGGCAAACTTTGAACGTTTTCGCGCCGGCTGCGTCTTTCCCTGTAGTTCATAGTTTGTTAGGTGTTTGTTAGGGTAGTGAGGCCGCTCAGGGGTGAGCGGCCTTTCTGCTGTCTGCCGCCTTCGTTCCAAATAAATCAGTCCCAGCCGATGGCGCTTATGCTGGGCACAAGGGCAAAATGACCATCATCCGCGAGCCCGAAGCCAGAAATTCGCGGCCATAACGCTTCAGGACTGCTGGCCCAGTTTCTCCAATGCCAAGGTGACTGCGGCAGTCCGGTTTTCCACACCGAGCTTGGCGAAGATGCTTTCCAAGTGTTTTTTGACCGTTGTGAGCTGGATACCCAAAATGATGCCTGTCTCAGGATTGGTTTTGCCTTGGACCACCCATGACAGGATTTCCGCCTCGCGGGCGGTGAGCCCGAGTGCGCTGGCCAAGGCCTCGGGGGTCGCTTCAACTTTGGCATGACTGCGGGTGCCGCCGGTCTGTTTTTGCCGGCGGAGGCGCGACCTGACGGCAGCAAGCAGCTCAGCGGGGTCAACGGGTTTAACCAGATAATCATCAGCTCCCAGATTCATGCCGGCGCGGACATCCTCGCGTTCACTCCAACCAGTCAGAAATATAAACGGGATCTGGGCGGTGGCCGGTTGATCGCGCAGGGTCTGCAACACGCGGTGCCCATTCATTTCCGGCATGGTGATATCGCAGACAATCAGGGCGGGCGACTCGCGTCCCGCCAGAGCAACCCCTTCCCGGCCATTTTGCGCTTCAATCGTGAGGTAGCCTTCTCCTGCCAATGCTTCCACCACAAGCTTGCGCATGCGGGATTCGTCGTCGATCACCAGAATTTTTTCCACAAGGGGAAACTGACCGGCACCGGCCGGGAAGTAAAGCCCACCCTGCGCGGAATGCGGTCCTGAATGATTCACCCTAGCGGTTGTGGTGTTTCGTCCGTTGGTTTATCCCCAGATTCTGAGTGGAGTGGCGGGATTGATCCCGATTGGGCCGGCCTCTTTAGCCGAACGGCTAGCGTCCTCCGGTCAATAGCAACACGCCGGGAACTCTGGCATATTCGGTTTCTGCCAGCATCTCGACGCCAGCAACTCTTCCTTCCCGTGACTCCCCGCGAAATCTCCCTCATCAAAAATTCATTCCGCCAGATCAGCCCGATCGCCGATCATGCCGGAGTGATATTTTATGCCCGGCTTTTCGAACTCGATCCCTCGTTGCGGACGACCTTTCATGGCGATATCGGGGCCCAGGGCAGCAACCTAATGCAGAGCGTGGGGTTCATTGTCTTCAGCCTGGATCAACTGGATGTCATTTTGCCCGTGCTGCGCCAGATGGGCCTGCGGCATCTGGATTACCATCTGACAGAAGAGCAATATGAAGTTTTTTGCGAAGCCCTGCTGTGGACGATGAACAAGTGTCTGAGGGAGGAATTCACGCCGGAAACACGCGAGGCTTGGGCCAAGGGGTATTGGCTGCTGGCCGAAACGATCAAGACCGGGGCCAGGGACGGCTTGGCCCGGCAAAAACGCGCTGTGGCGTGAATCCCATTTCCAAAACAGAAATACACCGCGCTTTGTTTCAATATTTTGCCGGCGGCATTGTGTGGCCACTGGTGTAAGGGGTAAATAATAGGGCGCAGGTCGGCGTAATCTGCCGTTGCCTGCGCCCTATTTCCCTTTTTCCGTAAGGTGTTCCAGTACCATTCTGCCATGTCCGCCGCTCCCCGCAAAAAGACCTCAACCCAGCCGAACAAAAAGAAGCAGAAGCCGGGCTTGGAGAAGGGCGTCTCCATAAATCATTTTGAGCAGGCATTCCACGCCAGTCCGGCGTTTCTCATGATCGGCCGGCTGCCAGAGGGAACCTTTATGGAGATCAACGATTCCTTTCTCCGCTCCTCGGGGTTCAGCCGGCAGGAAGTCATCGGGCATACGGCGCTGGAACTCGGGATCTGGAAGGATCCGGACCAACGCGCCAGAATGTTTCAGCTTTTGCAGCGCGATGGTCTGGTGCGGGATTTCGAGGCGTTGTTTTTCACCAAGCAGCGGGAACCGCGCTATGTGCTGCTCAACGCCAACCTGATCACCCATCAGGGCGAGTCGTGCATGTTGCTCACCGCCTTTGATCTTTCGGAGCGTCGGCGCCGGGAGCAGGTGCAGGAAGCCACCTACCAGATTTCCCGGGTGCTGCTCACCGGAGGGGAAAACGGGGTGATGTTTGCCGAGGTGCAGGGCATCCTCGGTCAACTGATGCCGGCAAGAAATTTCTTCATCGCCATGAAGGGGGAGAAGGACGGATTGATCCACTTCCCCTATTTTGCCGACGAGTCAGTCGCTTCCGCCGAGCCGCGGGCTGCCGGCAATGGCTTGATTGAGGAAGTGTGGCGCACGGGCAGGCCGCTTATGGCCCGACAGGCCGAACTGCGGGAAATTCTCAGTCGGAACGGCCCCGTTACTCCGGAGGAAAGGCCTGCCGCGGTCAGTCTGGCGGTGCCGTTTCAGATCGACGGACAGACCGTGGGGGTGATTGCCGTGCGGGATTACGAAAACCCTCGGGCCTACGGTGAGGAGGAGAAACGCCTGCTCCTGTTCGTTGCGGCGCAAGCTGCCGCGGCGATCCGCCGGCAACAGAGTGAAATCCGTCAGCGCGAGTCACAGGCTTATTTCGCGAAATCGCTGCAAACGATTCCGGTGGTGGCGATCGTGGCCCAGTTGGACAACGGGATCATCCTGGATGTAAACGCGGCCTTCGTGAGCAATTCCGGCTACAGCCGCGAAGAGGTGATCGGCCACAGCACACTGGATCTCGGTCTCTGGGTTGATAGGGTGCAGCGCGACCTGTTTATCAGAACGATGGGTCAGAATGGCCGCGTGCGTGACTTTGAAGGCATGTTCTACGCCAAGTCAAAATCCCATCTGAATCTGCTGCTGAATGCCGATGTGATCGAGCTGAATGGGGTCAAGTGCATGCTCACAATCGGCATGAATATCACCGAGCGGCGCCGGCGGGAGCAGGTGCAGGAGGCGACCTACCAGATTTCCCGCGTCCTGTTAAGCGATGCCGAGCTGCCCGTGCTTTTCGCCGAGCTGCATCGTATCATCGGTGGCCTGATGTCGGCGCGAAACATGTCAGTGGCTTTGCTCAGTGCGGATGGCTCGGCTCTTCATTTTCCGTATTTTGTGGACGAGAGGCTGTCTGTTCCTGCTCCCCGTCAATTAGGTTTCGGGCTTGCCGAATACGTTTTGCTTGGCGGTCAGCCCCTTTTGACATCCGCTGCGGAACTGGCCGTCTTACGGCGCGAACATCCACCGTATGTTCCGGCAGATCCCGCGGAGTCGCTCTGGCTCGGGGTTCCGCTTTTGATCGAGGGCCGGGCGATCGGAGTGATCGCCGTGCAGGATTACCATAATCCCGATGCCTACGGTGAAGAGGAAAAACGTCTGCTTACCTTTGTTGCCGGCCAGGCGGCCAGCGCCGTGCAGCGCCGCGAGACCGGTGAGGCGCTGCGCCGCGCTGAGCGGCAATATCGCGGTATCTTTGAAAACGCCCTGGAAGGACTCTATGTTTCGAGCCTGGAAGGCCGGTTCATCCGCGCGAATCCCGCGCTGGCGCGGATTCTTGGCTATGCCTCCCCCGAGTCCTTGATCGCCTCGGTCAATGACGTGAGCCGGCAGATGTACGCCGACATCAACCGCCGGTCGCAGTTTCTGCAGCTGATCCATGATTCGGACGAGATCACGGATTTTGAATCGGAGATCGTCCGTCCCGACGGGACGCGGGCCTGGGTGAGTGAATCCGTGCGCGCAATCCGTGATACCTCCGGGGCCATCAAGCATTTCGAGGGGGTGATGGCCGACATCACCAGCAAGCGCGAGGTCGCCCGCACGCTGCAGCACGCCAAGGAAGTGGCGGACACCGCCAATCGCGCCAAATCACAATTTCTCGCGAGCATGAGCCATGAGTTGCGCACTCCCCTCAATGGTATTCTGGGTTACACGCAGATTCTTGATCGCGACCAGACGCTGACCGCCAAGCAGCGTGATGGCGTGGAAGTCATTCATCAATCCGCCGAGCATCTGCTCGCCCTGATCAACGACGTGCTGGATCTGGCGAAAATCGAAGCCGGCAAACTCGAACTGCACGCGGTGGAATTCAACCTGCCGGAATTCGCGCACAACGCGGTGGAGTTTTTCGCACCCCGGGCCCGGGAAAAAAACCTGCGGCTCGAGAGCTCGATCGCTCCCGACCTGCCCCGGATTGTCTGGGGCGATTCCCAGCGCCTGCGCCAGGTCCTGTTCAACCTGCTGGGCAATGCCATGAAATTCACCGAGCAGGGTGCGGTGATTTTCACGGTCGAACGTTCGGGCGACCTGTTTCTTTTTTCCGTGAGCGATACGGGTCCGGGCATTTCAACCGAGGATCAAGCCCGGCTTTTTGAGCCCTTTTCCCAAGTGGGTAGTCAGAGCCAGCGCGCCGGTGGCACGGGCCTCGGCTTGAACGTCAGCCGCAACATCGTCAGTCAGATGGGCGGCACCTTGCGCGTGCAAAGCCGTCCGGGTTGGGGTGCCCGCTTCTGGTTTGAGATCGCCCTGCCGGAGGTGCTCGGTGATGTGCTGGCCAACCGTCCTCCTGCGGTCACTCGTCGCGTGATCGGCTACGAAGGGCCCCGTTTGCGCGTTTTGGTGGCCGACGATCACGCGCCGAACCGCACCGTGCTGATCGATCTGTTGCAGCCATTGGGTTTCGATCTGCTCGCCGCGCATGATGGACAGCAGGCGGTCGAGATCGCCTTGCGGCAGCGGCCCGATGTGGTGCTGATGGATCTCCGCATGCCCCGGGTTGACGGCATGGCCGCCGCCCAGACAATTCTGAGCCATTACCGCGAAAATCCGCCCTGCATCATCGCCGTTTCCGCCAGCACGTTGGAAGGACCGCAAAATGCGGCGCTGGCCGCCGGCTGTTCGGCCTTTCTTTCCAAACCATTTTTTGAGGAAGACCTCTTCACCCTCATGGAACGGCATATCGGCATCATCTGGCGCACAAACATCCGCTCGACGACCGGAGAATCCCGCGATCCCTTCCCCATTCTCCGCAATGCTCCGGCCGCCGGGGAAGCCAACGCCATTTTTGAACTCGCGACGAAAGGCGATGTCATGGGCGTACGCTCCTACGCGCAGGATCTCGCCCAGCGCATACCCGAGCATGCGGATTTCGCCCAACACATCATCGAACTCGCCACGAATTTTCGCATGAAAGCGATCCGCACCTACGTGACACGATACCGCACGCCCCCACCACAGACCTGACATGCCCGACACCATTCTCATCGTCGATGATACTCCCGCCAATCTCAGCGTGCTGGCCGAATGTCTTTCGTCCGCGGGCTACTCCCTGATGGTGGCCGAAGACGGCGAGGAGGCGCTTTCGCAAACCCAGCTCTCTCGCCCCAGCCTCATCCTGCTGGATGTGATGATGCCGGGGATCGACGGCTTCGAAACCTGCCGCCGGCTCAAAGCCGCCGAGGCCACCCGCGATATCCCCATCATTTTCATGACCGCCCTCGCCGACACCACGGAAAAGGTGAGGGCTTTCAACGCCGGCGCGGTTGACTACATCACCAAGCCCATCCAGCACGCCGAGGCCCTCGCCCGCATCAACACCCACCTCACGCTTTGCCAGCTCCGCCGCGAGTTGGAGAAGGAGCTGGCGCTCAAACAAAAATTCATGCGCATCGCCGCCCACGATCTGCGCAATCCGCTCTGCCTGATCCTGATGTCCGGGGCTCAGGCGCGGAAGAATGGCGCGCCACCCGCCATCGCCGAGAAATTGGAAAACATCGATTTCTCCGCGCGGCAGATGCAGAGCATCATCGACACTTTTCTGAACGTCCAAAAACCCGGCACCGGTCGCGTAAACCTGAATGTGCTGGTCCAGGCGGTTGTCAGCCAGAACGAACCGGCCGCGCAAAACAAAAACATCAGCCTCCGGTTGGAAACCGCCGAGCCCCTGCCCGTCGTCAGCACCGAGGCCGGCCACGCCTACCAGGCCCTGACCAATTATGTGAGCAACGCCGTAAAGTTTCTTGCTCCCGGAGGGCAGATCACGGTGCGCACGCGTTCCCCGGGAAAATCCGTTCGCGTGGAGGTGCAGGACAGCGGCCCCGGCGTGCCGCCGGTCGAACGCCCCGCCCTCTTTACTGAATATGGGAAACTCTCCGTCCGGCCAACTGCGGGGGAAGAGAGCACCGGCCTTGGTCTTTCCATTGTGAAGCAATTGATCGAGTCGCAAGGCGGTGCCGTGGGTGCAGAGTTTCCCGCTGCCGGCGGATCGATTTTCTGGTTTGAACTGCCCGTTGCCAGTTAAACTGGCAAACACGCTCTGCTAAACGCGGCGGCACACCACCACGCGTTGTGCGCTTGCGCGGCTTGACCCTCTGGGTTTTGGTGGGGCTTGATCGCAATCAGTCCAGACAGCGCGTGTGAGCCTCTTCATAAAAAATCTGCTTTTCACCCTGCTCGTGCCCGGGTTCGTCGCCGGGTGGGTGCCGCTGCACTGGTTTGAACAACGGCCGCACTGGCCGGAAATCTGGCGGGCGCATCATTTTTCCGGCATCATTATTTTTTCCGTCGGCACGGCCATCTACCTGCATTGCCTCTGGCTTTTTGCCACCAAGGGCCGGGGCACTCCCGCTCCCATCGACCCGCCCAAACGGCTCGTGCACCGCGGGCTTTACCGCTGGGTGAGGAATCCCATGTATCTGGGCATCTTTGCGATCGTCGGCAGCGAAGCCCTTTTCTTTTGGTCGATCCACATTGTGATCTATGGCGTGTGCCTGGTCTGCGCCGTGCATCTGTTTGTGGCGCTCTATGAGGAATCCGCCCTGAGTTACCAGTTCGGCGCGATCTACGAAGATTACAAACGCGCCGTGCCCCGCTGGCTGCCGCGCAAGCCCCGGCCGGTTTTGGAGACCGTTGCTCCATTCGAAGGGCGGCGGTGACAGCGTGCGTCACTCGATCCGGCCTTCGTCGAATTCGATCAGGTCCACCACGCTGACAATTTGCTCCGCGCGGTCGGAGCAGCCCATGTTGGCCAGCGCCTCTTTCAAAAATTCCCGTCCAGCCGGTGTCATGCCCTTCTGCACATATTCCCGGTTCCATTTGGCTGGGCGAACATCAGCCGGAAACAGGGCCTTCAGCTTGGCGTCGATCTCTTCGTCCGTGGTGGATTCGAAAACAATTTTTTCCACGGCGGCCGGATCAATGCCCAGGTGCAGGCTGAGAAACCGGTCCATGCCGCGTTTGTAGTTCTTCGCATAACTCGCCGGCAACGCGCCATGCTGTTTCACATATTTGCACTTCGCCAAAAATCGGGGCAGATGCAACAGGCCGGTGCCGGCATGAGGCTGGTAGGCCGAGGGCAGACCGGTCAGCACTTCACCTGAAGATCCGGGAATGGGTTTCGAGGGCATCGGCGACAGGCAACCGGTTTGTCCGTTTGCTGGCAAGCGCGGGGCATTCGACAAAAAAGACCGGACCATTTTGGTCCGGCCTTCAGCCTGAAATACAGCCGGGATTTCCGGTTAAAAGAAGCGCACCGGCTTGGCCTGCATGCGGGCGTGTTCCTCGTCGGAGCAACCGGCATTGGTGGCGACATGCGTGGAGCCGCTCGCTGCTTTCACAAGATTGTTGGCGAGCAGGTAGTTTTCCACCTCTTCGCCTGAGATATCGGCCAGCATCACGCCGTCGATCTCAACGCAGGGAGAAAGCGGCTGGCCGGATTTGCGAACCATCTCCTCGTAGTTGCTGCGCTGATTGATGATGTCCATGTCCTCAAACTTGAGGTTGTATTTGCCCATGATGGCGCGCACGCCATTCGACCAGCCGCAATGTGGTTTCAAGTAAGCTTTAATTTTCATAGAAGAGAATGTGGTGGCGTGTATGTGCTAATATCTGTCGTGATCTCAAGCAAGATATGTGCAAGCCTCTCTTCTTCAACTGAAACTTTGTACTGTGGTCAATCCCGTGTCGGTCCCCTTCGCTGCTCTCTCTTTTGCCCAAGCCTCTGAGTTCGCCCGGCTTGGGCTGGCCAATGTTTGCCGCGAATATCCTCACCATCTGCAACATGTGCTGAATGGTCCGGCTGATGCCCAAGCCCCGCGGGCGCTGCATCCGGCTTTTTATGGCAGCTACGACTGGCATTCCTGCGTTCATCAACACTGTATGCTGGTCCGGTTGGCGCGAATTTTTCCCGGCTTGCCGGAGAAACCCGAGATCGACCGGGTACTGCGCAAACATCTTACCACCGACCATCTGGAGGAGGAGGCGGTTTATCTGGAAGCGCCCGGTCGCAATTTCTTTGAGCGGCCCTACGGTTGGGCCTGGCTGCTAAAGCTCGCCGAGGAGCTGCACGCTTACGACCGCGACCTTGCGGATAACCTGCGGCCGATCGTCGCCGTGGTTCGCGAGGGTCTGTTTGCGTACCTGCCCTCCCTCCTCCACCCGGTCCGGCACGGCATGCACAACAACACGGCTTTTGCCGTGAAACTGGTGATCGATTACACGCGCGCGGTGGACGACCAGGAGCTGAAACTTTTTTGCACCAGCCGGATGGCCTATTGGTACGGGCGCGATGATGATTATGGCGCGCGCTGGGAACCCTCGGGGGAAGATTTTCTTTCCCCCGCCCTGACCGAGGCGGAAGTGATGGCCGCCGTGTTGCCGCCGGAAAATTTCTCGGCCTGGCTCGGCCGCTTTCTGCCGCGCCTTGTGGATGGCCAGCCCGCCAATTTGTTCACGCCGGTCGAAGTCAGCGATCCTGCGGATCCAAAGATCGCGCACCTCATCGGCCTGAATTTAAACCGCGCTTGGTGTTGGCGGCGGATTGCGCGGGCGCTTTGGGAGCATGATCCCCGCCACGCCCGCGCCCGGATGGCCGCCGACCGGCACCTGCACGCCGCCCTGCCTTTGTTGAGCCTGGATGATTTCAACCACACCCACTGGCTCGTTTCCTTCGCCGTCTATGCGCTGACGGAATGAGCCGTGGTCTGCTGTCACCCATCCATAAACCGTCGATGAGATCTGGCCTCCTGTTCCCCCAGCCAATGCTATTGGAAGGTGGAGCGCGCATGAGCCCAATGCAGTTGGTTTGAGAGCCGCAAAGTCAAAGCGCTGGAGGCAACGCGTTACACCCTTGTGTATGCCCAGAAGTGCAGTTCTGGGCATCGGTAGTCCGGAAGAGCAAAAACAAATTTTTTTGGAGAGTGCGGGTGGTGGTTGGATCGCTCGCCCGCCGGCCGGACCGCCTGCGGAAGAGGGGGCTGGTGGATTGGAGAATGTCGCGAGCGTGGCAGATTATAACATTTGCAACCTGACCCCTTTTTTCTGC
>CAZIQP010000111.1:0-13405 GCA_964541315.1 uncultured Opitutaceae bacterium
CGGGTGTAATATTCGATGGTGCGCGGTGTCGCCGCCTCCATCCAATCGATCTTCCCCCGCACATCGGGGATGTGCCGCTCCAGCGCCGTGATCGATTCGTCTATCAGGCGCTGTTTCTCGATGGCGTACTGCTCGGGCGTCAGGGCGTTCCAATCCTCGTACTTGGCGTTGATCGACACGACGACGGTGTAGCGGTCCAGCCCGGGCCGCGTGTCCGGATAGTACATCGAAAACGTCCGGCTGGTCGTATGCAGATCCACGAGTTTTTCGCTGGAGAACCTGGGCTCGTCAGAGGTGAAAACCAAGTCGCCGATATGCGGCAAGGTTTCGCCTTTCCTGATGCCGAGATAAACCTGGCAGGAACTTGTGTTGACGCGCACGGCCTTGGTCTGGGTGACGAATTCCGGCGTGAAATTCTCCTCGCCGGCGATCCGGAGGACGGTGTTCTTGATATTGGAATTCGATAGCACGGCGTCGCAGCGGATAGTCCGGCCATTGGCGACCACGCCCACGACGTGCTTCTGTCCGTTGCGTTCCGCAGTCAGTACTTTCTCGACGGCCACGTGCTTGCGCAGCTCGACCCCGTTTTTCTTGAGCTCGCCGGTCATCTTCCTGATCAGCACATCGGAGCCGCCCTGGAAGGTGTAGACGCCCTTGCTCATGAAATTGGAGAACACGATGCCGAAGGTGATTGCCGGATCATCCATCGTGGAGCCGTTGGCATAGGCGATCGGTTCCATCAGCAGGCGCTTCACATCGTCGCGGCCGGGAAAATACCGCTCGAACATCTGGCCGGTCGTCTCGGGGTTGTTGTCGTAGAAATTCATCGCCCGCAGATCGGTGAAGAAGCGCTCCACCGTCTCGGCCGGCACTTTGAACGTCTCGATCAATTGCCGGGTGAAATCATCGCGGTCGAAGGTCGTGTCGATCTGGAACTGGGGATTGATGAAGCGCACGCCTTTGAGCTGCACGATCGAATCGGAGATTTCCTGGCTCCAATACTTGCGCACGGATTTGATCATGCCGATGGGAAAACCGTGCAGGGAGATGTCGAAAATATGTCCGCCTTTGCGGGTGAACCAAGTGGCGAGCCCGCCCAACTGGTAGTGGTGCTCCAGCAGCAGGACCTTGTGGCCGCATTTGGCCAGCACGTTGGCCCCGGTCAGACCGCCGAGTCCGCTCCCGACCACCACCACGTCATAGTGATCCTCAATGCCTTTTAGCCAATCGTACGCCATGAAAGGCCGAAAGTGAGGACTTTCGGCGGGAAAGGGCAACTCAGAGTTTCAGCGCGCGCAAATATTTCAGACTGTCCGGGATGCAGACCAGCGGTGTGGGGGTTTCGTCCTCGAGGAAGTAATATTTTACCCCCACGTCCTGCGCGGTTTTCAGGATGGCGTTCCAGTCCATCTGGCCGGCGCCCACGGCGACGCTGTCGATCGGGGCCGCGTGGCCGGTGCTGAGTCCGGTCACCGCGCCTTTGCGCATATCCTTCACATGCATGAGCGACCAGCGGTTCGGGTGGGCCTTGAGCAATTGCACGGGATCTTTGCCGGCATGGACCACCCAGAACACGTCCATCTCGAAGGTCACCAGCTCCGGTTTGGTTTCACGCACGATGATATCAAAGCCGCTGGCTCCCTTTTCCTCCGCGATAGGGGCAAACTCGAAACCGTGGAAATGGCAGCCGTAGGTGATGCCCTCGGCCCGGAACGCTTCGCCCCATTTGTTGAAATTGGCGGCGGCCTCGTGGGCGTCTTTCGCGGTGAAACCGGTCTTGTTGTCATGGGTGATCCAGGCGGTTATCACATACTTGACGCCGAGCGTTTTGGCCGTGCGGATGGCCGCAGGCAGATCCTGTTTGAGGGCATCGTAACCGATGTGCGCCCCGACCGCATGGAGACCGCGTTCCTGCAAAAGTTTGTTGAAATCCTCCACACTGAGGTTGCCGGTGCCCGCAGTTTCTATCTCGGTGAGGCCATAACTTTTGACCAGGTCGAGGGCGGCCGGAACATCGGCTTTGACCTGATCGCGCAGGCTCCACATTTGAATGCCGACATGATCGTGAAAATCAATCGCGGCAGAAAGTTGGATGGCTCCGGTGCCGACAAGGGACAACGCAAGGCTGCATAGAATGGTTTTCATGGGGTAGATAAAATTAGTCCTCAACCTGAGCTTTTTTGCAAGATGTGATAATTGGCCATCGAGATGCCGCTCAGCATCGCGCCCACGATGCCGAGAAACCCCTGGTCCGTGCCACAGAGGTACAGATTGCCCAGGTGGGTGCGCCCGTCCTTGATCTTGCGCGGTGCGCCGTAGATCGCGCCGTTGATATGGCCGGTGAATTTCTTCACGGTGCGCGGGGTGAACATGTCCGTGGCCAGCAGGTTCGCGGACAGCACGGCGTCATCGACCCTGGGCAAAAAACGGCGGGCACTGCGTTGGATGGTCGAGAACCAGCGAAGCTTGTCCGCCTCGTATTCCCGCTCGGTCAGGCCGGCCCACACTTCGTAATTCGCCAGACAAGTGACGCGGACCAATCCCTCGGGCAGCAGCGCGCCAGCGTAATCAAAATTATCGGGCAGACAGATGACGCCGCTGCGCGGATCGACCTGCTTGCGCGCCCGCACGTATTCGAACTGGTCGGAATCGTTGAAGAAGATAATGGTGTCATCGCCCCAGCCCCAACTGGCCGGCGGCTGTCTGAAAGCGGAAATGGTTTCGACAAACGACAGTGCGCCCGTGTTTGCTTCGGCTTGGATCGTGCGCGCCGGTTCGCACATCCGCATGGTCTCGGGATACCCGGCGGAAGAAATCACATGATCGGCGGTGATTTCGCCGCCATCATCCAGCAGCAGCGCCGCCGCCCTGCCGTCGCGTTCAATGATCTTTGCCACGCCGCATTTCATCCGGCGTTCACCGCCAGCCTGGCGAAATTTATCAAGCAGCACCCGGATGATGACACGAACGCCGTCGAGTGGCCGGGCAAATCCTTCGAGGTAGAGCGCCTTGAACATGATGACGAACTGCCCGAACTCCATGTCCCGCTCCTGGGCGCTGCCATAATACATCACCGGGCAGAAAATCATGTCGGTCAGGAGAGGATCGGTGATGTGCTGCGCCACGATGGCCTTGGCCGAGACCGGTTTCGCGTCGAGCGCGACATCATCGTAGGTGCGGACCAATTGGACCAATTTCCGCCAACCGTCGGCCTGTGCCGGAAACCTGGCCACGACTTCCGCGTCGAGCACGGCAAAGTCATTGGTGAACCGCAGCGTGCAGCCGGGAAACGCGATCTTGGATTGTTTTTGCGGGCAGAGCGCGAACTCCTCTCGTTCGATCCGGAGCTGCCGCAGCAGTTTTCCGAGCGGCGTGCCCTTAACCCCGGGAGGCACGTAATTGGTCATCGCGTGGAGCCCGACGTCGAACTTGCGACCGGCGATGCTGTAGAAACTGTTCAGGCCACCCGGGGCGTTATGGCGTTCAAAGATGCAGACTTTTTTCCCGAAATGCGCCAGCCGGATGCCGGCGGCGAGCCCGGACATGCCGGCGCCAATGATGGCTGTGTCGTAATGGGAGTCTTTCATCAGGGACAAAACAAAGGCGGGGTTCGCGACCCCGCCCTACGATACTCACGGCGACTGTCGCCGTCCTGCGGCAGGCATCAGGCCTTGGCCTGAAATTTTGGCGTCAGATAAGCCGCGCAACTGTCGAGCGAGGCGAGCTGCACGTAATCGGCCTCGGGCACTTCGATGCCGTGGCGCTTGCGGAGCTCCATGACGATGTCGAGGAAGTCCATCGAATCCAGTTGCAGTTGATCGCGCAGGCGAACTTCCGGCTTTACCGAGGAAAGATCCTCGTCCGGGGCGATGTCGGAAATAATGTCGATAACCAGTTTCTGGCAGGCTTCTTTTGTCATGGTGTGCGGTAAAGTCTTATCGGTAACGTTTGATGATTAACGTAGAGTTAATTCCGAGCATACCAAAGGAATTATTCAGGATTGCGTCAACCCGTTTAACAGCCCGGGGGGTGTTGAGCACCAAACCCGGAATATCACACTGCGGGTCAAGCTCATCCACGTTGATCGTCGGATGGACGATAAGGTCGTCAAAACTGGGTAAGTTTCCCGCCAATTCGAGTGCTCCAGCCGCTCCCATCGTATGGCCGATGAAGCTTTTGGTGTTATTCACGGCCGGAGGCTCGCGGCGATCTCGGAAGACTGCGGCAATCGCCTGGCACTCCTGGATGTCGCCCTGCGGCGTCGAGGTGGCGTGGGTGTTCACAATATCGATGTCGTCGACCGTCATTCCGGCATTTTTCAGGGCTTTCTGCACGCACTGGGCCTGACGCTCGGGATTGGGCAGGACGTAGTCGGTGGCGTCGGAGTTCACACAGTAGCCGGCGAGTTCGCCGTAGATCTTCGCGCCGCGAGCGACGGCGTCTTCCAGCCGTTCGAGCGTGTAGATGCAGCCGCCTTCGGAAATAACGATGCCGTTGCGCGCCTTGTCGAAGGGACGGCTGGCTTTGGTCGGGTCGGCATGGGTCGCGAGGGCGTTCTGGCTCTTGAAGCCGGCGAAAATTCCGAAAGTCTGCGGGCTTTCGCTGACACCTCCGGCAATCGCGAGATCGACCTCGCCGAGCCGCAACATCTGCGCGGCGTGGATCAGCCCCATGTTGCCCGCAGCGCAGGCGGCACCGATCGTGTAAGCCGGACCGGTCGAACCAAGATTGAGTGACACTTCCCCCGCCGGGCTGTTCGCGACGGTCCGGGGATTGTGGTGGTGCGTCCAAAACTTCGTGTCGTAGTTGAATTTTGAAATATTGAAGACCTCATTCTCGGTCTCGACATTGCCGTGCTCGGTGATTCCGAGATAAACGCCCACCATGCTCTTGTCGCGGGTCTCGAGATTGATGCCGGAGTCAGCGAGAGCCTCGCGCGCGCAATGGATGCTGATGCTGCCGGCTCGCGTGCCGATGCGCACGTCCTTCTTCTTTTGATGTTTCAACGGGTCGAACTTGCATAGACCCGCCGGCCATTGGCCCATGTAGCGGACTTCCGTCATCGTGATGCCCGAGACGCCATTGAGCAGATTGCGCCGGTATTCGGCCAGGGAGTTGCCATTCGGAGCGGTCAGGCCGATGCCGGTAATGACGATGCGAGTATGCTTCATGCAGAGATGTCCGTGATGGAACAGATTTGCCTAGCCAACGGGAAGCTAAAATCAATACAAGTCTGGCCCCATGAAAGTACTCGTCGTCGGTGGAGCCGGTTACATTGGAAGTCATTGCGTCCGTCAGTTGCTGGCTGCGGGCCACGAGCCTGTGGTCCTGGACAATTTTGTCTACGGGCACCGCGCCGCGCTCACCCCGTCGGTCAAACTCCACGAGGCCAGCATGGCCGACGCAAAGGCGCTCGACCGTATCTTCACCGCGGAGCGCTTTGACGTGGTCATGCATTTTGCCGCGTATTGCTATGTGGGCGAGTCGGTCACTGATCCGCTCAAGTATTATCAAAACAACGTCGCGGCCACCCTCACCCTGCTCGAGACGATGTTGAAGCACGGCGTGAAGAAATTCGTGTTCTCCTCCACCTGCGCGACCTTTGGCGTGCCGGAAAAGATGCCGATGACCGAGGATCTGCCACAGGCGCCGATCAATCCCTACGGCCAGACCAAGCTCGACGTGGAAAACATGCTCAAGGCCTTTGCCCGCGCCTATGGACTTGGTTTCGCCATCTTCCGCTATTTCAATGCCGCTGGAGCTGCTGAGGATGCGACGATCGGCGAAGCCCATGATCCCGAAACCCACCTCATCCCCCTCGCGATCTGGGCCGCCATGGGCATCGGCAAGCCGCTCCAAGTTTTCGGCACCGATTATCCCACGCCCGACGGCACCTGCCAGCGCGATTACGTGCATGTCGACGATCTCAGCCGGGCGCACATTGCCGCGTTCGATAAACTCGCCACACCCGGTACGCAGCTCTTCTACAATCTGGGCACCGGCACGCCGACTTCCGTCCTTGAAGTAATCAAGGCGGTCGAGAAAATCACCGGTCTCAAAGTGCCGGCAAATTATGTGCCACGGAGGGCCGGCGATCCGCCCGCTCTTTATGCCGACTCTTCCAAAGCGCAGCGCGAACTCGGCTGGAAGCCGAAATTCAAGACTATCGAGCCCATCGTCGAAACCGCGTGGCGCTGGCATAAATCGCATCCGAAAGGTTACGCGGCCGGCTAATCAGCGGGCTGAAGCAAACGTGTCCCGGGCGGTGCGCATTGCCCCCAATGCGCAGACCGAGATTTATCTTCCGGGCTCGATCTGGAATAATTCGCATTCCTCACCAGGCCGCGTGCAGCGCCCGGTTCTTCGTCGTCACCACGCGGTTCCGGCCGAGGCGTTTGGCGGTGTAGAGCGCTTCGTCGGCGGCTTTGATCAGCTCTTCCATCGACGCGGCGTCCTCGGGCATGGTGGCGACGCCGGCGCTGAGCGTGACCTCGACCGTGAGATTTTTTTCGGGGATGACGCACGGCGTCTCGGCCAGCAGGGCCCGCAGCCGGTCAACCACATCGCGCGCCTCGGACCGGCTGATTTCCACCATGATCAGGGCGAATTCCTCGCCACCGTAGCGCGCGAGCTTGTCGACGATGCGCACCTGCCCGGCCAGCAGGCTGGACACGTGGCGCAATACCTCGTCGCCCACCGGGTGGCCGTGGGTGTCGTTCACCTTCTTGAAAAAATCGATGTCGAGAATCACCAGCGCAAACGGATGTTTGAAACGCACGCTGCGCTGCCATTCATCCGCGAGCAGCCGGTCGAATTCGCGGCGGTTGTTCAGCTTCGTCAGCTCATCGTAGGTCGCCTGCTGCCGGAGTTGGTCGAGCATCTGCCCCATCTTGATGGCGTAGCGCACCGAACGCTCGAGGAGCTGCGTCGTGTATTCCGACTTCACGAGAAAATCCATCGCCCCGGCCTCGAGCGCCTCCTCATCAAGCTCCTGCCGGGCATCACCGGTCATGAAAATCACCGGGGTGTAATTGTGCATGGCCCGGGCTTCGCGCAAGAGTGAGAGACCGTCGCGCTCCTCCCGGAGCTGGTTGTCCAGCAGGCACACGGCGTAGCGGCCGGTGCAAAGTTTTTTCAGGCCGGAATTGTAGGTGTTGGCCCAGTCGACTTCCCACGGGCCGCTGACAAACGCCTTGATCTTCAGCAGCAGCAGGTCATGCCCCGACTCCTCATCGTCGATCAGCAGGATTTTTTTTGCCGGTTTGTCGGTCATGGAGGTCAGTTCAAACAGCCGGAAAGACACATGGCAATGGGCATTAGCGTTTCACGCCCGCGATCAGATCCGCCGCCACCGCCCCCATCCGGGCGGGCAAACCGGCCCGGTTGGTCAGCCCGTTCCTGATGACGTTGACCATCGCGCTGCCGACCACAACGCCGTCGGCGTTCGCCGCGACCGCGTGCACCTGCTCGCGGGTGGAAAGGCCAAAGCCGACCACGACCGGGAGCGAAGTGTGGGCCTTGATGCGCGCCAGGGCCTGGGGAATATTTCCGGCGAGATCGCCGCGCACGCCCGTGACGCCCTCGCGCGACACATAGTAAACAAAACCGGTGGCCGCACCGCACACGACCGGCAGGCGGTGATCCGGGGTGGTCGGCGCTACGATGAAAACGGTTTTCATATCGTGCTTCCGGCAGGCCGCGGAAAGTTCATCCGCCTCCTCGGGCGGCAGATCGAGCGTGAGCAACCCGTCGACGCCGGCGGCCTTGGCCGCACTGACGTAGGCATCGGTCCCATTGGCGAAAACCAGATTGTAGTAGGTGTAGAATACGATCGGCACCTGGCTGAAGCGGCGGATTTCACGGACCAGACCGAGCACCTGCGCGCAGGTGGCACCGCCGGCGAGGGCACGCTGGGCCGCCAATTGGTTGGTCGGGCCATCCGCGAGTGGATCCGAAAACGGCACCCCCAGCTCCAGGACATCCACGCCGGCCGCCAGCGCGGCGCGACAGACCGCCAGCGAAGTGGCAAAATCGGGATCGCCGGCGCACAGGTACGCGACGAATGCGGCGCGGTTTTCACGACGGGCTTGGGCAAAGGCGGTGGTGATACGATCCATGCGAAAAGACAGCAGAACAGACCGCGTGCCCGAAGCAAATGGGAATTATGGGGGAGCCAGATTGAACTCCGCGAGCACCGGCCGGTGGTCGGACAGGTAGCTGCGCACGACCACCGCCGATACCGCGGTGCAATCACCCGGCAGGTAAATGTAGTCCAAAGACCGGCTCGGCCAGAGCGCGGGAAAGGTGTGCGGCGAGCGGCCCTTGGGAAGGAGGATGCAGTTATCAAACCGCTCCAGATAGCCGAGCAGCACGGCGGTGGCATCGGGCTGGGTCGAGGGGTTGTTCAGATCGCCACAGAGAAACGGGCCGGTGCGCCAGCGGGTCTTGCGGCTTTTCCGCTGCTCATCGAGAAAATGCATCATGCGGAAAACCTGCCGGAGCCGGGCCGGGCGCGAACGGTGGTGCAAATGGGCGTTCAGGACCGGCAGCCGGCCCGAGGGCGTGTCGATCTCGGCAAAGAGAAACCCCTTTTCCCCCACCGTCCTCCGGCCAAAGACCACACATTCGTGATGATGAACGGGAAACCGCGAAAGGAATGCGTTGCCGTAATTCAGATGGAAGTGCCCGGCCCTCTTGTTGGTCAGCCCAAAGACACGGTGCGTGAGGCCGGTGTGCTCGCTCAGAAATTTCAGGTGATCAAAGCTGCCGCTCCAGCGCGAATCCTGGTCGATCTCCTGCAAGGCGACAATATCGACGCCCAGCCGGGTGATGAGCCGGGCAATTTTCAACAAATTGGCGCGCAGCCGGTCGCCGCTCCGCAGGCTTTGATGCACCGGCGAGACACCGCGTGCATGGGCGATGTTGAAGGTCATGAACCGGTAGCGCACAGCAGTGAGAAAACCCCCGTCGATCCTTCACGGCAACGGAAAACTGCCGTTCCACCCAATGCGTTCCACCCAATTCATTACGTCATCATCATTTCGAAAACGCGAGCCCCCACCCATGCGCCCTTACACCTCGATGATGCTGCTGCTCCGGCGTTTTTTTCTTTCCCAAAACCAGGCAATCCAGATGCAAATCTCATAGAGCAGGTAGAGCGGAATGGCCATGGCAACCTGGGTGATGACTTCGGGCGTGGTCAGCACCGCGCCGAGAATGAATGAAAGCACAAAGACGTGCCGCCGGTAGTGCGCGAGCTGCTTGTGGGTGATCATTCCTATTTTCACGAGGAAGAGCACAATGATCGGAAACTGAAACCCCAGCCCCATTCCCAGCACAAAATGCGTGACAAAGCTGATGTAGTCATCGGCGCGCCAGTCGTAGCCGTCGAAACCCAGCATGTCGGAATAGGCGACCGCCGCGCGCAGGGAGACGGGGAGCAGGACAAAGTAGGTCCCGAGCACGCCCAGAATAAAAAGCAAAAAGCTCCAGCCCACCCAGGGGAAAATCGCCCTGCGCTCGTTCACATGCAGGGCGGGCATGATGAAGCTGCCGAGAAAATACATCCAAAACGGCGCCGCCAGAATCAGCGCCGCGTACAATGAGACGTGAAAGGCGATGAAGAACCCCTCGGCCGGACCAAAATTGTGCAGTTTCACATTCAGTGTGCCCTGGTTGGCGGCATCGGCCGTGGCCGGCAGCAGCTTGAGCGTGGCGACCTGTTCCTGTCCCGCTTGCGCCACACCCACCTGAAAAACCGCATGCGGCGCCTCGCCCGCCGGCAGACCGGCAAACTGCTCGCGCGAGACCGCATACGGTCCGAGCCGGGTGGAGCCGATTTGGAAACTTACGGTCGGCCGCGGCTTCTCAAAAAGCTCGATGCGGTGGAGCGGATATTCCAGCACCTGCACAATTTTGTCCGCAAAAGTCAGGCAGATGAGCAGCGCCAAGCCGACGGCAATGCCGGCGCGAATGATCGCCTTGCGCAGGTCCTCAAGATGCCCCCAAAAGGATTTCTTGGCCGTTGCATCCGCAGAGTCGGAAGTGTCTGGGCTCATGGGGCGCCCGCCCGCCCGCGGGTGATTGCCAAAACCGATCCTTTAGGCGTGCGCTTGCTCATCGCAGGTTTACCGGACCATAAAGATTCAGCCCCGCGACGCAGACCGCCGCGAGCAGGCAATAATAACCGAAATATTTCCATTGGCCCTTCTCGAGAACCGTCGCCAGAAAATGCAATGCCAGAAGACCGGCGGCAAAGCTGCCCAGCATGGCCAGCAGCCCCGGTCCCAGCATTTGCAGGTTGAGCGCAGTGCCCCCATTCCCGGCATGGGCGTGCAGCAGTCGCCTTAATTCCAACCCAATCACCCCCGGCGTCAGCACGACCGCCAGGGCGAAACTGAACTCCTCCATTTTCACCTTGCCAATGCCAAGGAGCAAGCCGGTGGAAATCGTGGCACCGGAGCGGGAGAAGCCCCGAAAGGGCAGGCACAGTCCCTGGATCGCGCCGATCCAAAGCGATGAGCCCAGGGAAATCTCGTCTTGGCCGGTGTTTTTTTTCGGGCGGACTCCGGCCCAGATAATCAGAATTCCCACGACGAAAAGCGCTCCGGCAATCAGCGGCAGCCGGGAGAAAAGCGATTCGATCTCGCCGTCTTCCAGGAAGATTTTTTCTATGGCGTGCTTGAGGACGAACCCGAGCACCACGGTCACGACTGTGGCGAGCAGCACGCGCCAGAAGATGGCCTGAAAAGCTGCTGCGCTGGCAAAGTAACTCTTCCGCCAGCCGCGCCAGAAATAAAGGATCACGGCGAACATCGTTCCGGTGTGGAGCATGACCAGCAGAAAGGTCAGCGAGGGATCGGAGGGATCCAGTCCCATCAATTTTTCCGCCACAATCACATGGGCTGAACTGGACACGGGTAATAGTTCCGCCGCACCCTGGATGAGGGCGAGCAGTAAGATCTGGATGAGATTAATGTGCATGGACCGTCGGAAAATGCCCCCCTGCCCGGCTTGAGTCCAGTTCAGTCCTTGTCGGTTGTTGAATATTTCGTCCGAGGTTTCTCCGGTTCGGATGGCTGGATGGGGCCGCCAATGGGTTTTGCATCGTGCAGTATCGGTTTTAAAAACATGCTGGTAACCCCTCATTCCAGCCCATGTCAGCCGAAAAAATCAGCCGGGCGAGGCTACAGGGTTTATAATTATTGGGGCAAGCCTTGCCATTAACGTCCTAATCGCCGCGGTTTTCCTGTTCGAACCAGCGCACGGCCTCGCGGATAAGGGCGGTGAAAGTGTCGAGATTCAGTTTTTCTTTGATCCGGCCGCAGTAGACTTGGACCGTTTTCGGGCTGAGCCGCAGGTCATCGGCAATCCGCTTGGTTTCATAGCCCTGGCCGAGCAGGGCGAAGACTTCCATTTCGCGGTCGCTCAGTTGCGCGATGGGAGATTCTCCGGCAAGTGCGTGGGTATTGATAAATTTTCCCGCCATCTGGGTGGCCAGCGACTCGCTCACATAGAGCCGTCCAAGCAAAACCTGCCGGATGGCTTCGATCACCTTGCTGGTTGCCTCGCGTTTCATCACATAGCCCAGTGCGCCGGCCCGCAAGGCCCGTTCGGCATAAAAGGCCTCGTCATGCATGGAAAGCACGAGCACGCGGGGATTCGGCAGCAACGTTTTCATTTGTTTGATCAATTCCAGACCGGTCTGCCCCTGCAGAGAAAGGTCAACCACCAGCACGTCGGGTCGCAAACGGGTGATTTCCTGCACGGCCGTGCCGACATCGCCGGCTTGGCCGCACACCGTCAGATCAGCCTGACGCTCGATCAGGCTGGCCAGCCATTCCCGAACCAACGGATGATCGTCGATTAGAAAAACCCGCTGCCGGTTTGCCCCAGGAGCGGAAGGCACCAAGGGGTCTGACATCACGGAGGAATTGCTTTGGTTGGAAGCTGGCATTCCACCAGAGTACCGCCGCCGGGCAGGGCTTCAACCCTGAACCGGGCGTGGATCATTTTCGCCCGGTGGGCCATAATGCGCAGCCCGAGACCCTGCCCTCGTTCCTCAGACGGAGGCAGTCCCGAGCCGTCGTCCCGAATGGTCAGCGTCAGCCCGTCTGCCGAGCAGGCCAGGGCGATCTCCACGCGCTTGGCTTTGCCATGAGCAACCGCATTGCGCACGGATTCCTGGGCGATTCGGAAAAGATGCGCGGCCGCACTGTTGTCGGGACAATCGGTCTCCTCATCACAATGGAACCGGCAGTCGACGCGAAACTGTTCTGTCGCCGTCACGGCATATTCGTGCAGGGCCGCGCGCAAACCTTCGCGCTCCATTTCGGCGACCAACAGTCCTTTGGCCAGGCGGCGGGTCTTTTCAATCCCCTCCTCCACCAAACGGACGATCCGCCAGGCGTCGGCCTCCTCATCCGCGTGCCGGGCCTGCAGCTTTTCCACCAGCACTTGGGTGGCCAAGGCCGTGCCTGTGAGGTGCTGGCCCAGATCGTCGTGCAAATCGCGCCCGATGCTCCCCCGCTCCCGCTCGCCAATATCCAGAATCACTTTCTCCAATCGCTCCCGTTCGCCAATCTCCTCCGTCAGGGCTGCGGTGCGCTGCCGGATGCGATTTTCCATTTCCCGCTGGAGCACCCGCACGGTGGAAAACAGCCAGACAATAATCAGATAGGTGCCGAGGGCGATCAACGCGTTCCACCAAGGCACCACCCAGTGGCTGTAGTGGGCCCCGGCGGCCAGATCTCCAGCAATCCAGGTAGCCACACAGGCGATGGCGATGGTCACACCAAACCGCCAGCCACTGGCTGCGGTTCCCAAAATGACCGGCAGACAATAAAACACCAGTATGGAGATTTCAAAACCCAGCAGGAAATCCAGCGCCCCTATTGCAGAAACCAAGAGAAGTGTCGCGAGCACGAGTCGTTGCCGGAGACGCGAATCGGCCGAAACCAGAATGCTCCGCCAAAAACCACGCAACCTCCAGACGAGCGGTTGCTTTGAAAAAGGCGGCGTGGAGGGGAAGGGCACCCAGCGTCCTTAGGTGAGCGGTGGCCGGCAAGCGAGCAAATCCTGTTTTGCCCTGGTGTTACCCGCTTCGCTGGCGCGTCCTGTGCCGCTGATGATTGGGCCAAACAGGGAGGCGCGATCCATCCTTTGTCAGAACCATGATGTCTTCAGATCGCCCACAAATTATAACATTTTCAATCTGCCCCCTTTTTTCTGCCCCGGATTCCATGCGCAACAGTCGGGCCATCGGCCTGTTTCTGGGGACGCACCTTGCAGCCGTCAACCCCAAACCCCAAGGCCTGACCCTTTCGGATCGTTTTGACCCTTTCGGATCGTTTTTTTTCTGCCCCGGTTGATCACATGATAACACGCCCCCGCATATTCTATCCGC
>CAZIQP010000112.1:0-13308 GCA_964541315.1 uncultured Opitutaceae bacterium
ATCAGCGAAAAACGCCTTCGATTTTTATGAGTCCTCTGCTCTACCGCTGAGCTACTCTGGCATTTTAATGTTTATCAGTCATACAGGCCCTTAAGATTGCCTCTTTCTACAGTCATTTTCTACAGTGGAGGCATAAAAAAGTGCGTTCCGCCGAAGAAGCTGATGTGGGAAAGAACAAGTGTTCAGTGCCTGCTACGCAATAAACAGAGTGGCATGTACTACTGTCGCGCGACTTTGCACGGCAAGCAAAAATGGTCCACCCTCGAAACCGATGTTTTCGCCGTAGCTAAACTGCGTTTGGGAGACAAATTGGCCGAATTTGATAAGTAGCGTGGGACTGCGGCACATGTGGCTGCCGGCAAGGCTACCATGGGCAAAATCATCGATACCTATGTTTTGCCCCGACCAAGGCGAATCCGAACTTCAGACCGGCGACGGTAGCCTTCCAGCTTGTTGCCCTAAAGAAGCTGACCAAGACCTGGCCGGGGATCGAATCGAGGGAGCCCAAACAGATCACTCCACCAGTAATTTTTGATTGGGTTTCAAAATTCAAGACGGAGGGGACAAATTTTATATCTCCTGGAGCCAAGCATGGCAGCAAAGGCAACTCCGCCACATCGATCTATCGCGCCGTGGGCACCTTGCGGCGGTTGATGGACATCGCCATTGAAAAGGGCCAAATCCACAGCAATCCGGTGCTGGTCCGACCACCCACGGGTCGACTCAAGAAAAAGGTTCAACAGAAAATACTCACGCTGCCCAGCATGGGCCAGGTGGAAAGGCTGTTCAAGGAGTTGGAAAACAACAATGCCATCGGCGGTCGGGGCATCGAGGCTGCTGACCTTTGCCGCTTTCTGACTTGCTCCGGGGCCCGTATCGGAGGGGTGCCTCTCACCCTGTGGCAACACATGGATTGGGACCGGAAACAGATGAGACTGCCCGGACAAAAAACCCAGTCATCCAACCGGTTGATCCCGCTCTTCCCCGCTCTGGAGAAATTGCTCAAAAAAATCATAGAACGACGAAAGTCCGCCGCGCGATTCACCCCGGACAAGAAGGTTTACCTCGAACCAACCGACCGGATCCTTCGGCTGAGCGAATGCCAGAAGAGTATCAATAGCGCCTGAGTGCGCGCCAAAATGTACGGTTGATACTGAATGCATAGCACCTAACCCTTTTTCAACCCATGCGCTTTAATTTGTCCTGACTCTTCGCGATCATGATTTTCACTGGCTCGCGGTTGACGGTGCCGGGGCCGAGGTGTCTGCGCCGGCGCAGCGGCTGCAGATGGAGCTGTCGGCGTTGGGAGAGGAGGTGCCGTTGCCGCGGATCAAGGAAATCTGCGAATTCTACGGGCTGCATGATCTGTGGCGGAAGATCGCACACGACCCGCCGCCGCTGCCGTTCACGAGCGACGGTTGCACGGGCTAGTTCAACGAGTGGAAGGGTGTGAGTCTTTATCCGGCGGGATTTCTCCCCGATCTGAAGTATTGGGCGGGTTATCGGGGCGAGGGGGGTGGAACGGCTCGTCGCCGATGCGGAGCTGATGATCGATGTCGCCCGGCTGCTCAACTCGACGGAGATGGCGGAGACGATGTTTCACGGCGTGCGCCTTGGCGGATCAGACAAGCTGAAGGCGCCGTTTGCGTGGGGGTTTGGTCGGGTGGGGCATAAGGCGGGTGGAGAAAAAGTTGATAGGCCAGAGTCGAAAGCCGGACATTAATGACGGAAAACATGGAACGATGGACAGCGGCAGAAAGTGCGAATCGACTTTCAACGTTGGATGTTTTTCCGTGTATGCCGTGTGGTCTATGGTGACCTTGCTTCGATCAGCCGATCGGGTGCGGCGGAAATGGCCTTGCGCCCCGGGTGGAGTGCGCCAGAGGTGGAGTGAATGAAAATCGGCCTGATGGGCGGCAGTTTTGATCCGGTGCATTTTGGGCACCTGATGGCGGCGCAGGATGTGATCGAACAGTTTTCTCTCGATCGTATGATCTTGGTGCCGGCGGCGCAGGCTCCGTTGAAACCGAAAGAAGTGCAGGCGGCGGCGGGGGACAGACTGGCGATGTTGCGGCTGGCGATGGAGGGGGAGCCGCTGATGGAGGTTTCCGATTACGAGCTGAACAAGGGCGGCGTCAGCTACACGATCGACACAGTCAGGCATTTCCGCGAACAGCACCCGGGTGATGAGTTTTATTGGGTGATTGGCGGGGACCAACTGCCACTGTTATCCAAGTGGAAGGAGATCGGGGAACTCGTGAAGCTGATCGGGTTCATTTTCATGGAGCGGCCCGGGCATCCGGCCGGCCCGTTGCGGGAGATTCCCGGGCTGGTTCTGCACCGGGGGAAGGGGCACCTGATTGAAATCAGCTCGACCGAGCTGCGCGAACGGGCGCAGCGAGGGTTGCCGCTGGCCAATTTTACGCCGCAAAAAGTTATCGCCTACATCGGGGAGAAACGGCTTTATCAGTGAACACATGAAGAAAGCCGTTGCTCCAACAAAAAAAGCCGCCAGCAAACCACGTCGCACCCCGGCCAAAAAAGCGGTGAAAGTTGCGGCGAAACCGGCGGCGGTGTCGGAGCAGCCGGCGAACCGACTGCTGCAATTGTTGGTGCAGGCGCTGGACGCCAAGAAGGCGGAGAATCTACGGGTGTTCAACGTCAGCAAAATCTCCAGCATCACCGACTATCTTGTGCTGGCGACGGTGGCGGCGGAACCGCATTTGCGCGCGCTACGCGTCGAGTTGGAGAAAGTAATCGATGCCGAGAAGGCGAAAGTGATGGGCATCGATTCATCGACCGGCAGCGGTTGGACGGTGGTGGATGCCTTCGATGTGATGGTGCATCTTTTCACCAAGGAAAATCGCGAGAAATATCGCTTAGAGCTTCTTTGGAAAGACGCCCACGAACTGGATATTCGTAAGCTGTTGCAGGACTGAAATTATTCATAATTCAAAGTGGAACGTAGGGCTTTGACCTACAAAACAATCGGACGCGATTTTATGCTTAACTCATTGGCTTTTTACAGCTTAAAACCGAGAATTGTTTGCTTCATTTCGAGAGATAGCTTTCTCTCATGAATCGCAAATAACTTTGTGATTTCAGTATAATAATAATTAATCCATACAAACATGAATACATCTCGTGCTACCAAGGGTTTTACCCTCGTTGAAATTATGATTGTCGTCGTCATCATCGGCCTCTTGGCCGCCATGGCGATTCCTGCCTTCCAGAAGGTTCGTACCAGCTCGATTGAGAAAACGCTGATCAATGATGCCAAGCAGATCGCCGGTGCGGCGAACCAGTACATGATGGAGAACGGTCTGTCTCAAGTTACCGCCAGCTACGATGCTTCCGGTTCCGTTGCTGGCCCGTTGGGTGTCTATGTGAGATATGTCAGCAAGGGGAATGTCCTGCCACAAACGTTCAACGTGTCTGCCGCCGGTTACACGGTGGGCAACCTCGTCCTCGGCACGAATTCCACGCTTTCGATCTCGCCTGAAGGTCAGAAATTGTAATTCCGTTCGATATTTTCTCAGCCGCATCGGCAACGATGCGGCTTTTTTTTTGAGGTGAATACGTCAAGTACGGCAAAGCCTATTCGGGGTTTCAAGATTGGGGTTGGGTTGGTTTCTGATAACAGGCTCCCTTGTTGTTTCCAGTAGGTCCAAAACCCCGAAGCCGCTTGCTTCGGCTTGGTTGGTAGAACGGGATTTTGTTTAAAGGCTGGCATGTGATTCGAATGAGTTTGCGGAGGGCTTTCCAAATGCCCAGTGGATCGTCACTGTCCAATGGAGTTGAACGATGGCATCCTTTGCGCCCAATTCTGCAGGCAGGTTGGTTTAAAGATAATGGAATCTTTACAATTCAAATCGGATAATTGTTTGCATCGGGTTGCGGAACAAACCTCAATTGGGAGTCGCAGAGAAACTTTGCGGCCTAAGAATAATAATTATTACTCAAAAATAAATATGAATACATCCCACACTACCAAGGGTTTTACCCTCGTTGAAATTATGATTGTCGTCGTCATCATCGGCCTCTTGGCCGCCATGGCGATTCCTGCCTTCCAGAAGGTTCGTACCAGCTCGATTGAGAAAACGCTGATCAATGATGCCAAGCAGATCGCCGGTGCGGCGAACCAGTACATGATGGAGAACGGTCTGTCTCAAGTTACCGCCAGCTACGATGCTTCCGGTTCCGTTGCTGGCCCGTTGGGTGTCTATGTGAGATATGTCAGCAAGGGGAATGTCCTGCCACAAACGTTCAACGTGTCTGCCGCCGGTTACACGGTGGGCAACCTCGTCCTCGGCACGAATTCCACGCTTTCGATCTCGCCTGAAGGTCAGAAATTGTAATTCCGTTCGATATTTTCTCAGCCGCATCGTTTCCGATGCGGCTTTTTTTGCGCCCGAATTTGCCATATCCGATCCCAAACGGGACCGCTGTTTGGAGTCGATCGCGATCATTAATAAAGTCTCCTGCTTTTAGCTGGTGAAGCAGCCGAAAGTGCTGGCATTTCGAAAGGAGCAGGCGGCTTCAAATGGCCGGGTTTAGCCGGGGCATGGGGCAGTCGAGCGTGGCGGCGAGGGCGCGGAAGAGGGCTCCTTCCTCGGGCGTCACGGTGCCGTCGTGGGCAATGACGTGCCCGGCGGCGATGAGGAGCTGCTGTTTGATCGGCAGGGAACAGGCGGCGAGTTTGTCGAGGACGGTGTCAACTTGCTCCAGCGCACAATCCGGAGCATCGAGAAGGGCGAGCTGGGTGGCGATGAGCGGGAGTTGCGCCGCACCGGCCAGAAAGGCGGAGGCAATGGCGACGCCATCCTGGCTGCCGACGCGGGCGAAGGAGGAAAGCACAACCGCAATCTCTCCCACGACGGCGGACAAAGTATCGAATTGCACGCGCTGGGCCGGGTTTTGCGCGAGCCGGAGCTGGTGCAGCAGCATTTTTTGCAGGGCAAACTCGAAGGGAGTAACTATGCCGTCGGCATGAACGAGTTCGTCGAGCGTGTTCGCGAAACGGTCGAGCGCGGCGGCCTCAAGCAGGCGCAGGGCAGGCACGGCCAGTTGGAGGAGGGGCAGGCGGGCGGCGGGATCGAGGACGCTCAACGAGGGGCGGAGCGTTTTAACCGCGGCGGCGACGGACGGGCCGGCATATTTTTCGACCATGAGCTGCTGGGAGTCGCGGGAGGATTTATCGCCGTTCAACAGCAGGCCGCAGACGAGGGCTTGCGCGGTGTTGGCATCGCGGGTGGCATCGCGCAAAAGACTGGGGATCGAGACGAGCAGAGCCTGGGCGTGGCGGAAATGGGCATCGGTCAGCGCGCCGACATCGGCCATGACATTGGCCGGGGTGAACTTGATGCGGGATTGGGGGGACGGAGGTGGGGGCAGGTCAGCCGGCGCCTCGTGGATGCGTTGGAGCGTCTCGTTCGCGGGATAGCGCTGGCCGCCGCCGAAACCAGCCGTGGCGAAGGTCTCGTGTTCGATATCGACCGATTCCGGGACTTCAAACATCTTGCCGTCCCAGTTGGGTTCGACGGCCCTGATGCGTTCATCGAGCGGAGGGTGCGTGGCCCAGAGTCCGCCAAAATTGGATTGGAAAGCCTGGGCGAAGAAAAAATGGCCGATCTCCCCCGCATGGGAATTGATGATGGTGCCGCCGAGGGCGTAGCCGCCGATTTTTTTCAGGGAGCCGGCGATGCTGGCGGGGTTGCGCGTGAACTGCACGGCGGAGGCATCGGCGAGAAATTCACGCTGGCGGGAAACGGCGGCCTGGATCATCCGGCCGAAAAAATAGCCGACGTAACCGATGATCAGGAGGGCGAGACCGATGGCCAAAATCACCGGCACGCTGTTGTCCTTTTTGTTGCCACCCGTGCGTACGCGACCGACCGACTGGAGCAGGCCGCGCCCGATGAGACCGATCACAAGGATGCCGAAAACAACGGCGGTGATGCGGACGTTGAGCCGCATGTCGCCGTTGAGGATGTGGCTGAACTCGTGGCCGATGACACCCTGAAGTTCGTCGCGAGTAAGTTTGTCAAGGGTCCCTCGCGTGACGGTCACGGCGGCATCGCTGGTGGTGAGGCCGGCGGCGAAGGCATTGAGGCCGGGCTCCTCTTCGAGAATGTAGACGGCCGGCATGGGAATGCCGGAGGCGATGGACATTTCCTCGACGACGTTGAGGAGCCGGCGTTCGCGCAGGTCAGTGGTCTTCAGATCCACCGCGCGACCACCCACCATCTCGGCAACCGCAGAGCCACCCTCACGCATCTGGGACCATTTATAGAGTGAAGCCAGGAGGACGACGGTGAGGGTGCCACAGGCGGTCCAGAGAAAGACCTGCGGATTCCACCAAGAGCCGGGCGTGATAACCGGGCGGTCTTCAACGTAGTAGCGGCTGCGCCGGGTGTGGAAGTTATCCCGGTAGTGGAGAGCGAAGATGGCGGCCCCATAACTGACCAGCACGGTGCCGATCACGGCAAAGACGAAGAGCAGGACGAGCCGCTTGGTGCGCCTCCGGGCGTGTTCCTGGGCTTCGAAGAAATCCATGGAAAGCGACAGGCTGGGGGGGGCGGAAGGACGGCTTAGGCTGAAGATCATTCTGCCGGCACCACGACCACCGCAGTGCCGTAGCAGAGGACTTCTGTCACGCTGGCGGCGATTTCCGTCGCATCGTAGCGGAGTCCGATGATGGCGTTGGCCCCACGTTCGGCGGCGTGCGCGCACATGCGCTGAAAAGCATCCTGGCGGGCCTGTTCGCAGAGTTCAGTGTAGAGAGTGATGTCGCCGCCAAAGAGGGTCTGAATGCTGGCTCCGAAATTGCCGATGACGGAGCGGGAACGGACGACGATGCCGCGAACGGTGCCGAGTTCCTTGGTGATACGCTGACCCGCGAGGGTGAAGGCGGTGGTGTTTTGCACGGGGGAAACGGAATGACGTGAAGGGCTGATGATTCTTGCGGAAGTGAACCGGTAGTTCAACTGATTAGCCGCAGGGTGAGGGGATATCGGTAGCAGCCGCCGTCGGATGCCTTGATGGCGGCGATGATAGCCAGGACAAGCGAGCCGAGTCCGATCAGGATCAGAAGGGGAATCCCGATCAGTACAACCATCAGGGGAATGCAGCAGAGACAATAAATCAGCACGGAGAGGTGGAAGTTGAGCGCCTCTTTCGCGTTGGCGGCCACGAATTCGGATTCGCCCTTCATGGCGAGGTAGACGATGAGCGGCAAAATAAGTCCTACGCCAACGATGGCGGAGAGATGACACAGGATGCTCCAGAGCTTGTCATTGCCACGGTGGGCTTGGGGCGGGGTGACCTCGATGGGTGTTTCCATTGGAATGAGGGGTCGGATCGCAGGGCCGGTCAGGTGAACTTTACTTTGGGCGCTTCGCGTTCGGCGGCGTTTTCGATCTGGAAAAGCTGGGCTTCGGCAAAGTTGAACATGCCGGCGATGAGGTTCGTCGGAAAGCGTTCGCGCGTGGTGTTGAAAATCATGACGGCATCGTTGTAGGCCTGGCGGGCGAAGGAGATCTTGTTTTCCGTGGAGGTCATCTCCTCGGTGAGCTGCATCATGTTTTGGTTGGCCTTGAGGTCGGGATACTGCTCGGAGACGACCATGAGGCGGGAGAGCGCGCCGCCCAGGCCGGACTCGGCGGAAAGGAGGCTTTTCATCGCGGCAGGATCAGCGGGATTCGCGGCGGCAGCCTTCGAGGCGGCATAGGCGATGTTGCGGGCGGCAATGACCGCTTCGAGCGTGCTGCTTTCATGTTTCATGTAGCCCTTGGCGACCTCGACGAGATTGGGGATGAGATCGTAGCGGCGTTTCAGTTGGACGTCGATCTGGGCGAACGCGTTCTTGAAACGGTTGCGAAGCGTGACGAGCCCGTTGTAGGCGCCGATGGCCAGCATGGCGGTGAACAGGGCGATACCGGCGATAATGATCAGGATGATTAAGGCGATACTCATGGAGGAGATGGGTTGAACGAAACGCCGGCATTCTTGTCGGAATGCCGGATGGGGAGCGAGAAGTTTTCGATTACAGTGCCGGTCGAAATTTCGAATAGCCGGGCTGGGGCCTCTGTGCGCCGGGCTTGCCACGCCAGGGAGAGGGCCACACGATGCGCGTGTTGATGAAGATGTTTTCCCGCCCCTTAATCCTTCTCCTGCTGCTGGCCGATGTGTGTGCGCAGACATCCAGCCCGTTTGTCTCCGAGCGTACGGCGGTCGCGGCGGAACCGGGTGAGGGGATCGTGGCGGAAAACCGGGCGAACGCGGCGTTGCAGGCGGGCTTCTCCGCCACGGCGGCGGCGGGCTACCGGGAGCTGCTCGCGCTGCCCGCTCTTCCGGCCGAGACGAGACAGCGCATCGAGCTTGCTCTGGTTTCAGCCTTGATGGACGCGGGGGAATTGCCCGCCGCGGAAAAAACAATGCAAGGTTATGAGGGGCCGAAGAACAGCGCCTACCACTTGCGGGCCGGTTTGCTGGCCGCCAATGCGCGCCACTGGGAGCAGGTGAAGACGGCCCTGGGGGCTTGCAAAATGGACGAGCTGCCGCCCGCTGATCGCGGTTGGTGGTATTTTCTTCAGGCGACGCTGGCCGATGTGGAGACCGATGCCGAACATCTGGAACGGCGCAACCGGGCCTATGATGAAGCGACCAAGGCGGCCGTTTCGGAAATGCAGCGGCTGCGATTCGTCCTCGGGCGGGAGCAGTCGCAGTTGCGTGGTGAGCCGCCGAACGAATCGCGACTGGCCGATTACCGAAAGAACATGGAACGGATGCAGGGAACGCGTCCGGGCTACGATGCTGCGCGGTATTATGCTGTGGCACTCAGCCTGCTGGGTCGCAAGAGCGAGGCATTGGGGGTGTTGCAAAGGCAACTGCTGGTGCTCCCGGCCACGGAGCGCAGCAGCGCGGATCAGTTTCATCTTTATATCGGCCTGATCGCCGGGGCGGGCAGCGAGGAGGGCCGGCGGGCCTTGTTTGAGATCCTGAACAAAAGCGCCCAGCCGGACAAGCAGCGTGAAGCGCTCTTGCTGCTGACGCAGGCGGCGAAGACCGCGCCTGAACATGAACGGCTGCGCAATAATCTGAGCGAGCTCATCAATGCGTCCGTGCCGCATCCGATCATTGAGAATCTGATTTTGGCGCGCGCGCAGGCGGCGTTGTCGGAGAGGCAAACCACTCCGGCCGCGGAAGATGCCCGGATGCTGTTGGAGCGTTTTCCCGGTTCGCCGCTCAAATCGGCGGCCCTGGGGGTGCAATTGTCGGTGGCGTGGGAGCTGAAGCGTTACCGCAACGCCGCCGATGTGTGCGCGCAACTGCGCGCGATCATGCCGGAGGGGCGGGACCGGGCGGAACTTGGAATCCTGCTGGCGGAGGCATTTTTTCACGCCCTCGATTATCAAAATGCGGCCGATGCCTATGATGCGGCCTTGCATGAAGCCCCGCAGGTCATGCCGGCGGGTGAATTGATCTTTCAACGGGTGTTGTCCTATATCAGGTTGGAGCGGCTGGATGCGGCGGCCAAATTTCTTGATGAGATGGCGGACAACCCGGCTTTCCGGGGGGAGAACCGCTGGCAGGCGGAATGGAATCTGGTGAA
Source organism: uncultured Opitutaceae bacterium (assembly GCA_964541315.1). Lineage (GTDB taxonomy): Bacteria > Verrucomicrobiota > Verrucomicrobiia > Opitutales > Opitutaceae > Didemnitutus. The sequence continues at coordinate 9,614 of CAZIQP010000112.1, forward strand.
GCAAATGCAGGTGCAGCGCCAGATCAGCGCTGCGCAGGCGCGGGTGGAGAAGTTGTTGCAGCAGGGCGTGACGGATGAGGAATTGCGCATCCGCCTGCTCTGGCTCCGGGCAAAATTGTCCTTCGACAACGGCCAGTCGCAATCGGCGGTGGCGCAGGTGGACGAATTGGTGAAGGTGCTGGCCGATGCAAAAATCGCGGAACCGTTGCGCTCCGAGGTGGCAAGCACCGCCCTGCTGGTCAAGGCCCAGGCGCTGCCGGCCCTTGGCCGGGACGAGGAAGCCGAGGCTTTGCTGGAAAAGCTGCGCGGGACTTACAAGAACACCAAAGCGGCGGTTTACTCCTACATAGTGCAGGCAGGACGTTTTTCGACCAAGGGTGAAACAGTGAAAGCGCAACAACTGCTCATCAAGCTGGCCGACGAACATCCGGACAGCGAGTTTGCGCCTCTGGCGCTTTATGAGACGGCGATCAATGCGGAACGCCGCGGCGTGGACGAGGCGCTGATTGATGCCTACAAAAATCTGGAGAGGCTCATTAAAATTTATCCGCAGGATGACCTGGTTTTTTATGCCCGGCTGAAACAGGGTGATCTGCGTCGCAAATTGAACGAGTTCGGGATTGCCCGGCAGATCTATGAGGATCTGATCAATAATTTCGGCCAGCATCCCGATGTTTGGCTGGCGCAAATCGGTCTGGCCGACAGCCTGTTTGCCCAGGGTGGCAGCGTGGTGAATATCGAGAGTGCGGCGGCGATCTACGAACGGCTGCGTGATCTGCCGTCGGCGCCGGTGGATCTGCGCGTCGAGGCGGGTTTCAAATGGGGCTACCTGCTGGCGAAACGCCGGCAGGCGGAAAAAATGCCGGATGAGGCGGCCAAAGCGGAAAGGGCGGTGACGGTCTACTGGTCGGTCATCAATGATTTTTTGCGCGATGGCACGCAGGCGGCCAAGCTCGGGGCCAAGGGGCGCTGGTGGATGTCGCGCTGCCTGCTTGAACTGGGACAGTTGCAGGAGGACGCCGGCCGGCTCGATGAGGCCCAGCGCGCCTATCAGATGATTATTGATCAGAATCTGGGCGGCACTTTGCTGGCCAAGGACAAACTCTCGCGTTATCGTGCGGTGGAGGGGACCAAGCCGTGAGTGCGTCGGATCGCATTGGCGCGCGCGTGGCGGTCGCTCATGGCGGCGAAGCGGCTGAATTCAGATTGCGATTTACGCGCCCGGCCGGAGGCGCATGATGCGCGGAAATTTCATGACCCCATTCAGCTATACTTTATTTGCCAAGGGCGGCCCGGTGATGTGGCTGCTGGTGTTGGTGGGCCTGGTCGCTCTGGCGATTTTTATCGAACGCGCGTTGTTCCTGCATCGCGGGCAGATCAGCTCGACGGAATTTCTGGGCGGGATCAAAAATTTGCTGCAAAAGGACCGGCTCATGGAGGCGCTGACCGTGTGTGAAGAGACCCCGGGTCCGGTGGCGGCGATTGTGAAAGCCGGGTTGCGGCATGCCACGGACGAGGAACAGGCCATGCGTTTTGCCATTCAGGAGGCCGCCTTGGTGGAGCTGCCCGTGCTCGAGCGGCGGATCAGTTCACTGGCGGCGATCGCGCAGATCGCGCCTCTGCTTGGCTTGCTGGGGTCGCTGCTGGGCATGATCAAGACTTTCTGGCTGTTTGAACAGGGCGGCAGTTACGCCACGGCACAGGTGCTGGCCGGCGGGATGTGGGAGGCGCTGCTGACGGCGGTGGCCGGTCTGATCGTGGCGATTCCGGCGCATCTGGGCCGGCATTTTCTCAGCGGGCGGGTGCGGGCGCTCGTGCATGACATGGAGTGGGTGGGCAATGAACTGATGCGGTATCTGCTGCGCGATTATCGGGAAAATTCCGGTCAGTCGGCGCGCACGGAGTCCAAACCATGATTACGAATCCGCTCGAGTTGCAATCAAAGCTCAGTGCGCCGCCCCGCGACCTCGACACCCTGTTCTGGGTGAACGTGGGTGCGGTGCTGTTGTTTTTCAGTCTGCTGGGCTCGCGCTTCGTTCTGGCGCCGGGTTTGCCGGTGCAGGTGGGTGGCGATCTGTCGCTGCCCCATATCCGCTCGGTCTCCCAGGGTGCCACTTCAGTGGTGCTGAGCTACCGGCGGGATAACATGGTGGTGTTTGAAAGCGGCATTTATGATCTGCAGGATTTGCGCCCGCGCATCGAGCAATATGCCAGGGAGCATCCCGGCGCGGTGATGCTGGTGCGTTACGACAAGGCGGTGTCGATGCAGGGTTTTGCCGATTTGTGCGACTTGGTCAGGGCGGCCGGTTTTGCCAGCGTGGTATATGTGGCGGCCGAATCGCAGCCCGTCGAAGGGGCCGCAGCACTCAACCCGCCGCGGAACTGACGCAGTATGAAAATTGCCGGCATACAGGTCAGGCGCCGAATTTTTGTCAGTGCGGGATTGGTGATTGCGGTGACTGGGATTTGGTTGTTTTGGAGCCGCGCCACCCAACCCAAAGTCAGCTCAAATCAATCCAGCCCGCCTGATTCTTTTGTGCGGATCGGCGGAGCAGGGGCGGGAGACAGGGACAAATTGTTGGAGGAACACGCTGAATTTTTCGATCCAACGCCTCTGTTTCTTCCGACCAGCCGAAACTTTCAGCAAGGGCCCTTGCCCGGTCGGGTGGTGAAGCAGCCCGGTCAGGTATTTCACGACTTTGAACCGAAGTGGCATTTTATGGAGACCGCTCTGCCGGAATATGGCGCAACGAATGATGTGGGCGGCGAAGGTTTGCCCGAGGTTTTGGCTCGCGGAAATGACGCGCCTTTTGCCGGATTGGGCAGGATTGATCAAACGACTCCACCCTTGGCCCGGCGGGGAGGATTTATTGAAGTTAAATCATTGAAGAGCGGGGCATTGAGCATATCCGAAGCACTGGTGGAAATTGAATTCCCTCCGGTTGATTATACGCCGGTTGATTTTATCGTGGCGGTGACGAGTACCGGTTTGACCGGGGATCCGGTGATGATCGCGAGCTCGGGGCAGGACGAGGTTGACGTAAGACTGAAGGATTACCTCATCAACATTTACCGGATCGGCGAGCGGCTTGCCCCCGGACGGTATGTGGTTTCGATCGGGCCGTAATTTTTTTAGAAATAAGTCAGAATCTAGTTGACGGTCCTTTTTTAGAATCATTGCCTCTTCGTTCTCTTTGTTTTTTGCCTTAGCTTCAGTCTGCCCAGATAGCTCAGTTGGCAGAGCACGTCCTTGGTAAGGACGAGGTCACGAGTTCGAATCTCGTTCTGGGCTCCAGGCCGTCGGCAGACCTAACCGACGTTAATCAAGGTCAACCACTTCAATATCAATCAAACCCACAACTCCACATGGCTAAAGGTACATTCGAACGCAAGAAGCCCCACGTAAACGTTGGCACAATCGGCCACGTTGACCACGGCAAAACCACCCTGACCACCGCGATTTTGGCGGCGCAAGCCCGCAAAGGTCTCGCTGAGGTCAAGTCCTACGCGGACATCGCAAAGGGCGGCACCGTGCGTGACGCCTCCAAGATCGTCACCATCTCGGTAGCCCATGTGGAGTATGAGTCGGACAAGCGCCACTATGCGCACGTCGACTGCCCCGGCCACGCCGACTTCGTCAAGAACATGATCACCGGTGCCGCCCAGATGGACGGTGCGATCCTCGTGGTTTCCGC
>CAZIQP010000113.1:0-13134 GCA_964541315.1 uncultured Opitutaceae bacterium
GCCCAGTTCAATATGACCGGAGGCGTATTGCAGGTGGCGGCGGGTGGAGATCATGAAATTTGAAAGCCAAAGGAGATTACCACGGAAAACACGGAATACACTGAAGATCGGGCAAAAAACAGACTGCACTTTCTGGATTTCTCCATTCCGTGTCTCCCGTGTTTTCTGTGGTTAAATCCGGCTTGGTGATCGGGTATCGCGGCGTAAAGCCGCTCCTGCAGTTCGGACCGGTTAGGCTCCGACGGGCGGTTCGCTGGGTACTGGCGTGACGGTGGGCGCGGGAGTGTCGGGAGCAAAACTGCTGGCGGAATTGTGTCGGGCATTGCGGACGGCGTCGGCGATGGTGACGGGCAAGACCTCGGCTTCGCCGCGTTCCTTGTCGAAGCGCATCGACAGCGTGCGTGAGACGCCGCGTTCCTGCATTGTTACACCGTACAAGGCATCCGCAGCGGCGATGGTGCTCTTGTTGTGCGTGATGATGATGAATTGGGAATCGTTCACGAACTGTTTCAGGAGATTGGTGAAGCGGTGAATGTTGGATTCGTCGAGCGGGGCGTCCAACTCGTCGAGCAAGCAGAACGGCGAGGGTTTCACCATGTAGAGCGCGAAGAGCAGGCCGACGGCGGTGAGGGTTTTCTGTCCGCCGGAGAGCAGCGTGATGCCCTTGAGCTTGGTGCCGGGCGGCTGGGCGACGATCTCGATGCCGCTTTCCAACGGGTCGTCCGCCGTGATCAGCTCGATGTCGGCGTGGCCGCCGCCGAACAGGATGTTGAACGTGTAGGCGAAATTCTTGCGGATCTGGTCGAAGGTGACCTTGAACTGCTCGAGCGAGGTGTGATTGATGTCGTCGATCGCTTTGAGGAGCGCGGCCTTGGCATTGGTGAGATCATCGCACTGGGTCTTGAGGAATTCGTAGCGCTGTTTCAGCTCCGAGTATTCCTCGATGGCCACGAGATTGACGGCGCCCATCGTGCCGAGACGCTGGCGGAGGGCGTCGACCTCGGCTTTGATTTCGGCCCAGTTGCTGGAATCGAGCGCGGCGAGATCGGTTTCGGTCGCTTCGCCCTTGGGGCCTTTGTCTTTCTTGCGGCGTTTGGGTGCGGCTTCGGGCAGGGCGGGCTGGGCTTCGGGCAGGGCGGGCTGGGCTCCGGGAATGGGCGCGGCGGTGCCTTCATCTTCCTCGTCCAGATCCAACTCCTTCAAACCTTCGGGTTCATCCTCGGAGCGCCAGAGCAGTTGCTTCCAATCGAGAGTGGAAACATCGGCCTGGAACTCGTGGGTGATTTCCTCGGTGAGAAACTGGACGCGGGCGCTCGTCTCGGCGACGCGAACCTCGTTCTTCGTTAGCTCTGACATCGAGGTTTCGGCCTCGGCACGGATTGAAGTCATACCGGCTTCGACGCCGTTGATTTCCTGCTCGATGGCGGCAAGTTCGGCCCGGAGGCGCTCCACGTTTTCCTGGGCGTCGACGAGAGTGACGGCGATTTCCTCGGCACGGGCTTTCTGGCCGCGGCTTTCCTGCTCGAGCTGCCGGACCTGCTCGGACCACGTCTCGATCTCGATCTGGCGCTCTTCGTGGAGAACGGCCATTTGGACGCGGCGGCGTTCCATCTCGGAGAGACCGCGGTCGAGCACCTCGACTTTCTGGCGGCGCTCGGCGAGTTCGAGACGGGCCTGGGCAAGAGATTCTTTTTGAAAATCGCGGTCGGCGCGTTTTTCGGCGATGCCGCTTTCGGTGGCGGCGATCATCTGCTTTTTGGCTTCGACTGCGGTGTGGGCCTCGTTCAACTGGGCCTGCGCCTTGGCATGGCGGGCGAGGGCTTCGTCGTGGTCGCGCTTGAGCGTGTTAAGCTCGTTTTCCATGCGCTGCAACCGGTGGGCGGCGTCTTCATGGGCGCGCTGGGCGTTCTTTTCCTCGGTGTGCAGGCCGGCGGAAATCTGGGAGGCGGCGAGCACGTCCTTGCGTTTCTGCTCAAGGGTTTGCTCGGCGAGATTGAGCGCGACGTTGATCTGCTCGATGAGGACGCGCTGCTCGTCGTGCGCGGTCTGCTCGGCCACCACGGCTTTGCCCGTCTCGCGCAAATCGACTTCGCGCTGCACGATGCTATTTGCGGGCTTCTTGCTGTGTCCACCGAAAATCAAACCGCGACGATCAACCAATTCACCTTTGGCAGTGGCGACCATCAGGAAGCTGAATGACGGATTGGCTTTCCAGAATTCGAGGAAAGCGCCGAGGTCATCGGCCAGGTAGCAGGCGGAAAGAATCGAGGCGGCCGGGTGCGAGGCATCGAGATTGGCCACGGCGTCGCTGGCGGGACGGAGACCGGCGGGCAATGCGGCGGGGTTGCCGTTGGCGAGCAAGCCAGGGACTTGCAGGCATACGCTGCCGATCTTGTCGGTTTCGAGCTGGGCGAGAATTTTCTGCGCGGTGGCGAGATCGGAGACAGCAATGGCTTCGACCGAGGAGCCGAGCAACGCTTCGAGCGCCTTGGCGTATTCGGGGCGCATCTCGAGACCCTGTGTGATCGGCGTGAACTTCTGTTCGCCGAGCACGGGGGCTAGCCGGCCCTGGAGGAGAGCCTTCGCGCCTTCGCCGAAGCCTTCCCATTTTTCCTGCAACTGCTGGAGCAGTTTCAGGCGGGCGGTTTTCTGGGCGAGAGAGCGGTCGATCTCCTGGAGCTTGCGCTGGGCTTCGCGGAAATTCTGGGTGGCTTGCTGCAACGCGGCCTGCGCGGCCTGCGCCTCGGCGTTCGTGCGGCTCTGTTCGGCCCGGGCTTCCTCGACGCGAGCGCGGACCTGCGCGAGCGCGTGCAAGGCGGCCTCGACGGCGGCACGCAGTTCGGCGAGTTCGGTGGAGAGCTGGTCGAAACGGTTCTGGCTCGTGCGGGCATCGACCTCGAGGCCGGAACTTTCGGTGCGAAGCCGGGCGACCATGCTCTCGGATTGCAGGAGCTGGAATTTTTCCTGGCTGAGCTGTTGCTCCGCCTTGGTCAGCTCGCCTTCGAGAATGGCGAGTTCGCGGTTGCGGTCCTGGAAAACCACATCGGAGCTGCCGAGCAGGCTGAGCTGCATCTGCTTGTCGTGCGCACCGGTATCCACCTGCGAGGCCAGCTCCTTGAGCTGCATTTCCAATTCGGCCACATCATCGCGGCCGGATTCGAGGCGCTCGGCGAGGCCGGTGCGTTTGACCTGGGCGAGGCTGGATTGGTTTTCCGCGGCTTCCTTTTGGGAGCGAAGATCGAAGACGGCCTGCTGGGCGTTTTGCACCTGCTGGTGCAATGAACTGCGGCTCGCCTTCTTTTCGTCGAGCGCGCGGGTGCGTTCGTCGAGGGCGGCGCGACGCGTTTCGGCCTCGCCGCGCAGGGCGGCGACGCGGCCCGTATGATCAGCGAGGGCGGCGCTCAGTTGTTTCCACTGATAACTGCCTTGGGCGAGCGCGAGGTGGCGAAGGCGGAAACTCAGGCGTTTGTAGCGCATGGCTTTTGCGGCCTGGCGCTTGAGCGTGCCGATCTGGCGGGCGACCTCGTTGATGACGTCGGTCACACGCGCAAGATTCTGCTCAGTGAGCGCGAGCTTGCTCATGGCCTCGCGGCGCTGGCTCTTGTACTTCGTGATGCCGGCGGCCTCTTCGAACACCACGCGGCGTTCCTCGGGCTTTGACGAGAGAATCTGGTCGATCTGGCCCTGCGCCATGATCGAGTAGCTCGTGCGGCCCACGCCGGTATCCATGAAAAGCTTGTGGATGTCCTTCAGACGGCAGGGCTGGTTGTTGAAAAAATATTCGCTCTGGCCGTCGCGATAGACGCGACGTGTGATCTCGATCTCGTGGAAATCGCTGCCCAGTTGTTTCTCGCACTCGGTGAGAAGAAGCCCGACCTCGCACATCTGCGCGGCCTTGCGGGTGTCCGCGCCCTCGAAAATGACGTCCTGCATCTTGCCGCCGCGAAGGGCCTTGGCGCTCTGTTCGCCGAGCACCCAGCGGATCGCGTCCGCGATGTTGCTCTTGCCGCAGCCGTTGGGGCCGACAATGGCGGTAACGCCGGGTTTGAAACCGAGGGTGGTGTTGTCCGCGAAACTTTTGAACCCGTGAAGCTTTAGCGCCTTGAGATACATTTAACTTAAACCGAAAACTAGAGGCAGCGCTTTTCAGCGGTGCAATGGAAAAAACGCCAAAAACAACTTGAAGCATCGGGAACAAACGGACGATTGACTTAATGCCCGCGACTGGCTTTCCGGCCCGCTTGCATCGGTCGCAATACCGGGTATTTGATGACCATGCCGAGCAGCGAGTCCGATCAAGCCGACCAGACCAAGCGGTTTATGCCGTGGTTGGTGGCGGTGGCGCTGTTCATGGAGAATCTCGACGCCACGATCGTGAACACCGCCGTGCCTTCGATGGCCGCAAGCCTGGGGGTGCAGCCGCTCAGTCTAAAAGCCGTTCTGACCAGTTATACCCTGTGTCTTGCCGTGTTCATACCGATCAGCGGTTGGATGGCCGATCGGTTCGGGACCCGGCGGGTGTTCACCTGGGCGGTGGTCCTGTTCACGCTGGGCTCACTCTTGTGCGGATTGTCGACAAGCATTCATGTGCTGGTGGCATCCCGGGTCATGCAGGGCATCGGAGGAGCCATGATGACGCCGGTCGGCCGTCTGGCATTGGTCCGCACTTTTCCGCGCTCGGAAATGCTCAATGCGATGAATTTCGTCGTGATCCCGGCGCTGTTGGGTCCCTTGCTGGGACCGGTTACCGGCGGATTGATCGTCCATTGGCTGCATTGGAGCACGATTTTCTTTGTTAATCTGCCCATCGGGCTGCTGGGTCTGTGGCTCATCAAAAAGCACATGCCGGACTACCGTGACAACGCCGTGGCGCCATTGGACCGTCTTGGCTTCATGCTATTCGGGGGCGGCATCGCGCTCCTCTCCTATGTGCTGGAAATTTTCGGTGAGCACCGTCTGCCTCCCGGCCCGATTCTGGCCTTGCTTGTCGTATCACTGGCCTTGCTCGCCGCCTATTATTTTCATGGTCGGCGTGTGTCGAATCCAGTGATGAGGCTCTCGCTGTTTGACATCCGGACCTTCAATGTCGCGGTCCTTGGCGGCATCATCACCCGGCTCGGCATCGGTGGCATGCCATTCCTGTTGCCGCTGCTCTACCAGGTTGGCCTGGGGTTTCCCGCCTGGCAGGCAGGCCTGTTGACGATGCCGCAAGCTATAGCCGCCATCACCATGAAAGTGATGAGCAAGGGTATCCTGGCTCGCTTTGGTCACCGGCAGGTGCTGGTTGCCAACACCGTGCTCTTCGGCGCGACGATTATGGTTTTCTCGTTCATCGGTCCCGGCACGCCGATCTGGTGCATCTTGCTGCTTAGTTTCACGCAGGGCTTTTTCTCCGCACTGCAGTTCACCAGCATGAATTCCCTCGTTTATGCCGACGTGACCGACCGCGATGCCAGCATGGCCAACAGCATTGCCAGCACGGCGCAGATGATGGCGCTCAGCTTTGGCGTGGCCTTCGCCTCGCTAACCGCCGGGTGGTTCATCGGCCAAACACCGCAAACCGACACGGCCGACTTCATCCGGGCTCTGCATCATTCGTACCTGGCCCTGGGCACGGTCACCATTTTGTCGTCGCTGATGTTTTGGCGGCTCGAGGTGAATGACGGCAACAACGTCAGCAACCGGCTCGATACTCCAGAGGCGGCGGAAGCCGCATGATCAATCGGCTTTGAGCCTCTTGCCCATGCCAACCGTCTCATCCGTGACGAAGCCGAGCCGCTGATAAAAGGAGATCGCGTCCAGATTGCTGGTTCGGACCTGGAGATTAATTTTTGGGCAGCCCGCCGCCCGGAGCAGCCGTTCCGCCTCGGCCATCATGGCCCGGCCCAGACCGGCCCGGCGGCGGGCCGGATCGACCGCGAGATAGTTGATCCAGCCCCGGTGCCCCTCGTAGCCGGCCATGACGCCCGCCACGATTTGGCCGTCCCATTCGCCGACGAGAAACCATTCGGGATTTACACGGAGTTTGCGGGCGATGTCCTTGCGCGGATCGTTTTGCGGCCGGATGAGATCGCAGGCCTGCCAGAGGGCGATGAGGGCGGTTTCGTCGGTGGTGCGGTAGGGACGGATGGTCATTGGGCGAGGGAGGATTAACCACGAAACCGGCGGAAAGACACAAACGATTTCCCGGAATGTTGGCTGCCGTCACCGTCCAAGCCTCAGGCTCGCAGGGTGTGACCCGGGAGTTGCTAACTCGCCGAAACCCATTCATCTTCCGCGTTGTCATCCCTACGACCACGCCCCCCTCACAGAACCGATTACTATGAGCAACCTGCGAATTCTCGTGGTGGACGATGAAGTTTCCATCCTGAAAGTGATCTCCAGCTATCTGACGAAGCGGGGCGACAGGTGTGAAATGGCGGAGAGTGGCGAGCAGGCTCTTGCGCTCGTGGAAGAGCAGGATTTCGACATCGTGCTGGCGGATCTCAGCATGGCGGGCATCGACGGGCTGGAACTGACCCGACGCGTCAAGACCCTCCGGCCCCAGACCGTTTGCATTCTCATGTCCGGCATGGGCACCCGCTTCGACATCATTGCGGCGATGAAGATCGGGGTGTTTGATTTCCTCGACAAGCCTTTCGCCGATCTGGCCGTGCTTGCCGTTGTCATCGAGCGCGCCGCCACCAGCCGCCGCCTCGTGCGCGAACGCGATGCCTTGCTCGAAGATCTGAAAAACCAAAACGCGAAATTGGAAACCAGTCTCACCCGACTGCACACCGCCTACGGGCAGTTGCGGCAGCAGGAGGCGATGCTTGCGGCCGATCTTCGCCAGTCGCAGCGCGTGCAGCGCAAGCTGCTTCCCTCCGCGTTTCCGCCGCTGGAGGGGTTTGATGTTTTTGGCTACTACAGCCCGTGCGAACGCCTGGGCGGGGATTTCTTCAACGCTCTGCCGCTGTGGGACGGACGTCTGGCGATTTATCTCGTGGATGTCGCGGGCCACGGGGTCAGCGCCGCAATGATCACGATCATGCTGCGCGAGCTTCTGCAGCCCCGCCGTCTGCTCCAGGCCAGTTACGAGGTTCTGGGCACGCCCGCCAAGGCGCTTGCGTTTTTGAACCAGGCGCTGCTCGAAGAGGCGTTTGATCCGCCCATTCTGGTCACCATGCTCTATGCGGTGATTGATCCGAAGACGGGTACCCTCGCCCTGGCCAGCGCCGGGCATCCGCCGCCCATTGTGGTGAACGGCCCGGGCGTCGCCCAGCCGCTCGCGATCAGCGGACCGGTCCTTGGCATGCGGCAAACCGGCGGCTACACCACCACGACAACGACGCTCATGCCCGGCGATTCCCTGCTGCTCTATACCGACGGCGTTTCGGAGGCGCGGTTTGAGGGCGGGAGTGAGTTCACCGCCGCGCGGCTTTGCGAAACACTGGCCGGGCAGCACGGCAAAAAGGCCGGTCTGATCGGTCATGCCCTTGAGAATTCCTTGCGCCACCACCTCGATGAACAGCCTTCGGCGGATGACATGACTTTTATCGTCATCAGCCGGACTGACGCGTCCCGTGCCGCTGCCGGCGACCTCGCCGGGCAGCCCGCAGAGGAATCGGTGCGGGTGGTGCTGCCATCCGCAGTTGTGCCAACCATCAGCCAAACGCCGGGCAATATTGCGGCCGGCTGGAGTGCGGCGACCTGTGTGATCCGGCTGAGCGGCTTGACGACGTGGCAGGTGGCGACCGCTGTCCGCCGGCTCATCACGAAGGCGGAGAGCGAGGGCACCGGGCCGATCCGGGTTGAGCTGGTCGACTGCCAGGCGCTCGATTCGACGATGCTCGGGATTATTTATCAGTATGCGAAAAAACTGGTGCTGCACCGCCCCGGAGAGCGGGTGCGTGCCCAGTTGCGGGAGATGGGGATATTCGAGCATTTTCAAATCAGCGGGGAGGCTGCGCCGGAGACCGACACCCCGCTGGCCGTCAATTTGAATGCCACTCCGGCGGTGTGCTCCGACTTGATCGTGTCGGCGCACGAGGCGCTGATGGAAGCGTCGGAGGATAACCGGCGGCGCTTTCAGGACGTGGTCGGATCGTTTGGCGCCAAATCACATTAAATTTTTCTTTTCCAATGCATGCCCGGTGTCGAAGTAAGGGATGACGGCAGAGGTCGGTCGGCCCGGACGGCATTTTCCCGTTTGTCCGGTCCGACCCCAAATAGGGGACCGGCTGTCTGAATGGAATTATGCAAACATTGCCCAAAAATTTTCTGAAGAACGTGTCGGTGATGGCGGGCCTCGACGAGGAGGCTATCCAGTTTCTCCACTCCCTTGCCCGGGAGGAGCACTATCCCGCCGGAGGCATGATCGTCGGTGAAGGCGAACCGGGCAACCGGATGTTTTTTCTCACCAGCGGATCGGTGGTGGTGGTGAAGAATCACGGCACCGGGCAGGCGGTGACACTGGCGCGCCTGGGTCCGGGCGAATTCTTTGGCGAAATGAGCCTGGTCGAAAGCGTCGTGCGATCCGCGAGTGTGGTCGCGGCCGACGAGGTGACGGTCAGCACGCTCAAGGGCACGGATTTTCACCGGCTTTACCGGCACCGGCCCGACCAGTACGGCATCGTGATGCTCAATCTGGCCCGTGACCTTTCGCGACGGCTCCGGGCGCTCGACGAAAAATTTTCCCACGTGTCGCACTGAGCAGGCGCCCAGATCGGCAGGGCGGCTTTCGCCGCTTCGCATGCGGTTCCCGGTAATAACCTCGACCGGGCTCTGACGGCTTGGTATCCTTGACCCTCAGTCACACAACAACCCCACGAACTAAAATCATAACCATGGCTAAAACACAAAACTCCAAGAAACAGACGAAGAAACAGCCGCTGAAAACCCTCGATCAGAAAAGGGCCGACAAACGGGCCAAGAAAAACACCAGATAATCAGCCGCTCCACCGAAATCAGCCAAGCTTCAGGTCATTCGGCCTGAAGCTTTTTTATGCTTAAAAAATGTTGCTTGCCTCCAACGGGCGATTGTTGGGCATGTGTGTTTTTTCAGTTTTAATCGGGAAAATTGCGGAGGAATGCCCGGTTGCTTTTAACGAGAGTTTTTCTGGTCAACTCCGGGTCTCGGCTGTTTCATATCCCACTCTGAATATTCAATGAGTCTGCTCATCCGCAATGCCCGTGTCCTTACTCTCGCACCACCGGTCCATGCCGGATCGGCCGTGCTGAACCGTCTTCGCCGCGGCAAAGAACTGGCCGAACTGGGGGTCATGCCCCAAGGCGATGTGCTCGTGGCGGATGGCAAAATCAGCGCGGTCGGGCCCAGGCTGGAGGCACCCGCGGGGTGCGAAGTGATCGAGGCTGTGGGGCGCGTGCTGATGCCGGGCTTTGTCGATTGTCACACCCATATCTGCTGGGCCGGCGACCGCCTGGCCGAGTGGGAACAAAAACTGCAGGGTGTGCCCTCCGCGAAAATAATCCAGAATGGCGGCGGGCTCATGGCCACGGTGCGGGCCGTGCGCGAGGCCACCAAGAAACAATTGGCGGCCCATCTCAAAAACCGGCTTGAGGCGCTGCTGCTCGACGGCACGACGACGGTTGAAATCAAGAGCGGCTACGGCCTGCAGATCGAGGAGGAGATGAAGATGCTGCGCGCCATCGTCCGGGCCGGCAACGAATGGCCCGGCACCATCGTGCCCACCGCGCTGCTGGGCCATGCGTTCGAGGGCGAGCTGGAGGAGTATGCCCGCATGGTGGTGAAGGAAATGCTGCCGGCCGTGTCCAGGGAATTTCCCGACATCGCGGTGGATGCGTATTGCGAACCAGGTGCCTGGAGCGTCGAGGCGTGCGTGAGATTTTTCGAAAAAGCCGCGAAGCATCATCCGGTCCGGGTGCACGCCGATCAGTTTGCTTCGCTCGGCATGTTGCCCGAGGCCATCCGGCTGGGTGCGCGCAGCGTCGACCATCTGGAGGCCTCGACCAAGGCCGATCTGCTGGCGCTCGCCCAGTCGCGCACCGTCGGCGTGATTTTGCCCTGCACCGGATTTCACTCGCACGGACGCTATGCCCGCGCGGGATTTTTTGCCGATGCCGGCGGCGCGCTGGCGCTGGCGACGAATTGCAATCCGGGCACCGCGCCGACGCATTCGATGCCTTTTGCCATCGCCCTGGCCGTGCGGTATTGCGGATTGTCGCCCGCGGAAGCCATCGTGGCGGCCACGGTCAACGCCGCCGCGGTGTTGGGCCTCTCCGATCGAGGCACGATCGAACCCGGCCAGCGCGCCGATCTGATTCTGCTCCGGCACAAGGACGAACGCCAACTGGCCTATGAATTTGGCGGGAACCCGGTGGATCAGGTCATTTGCGGCGGCGCGCTGGTACGCTAATTCGGCGACCACACCGAAACTTGGGCGGCAGGCTTTTCCCCTGCTCAGGAACTCGACCTGCCGGCGAAATTCTGATTCGATTCCGATTCCCCTATGATCTCCCCATTCCGTTTCCTTGCCGTGGTGGCCGCGCCATTTTTTCTGACCGCTGTTTTGCCGGCCGAGGTCATTGCGCCCCGCGAAAAACTGCCAATGGACTCGGGCTGGCGTTTTGCCTTCGGGCATCCCTCCGATCCCGCCCGCGATTTCAACCATGGCACGGGCTATTTTTCCTATCTGGCGAAGGCGGGTTTTGGCGATGGCCCGGCTGCGGAGAAATTTGATGACGCCGCGTGGCGCCGGCTTGATCTGCCGCACGACTGGGCGGTGGAAACGCCTTTCGACGCCAACGGCAGTTCGAGCCATGGCAACAAATCGGTGGGACGGAATTTTCCGGACAGCAGCGTTGGCTGGTATCGGAAAACCTTTGCCATTCCCGCTGCCGATCTGGGCCGGCGCATCAGCGTGGAATTTGACGGCGTGTATCGTGACTCGGTCGTTTTTGTGAACGGCTTTTATCTCGGACGACAGCCCAGCGGCTACACGGGCTTCCGCTATGATCTGACAGATTATCTCAACTACGGGGGAGAAAACGTCATCGCGGTGCGGGTGGATGCGACGATGGAGGAAGGCTGGTTTTATGAAGGAGCAGGCATCTATCGTCATGTCTGGCTGGACAAGACATCGCCGTTGCATGTGGCACCTCTGGGCACGTTTGTCACCACGGAGGTGGCGTCAGACACGGCCAGCGTAACCACGCGCACCACGATCGCCAACGACGGCACGGCCTCCGCGACGTTCGATGTCGAGCAAAGCGTGGTGGACCCTGATGGCCGCGTGGTGGCCACAGGCATGCTGCGCGGATTGTCCCTGGCCGCAGGCGTCGCCAATGAATTTTCCTGTGTTCTCACCGTGTCCCGACCGCGGCTTTGGTCGATCGAGACTCCGGCACTGCACCGTCTGGTCACGACCATACATGCCGGCGGTGCGGTGGTGGATCATTACGTCACGAATTTCGGCATCCGCACCATTCGCTTCGATCCGGACCACGGATTCTTTCTCAATGGAAAGCGCGTCGAGCTCAAGGGCACGAACAACCACCAGGATCACGCCGGCGTCGGCGTGGCGCTGCCTGATGCATTGCAGGATTTTCGGATCGCCCGGCTGAAGGAAATGGGCAGCAACGCCTATCGTTGCTCGCACAATCCTCCGGCCCCCGAGCTGCTTGATGCCTGCGACCGACTCGGCATGCTGGTGATTGATGAAAATCGCCTGATGGAGCCGAGCCCGGAGCCGCTCGGCCAGATGGAGCAGATGATCCGCCGCGACCGCAATCATCCCAGTGTCATCCTTTGGTCGATCGGCAACGAGGAATGGGGCATTGAAGGCAATATCAAGGGGGCGCACATCGCGGCCTCGGTGCAGGCCTTCGCGCAACGCCTCGATCACACCCGCCCGATCACGGCGGCGATCAGCGGCGGCTGGGGTGGCATTTCCTCCACCATCGAGGCGGCGGGGGTCAACTACCTCAAGCAGGGCAATCCCGAGAAACAACACGCAGATTACCCGAAACAAATCATCCTTGGCACCGAGGAGACCACCACCCAGGGCACGCGGGGAATATATTTTGACGACCGGGCGAGGGCTTTCCTGTCGCCGCAGCTCGACGGTTCTTCGGGCGGCAATGCGGAGAGCGGCTGGAAATATTATGCTGCGCATCCGTTTCTCGCCGGGGTCTTCTTCTGGACCGGTTTCGATTACCGCGGTGAGACCACGCCGTTTGGCTGGCCGGCCGTCGGCTCGCAGTTCGGCATCATGGACACCTGCGGCTTTCCCAAGGACAGTTTCTATTACCTGCAAGCCTGGTGGTCGGACGCCCCTGTGCTGCACGTCTTCCCGCATTGGAACTGGCCCGGCAAGGAAGGCCAGGAAATCATCGTCACCGCCAACAGCAATCATGAGGCAGTTGAGTTGCTGCTGAACGGGAAGTCTCTCGGGAAAAAAGAAATGCCCGTCAACGGCCACCTGGAATGGAACGTGGTTTACCAGCCCGGTACGTTGGAAGCCCGTGGCTACCGGGGCGGAAAAGTTGTTGAGACCACCCGTGTCGAGACCACGGGGGAACCGGTCTCGCTCGTGCTCGCTCCTGACCGGACAACGATCAATGCCGATGGCACGGATGTAATGGTCTACACGGTTTCCGCTCGCGACGCGCAGGGCCGCACAGTGCCGACCGCCGCCAACGCCGTGAACTTCGAAGTCGTCGGCGGACGGATCATCGGGGTGGGCAATGGTGATCCTTCGTCGCACGATCTGGAGCAATTCAACCCGGGCATCACGCTGCTCACAGTGGAAGACTGGCGTGGCCGCATCGCACCCGCAGGCACGGCACAGCCTTCCGCTTCGGACAAACTCGAGCCCTTCACCAGCCTCGGCAATTGGCTGGCGCCTTTGCCCAAAGCCGGGGAAATTTATGATCTGAGCGGAACGTTCCCGCTGAAAACCGTGCCGGCTGGTGTTGGCTTGGAATTGTTTTTGCCCTCCCTCGGTTCCCAAACCACGCTCTGGCTGAACGGCCGTGAGCTGGCCCATGACGTGGATACGTCCGCCGCCGGACTGGCGCTGCGGCTTGATCCGGCCCGGTTGGTCGCGGGCTTGAACCGGGTGCAATTGATCGTGACTCCGATCATCGAGAAGAGAAATCACATTCCCGAACTTA
>CAZIQP010000114.1:0-13018 GCA_964541315.1 uncultured Opitutaceae bacterium
CAAAGTGTCACCTATCACCCCGGATCGTTTGTAACCTATCACCGGCTCGTACCCGGCCAGTCCGCGGAGGGAAGTGAAGACGTCACGTCTTGACTTTTGACAGAAAGCAGAATTCGGCATCGGCTTGTCAAGAGTCAAGACATGACGTCTTAAGAGATCGCCTGGAAAATCAAGTTGGCGGCGCGGATCCGCCAAGAGTCGGGCGCGTCGATCGGGTGGCTGGCTGATCGGCTTCAACTTGGCGGTTCGGCTACCTTGCGGGGCTACCTTCACCAAGCGAACCGAACCAAAAACTAACAAAACACGGCCAGACCCCATATGATCGCGCCCTTTTTTCTGCCCCTGGCATTTTGTTCGGCCCTTTTCCTAATCCTCTTTCCATTGGAATGCTTGGGACCACTCCCCATTTGGATATTTCTTCATCCATTCAACAGTGCCGTAGTCCGTGTGCCGTGCCTCAATCCGCTCTACGGTTTCAGGTTTGAACCAATGGCGATTGTGAAGCCACAAAACTTTGGTCTCAACTTCGTCTGGCACCAAATACGTCGGAGAAGTGAGACACATAATCCAATGCCATGTGACAATCGGGATCAATACCGCGACCCAAACGATGATCTTAATCTTCTTTCGGTAGTGTTCTACTTCCGCACGAGCTTCTGCCTCCTTCTTCAATAGGAGGTCTCCAAATTCCTTGTCGCTAACGTGTCTGACGGACTCACTCATTGAGTATTTCTCTGTCCAACGGCCAAGATACCAATGCCGGGGCTGTGCCCCGGCATTGGTCCCGGTGATTGGCTATGCTTTCTTCGGTGCATCAGTTTTTTCGGCTTGGTCGAGCTTTCGGCGCAGCGCTTCGCGTAGGGCAGGACTAGACCGAAGCTGCTCATCGAAATCGATCTCTTGAACGGGCGACGATTCTTCATCTACGCCCGAAATTTCACCAAGCATGACAAAACAGTCTCTATCGCTCTTGTCTTCCTTCTTGTGGAAAAAGATGCGACTGGCGTCTGGGTCTTCAGAATATCCATAGGCTTGATAACGCAGCGATTCTCCTTTCTTGCGATGGACAATAAATGTGCGCATGGCGTCTTTTGCCGAACAGTGTCAGTGGGACTCGAAAACGAGTCTTTGCGCTCCGGGGGTCATTTAACAATGAAATCTTCAAAGTCCTTCGGCGGCAATCTTCGATTTCTCGTGGGCCTGCGGCGGATCTTTGCGCCGCAGGTCAAAGAGGTAACGAAGGCAACGCGACTTGTCCTCACGTCCGCCAGACCTCCGCGCCGAAGTCCCAGCCGCGGCGGGCGGGTTGGCGGATGATGTGCTCCATGCCTTCATGATTCGTGACGCGCATATTGGCGGCGTCCCACTCGATGTCGTGGTTGGTGCGCTGGGCCATCACGCCGACGAGCGACATCTCGGTGAGCCGGGCGGAATAATCAAAATTGGAGCCGGGCAGCGGACCTTCCTCCTTGATCGCGCGGATCCATTCCTGGAACGGCCCGCCTTTGACACGGGGAATCGTCTTCGCCGGCAGGTTCAGCTTAAACTCCTCCCACAAACTGTCGGGGAGCAGGCGCGGGCTGTCGGGGCGCTCGCCGGTCAGCAAAGTGGTTTTGTTGCCGATCATGAGCATGCCGCTCTTGGGGAACGGCTGCTTGCGGTCCCAGTCGAGCGGCGGCGCAGGATGCTGCCCGCCATCATACCAATGCAGCGCGACCGGCGGCTTGGCCCCGCGTGCGGGGAATTCGAATTTTATGTGCGACGAGCGCGGCACGAATCCTTCGGCGATCGGCTCGAGGTTCTCGACCGTGACGCGCGTGGGGGCGTCGAGATCAAGCGACCAGAACGGCGCATCGAGCGTGTGGCAGGCCCAGTCGCCCAATTCACCGCAGCCAAAATCCCACCAGCCGCGCCAGGTGAGCGGCGCGTAGGCCGGGCTGTATTTGCGTTTCTTCGCCGGCCCGAGCCAGAGATCCCAGTCGAGCGTGGGCGGCGGCTGGGCGGTGGGCGGCGGAAAGGCGGACGGAATGCTGAAGTACGGCCCCTTGGCGAAATCCGGCCCGTCAAACCAAGCATGGACTTCGCGCACTTCGCCGAGGATGCCGGCCTCGTACCATTCCTTGACGAGGCGGATGCCCTCCGTGGTGTGGCCCTGGTTGCCCATCTGCGTGATGACCTTGAAATGGTGCGCGGCGCGGCGGAGCGTGCGGGCCTGCCAGATGTCGTGCGTCAGCGGCTTCTGCACATAGACGTGCTTGCCGAGCTGCATGGAGAGATAAGCGGCCCCGAAGTGGCTGTGGTCCGGGATGGAAACGATCACCGCATCGATCTCCTTGTGCATCTTTTCCAGCATGACGCGGTAATCCTTGAAACGTTTTGCTTCGGGATACTTGGCGAAATTCTTCTCTGCCCGGGCATCATCCACGTCGCAGATGGCGACATAGTTCTCGCCCATGCAGCCGTCGAACGCGATGTCGGCGATGCCACCGCCGCCGATGAACGCGAGGTTCAGCCTGCGGCTGGCCGCCGGGCCGGATTGGGCGATGGCAAAACGCGGCAGCACGAAGAGTGACGCGGCGGCGGCGGAAGTCTGGAGAAACTTGCGGCGGGAAATGGCGGGTGCGGAGTTCATGGGGAGAAAGCAGCCAGTGATTGCTGGTAGGGTGGTACCGCACCGAGTGCGTTCGCCTCGGTGGCCGGGCCCGCCTTGAATGTGATTCGGCGCGCCCAGCGGTCGCGCCCTACCCTCTGCAAAACAAGTCCCGACAACAGCCGGTCATCAAAGGGGCTTGATGACCGGCGCAAAAAACTGCACTTACTCGGGGCGCTTGTACTCCTTGTGCCCTTCTTTTTGCATGATGCCGATTTTGGCGATGAGCTCACCGGCGGCCTTGTTGTCGCCGGCCTTGAAGGCGGCATCAAGCTGGTCGAAGGCCGCGATGGTTTGCTTCATCTTCTCCTGGTAGCCGGCGATGAACGCGTCGCGCTTGTCGGCGGGGATGTCGCGGGCGAGATCGGGCGTGTATTTGAGATTGTTCTGGGCCGCCGCCTTGATGGTGACCATCAGCTCGAGGGAGCTGGCGTTTTGCGCCGGATCGGCTGCCTGCTTGCGCAATTTGCGCCAGGCCTTGCCCATGATATCCATCGATTTTTCCAGTTCGGTCTGCGGATGCTTGGGTTTTTCCTGGGCGGGTTTGTCTTGCTTGGGGGCATCGGTCTGCGCCCGGATGAGGGCGGGGGTCAGCGCAAGGATCAGACTGAAGACAGCGAGGAAGCGGTGTTTTTTCATAGGGGATGGAGGAGTTTGTTTAGGGTGAAGCCCGCCATGAAAACAATGGCAGGCGTTTGCGCAATTTAATTGGCCACAAAAATGGCGGGCTTGGCCCGGATTTTGGTCTTTCGCAGGCGCCAGGCGGCGGCGAACAGACCAAACATCGCGCCGACGCCCAGCGAAGAACCCGCCTGTTCGTGCCAGGCAATGGGCCGGGTGATGACGGGCAAGCCGGCCTCGCGCGCCCGCATCAGCAGCTCGAGATCGAAGGCAAAACCGTTTTCAGCCCATTCATTCTCCACGAAAAAGGAGGCGGGAATCACCTTCAGGCCGCATTGCGTGTCGGGCAATTCCAAGCCGAGGCTGAACCGCACCCACGCGTTGAAAGCCCGGCTGCCGATGCGACGATGCCAGAAACGCGTGACCACCTTGCCCGGCTGATCCGTGCGCACCGCAATGAAAATTGCCGGGGAAGCGGAGTGCCGCGCGGCTTGCAACAGCGCGACAACCTCGGACGCCGGCGCGGCACCATCAGCATCGGCAAAAGCCAGCCAGCGCATGTTTGGCAGGGCGGCCCAACCGACGCGGATGGCGTGCCCCTTGCCATGATTTTCCGGCTGCACGAGCAGCGGCTGGAGAAACGGGTGTTCGCACCGCATCCGATCAATCTCTTTGGCCAGCCCCATTTGCTCCCGGGCGGACGAGCCATCGTCCACGATCTGCAACTGCACTCCACCCGGGCCTTGGGCAAGCTCGGCGCAGAGTTCGGGCAAAAACCCGACCAGCCGGTCGCCATCACGGCAGGTCGGTATCACGAGCAAGGTATCGGAAGGAATCATGCGAAAGGCGGGCCATGGCGGTGCCGTTGTCCGATGGCATCCACCACGAGGCTGGCGACGTCCGGCTGATCGCGCGTGAGCCGGGCGAGTTGGGCGGGGGCCAGCAACATCGCCCCCGTGCTCAGCGCATCGGCCAGGGCCGCGCCCGAGGCCAGCACGAGAGCGCGGGTGGTGGCAGTATTTACCGGCGTCGGACGGGAATCGATGATGTGGCCCGGTTGAAAAAGAAAACCGGAAGCGCCCAGACAAAATGCCCCGGGCAACGCCAGCGGCGCCTTGGCCAGATCGATTTCCAACCACCAGCCAGGACCGCCCAGCCCGCGCAGACTGCTGCCGCCGGCGATGAGACAGCCGTCCGTGATATCCCAGTCGGCCAGCAATGCGGCGGCTTGGTCGAGCGCATAACCCTTGCCGAGCGCACCGAGATCAAGCCACGGCCCGGAGCGAAGTTTGCCAACGATGCCTGCCTCGGGATGCAGACTCACCACCGGACCGGGTGCATCGCCCTCGCCCGGCCCGGGGGCGTCAGCGAGGTGGAGCGGGACTTCCTGATTTTTCGCGGCGAGTGAAGCCCGGCCAATAAAAGCGTCGAAGGCTCCATCGGTCAGGCGCGCGGCTTCGGCCGCCAGCGTCAGGCAGGCGATCGTATCGGGCCCGACGGATATTTCCGCACCGGCGGGTGCGCGGTTGATCCGCGTCACATCACTCGACTCGCGGTAAAAACTCAGCCTGGCTTCGAGCTGATCGATCAGGGCAAAGGCTTCGGCCGCCGCCTGCCGGAGATACGCCGTTTCATGTCCGCCCAGGTGAAAAACAAATTCGGTCGCCATGGCCGAATGCACGCAGGCGGTAAGCCCGGGCGGAAGTTGCAGCCGGAAATTCATCGGGCGGTACACCAGAGGACCACGTTGGGCCGGAGACCGAAAGCCGTGACCGAGGCCGGAAGCGGCGAATCGAACCGGGAATCGAAGAGAACCAGATCGTAGGAGGAAAGATTGGCCGGCGGTGTGGCAAAATAACCGGTCGAAGCCCGATCACGCCAATACCACGGCAACGGCCACGCATGGTCGGGGCTGACCACGGCAATCTTCCGATCGGCCGGCATCGCCGCAACCGCCGTCACCAACCGCGCCAGATCGGCCGACGTGGGCTGATAGACGTACGGATTACGGTCGTCGGCGGCGTACCGGCTGAGCGCCGGAAAATTCCGCCAGACACCCGCAACGACCAGAACAAAAGCGAAAGCCGCCGGAGCGTAGCGGGCGAATCCGCCCGGAAGACCGTCCGCCATCTGCCGCACACCGTAACCGGCGAGCAGCGTCAGGCCCGCATAAGGCGTGAGCAGAAGCCAGGGCGTCTTGTAGGGAATGACGCTGTACAAAAAAAGCAACGTGAGCGTAAAAACCGCGAGGGCGCGCTGGGCCGGATTCGCGCGCCGGGTGAAGGCGAAACCGGCTCCAATCAAGGCCGCGATCAGGAGCAGCGGTTCGCCCCAATGCACACCCTCACGCGTGTGCAGCCAGAGCATCGACCAATAATAGTGCCACGGCTGGTCGTGCGCACTGCCCGCGGCGCGAGCCGTGTAGTTGAAGTAAGAGAGAATCCCGTCCGCCACGCCCGTCCAACGGGTGAAAAAGGCGGAATAGAAAATGACGTAGACGAAGAGCGCCGCGAACAATGCCGCCAACCCGCCGGGCCAGAGCCTCGTCCATTCCGACCGGGGTCGCACCGCCATCAACGCCACGCCCAACGCGGCGAAGTGCAGCACCGATGTTTCCTTCGTCGCCTGCATCAGTCCGGCCAGCGCACCGACAAGCAATGCTCCCGGAAAAGTCGGCTTCTCCCGCCAATGCAGCGCCGCAAAGAACAGCGCCCAGGTGAAAAAACAAAACCAAGCTTCCTGAATGAAACAAGTGTCGTAAATGATCGCGAGCGGCGCAACCGCAAGCAGGGCGGAACCGACAAGCACCGTCGCGCGGCCCAACCGGGCCGCGTTGGCCAAGATGAGCGCGAGCGTCCCGAGTCCGGCGAAAAGCGTGAAGGAGCGCAGGCGGGTTTCGTTGAGCGACGCGGGCGACCAGCCAGAGATTTTCGCTAAGCCAACGGCAGCATAGTACAGAAATGGCCCGTGTTTGTCCGCAGGATCATAGGTGTAGCCTTCGCCACGCAGCAGTTGCCACGTCTGGTAGGCCTGGACCGCCTCGTCGGCGTGAAAGGACCGGCGGCCGATCTGTTGGAAACGCAAAAACGCCGCGCCGACCAGCAGGAGCGCGGCGGCGAATAAAAAGAGCCGGCGACTATGGGCGGGGTCGGCCAAAGACTTCGACCTCGATGTAGTGATTGAGCTGGTTGGCGGTGTTGCCCGCGCTGTACAGGCGGACATAGCGGGCGACGGTCTTGTTCGCCGGGATCACCCGTCCGGTGTTTTTCTCCATATAGGCGGGCGAAGTGCCGACACCAAATCCGGCGGCGTTCTGGTCGTCGTTGTTGAAGAGCGTATGGACGTCCTTCTTGAACTCCGGGTCGTCGGAAACCTGCACGATCATCTGCAGGTAGGCCCGGGCCTGGGAGTGGTAATGCCAGACGGCGATGGCGTAAAGCTCGGCGGACGCGCCGAGATCGATCTGCACCCACTGGAGGCCGCGGTCGAGTTCCACGAAGTAGCCCTCCTCGGATTGTTTTTCTCCGTCGGTGATGAGCGAGAGATCGCCGATGACCGGCGCCGGGTCGGACGAAGTGACCTTTTTTCCCCTGGCGAGATTGGTGACGCCGGCCGGCACCATCACCTGGGGCGGTTTGGCGTTCGGCGCCTCAAGATTCGCGAGCTTGGCCGGGACCGGAGTGCCCGTGAGCATGGGCGGCGGGAACTCGATCTTGAGCGGGGTGAGGGCTTCGTCCGCACGGGCGGCGAGAGCGGCGAGGCACAGCGGGAGGAGGAGGGAGAGTTTTTTCATGGTGGAGGAATCAGACGATGAAGTCGGAGGGTTTGTAGTCGTAGGCGGCCCGGGCGGCGACCGCCGGGTTGACCTGGAAGATGGCGGCTTCGCTCGTGAACGCGTGTTCGGCATCGCAGTTCAGTTTGGCCTGGCCGCGGATGGCGGCAAAGAAATTTTCGAGATGCGGCTGATGGAGCGGCTTGTCGAGGACGATGGGCAGCTCGAAGGCCACGAGCGGAGCCGTTTCGCGCACGTCGACTTTGCCGGGGGCGGGCGGCGCGGCGGCGGCGGCGCTTTTCTTGATGTAGTTGAGCTCGACCCATTTTTCCCAGTCGGATGACGCGCGGTCTTCCCGGAAAATCTTGGTCAGGGAGGGATTCTCGGAAATTTTGACCGAGCCTTCGTCACCCATGAACTGCTCGAAGTAGCCGCCGCCGGCGCTCGTGGTGGTGAGCACCTGATAGAAGGCGCGAACGGTGCCCTCCGGCCGGTCGTATTGGAAGATCGCCATCACATTGTCGTACCATTCGCGGCCCTTGTAGTAATCGACGCCTCCGGAAGCGATGACGCTCGTGGGGCTGCACTCGAAAAACCAGTTGAAGACGTCGATCTGGTGGGCGCCGAGATCGGAGATCGGCCCGCCGGAAAGATCGCGAAACCAGCGCCAGTTGCGGAACTGGTGCATATCCTTGAAACCGTATTTTTTCAGGACATCGGCGGGGATCTCGGCGCTCTTGGGCCAGCCGGCATCCGGCGTGACGGCGCGGTTCCACTGCGCGTTGGCATTGGTGAGACGGCCGGGCAGACGGGCTTTCTTAATAATGTTGTCGAGCGCGTGGATATAACGCGGGTTGCTGCGGCGCTGGTGGCCGATCTGGCAAAGCTTGCCGGACTCGCGCATGGCGCGGACCATCGAGCGGGCGCCCTCGACGGTGTTCGACATCATCTTCTCGCAATAGACGTTGAGCCCGGCCTTGAGGCAGAGCGTGGTATGCGGAGCGTGCCAGAAATCCGGCGTCGCGATGACGACGGCATCGAGGCCTTTTTCCTTGGCGAGCATGTCCTCGATATCGGAGTAAGCCTCGACCTTGAAGCCCGCCTTGCCCAGGCGGTTCTGGCCGTAAGTGCGGCTGAAGGACCAGATGTCGCAGACCGCGCGGAAGTTCAGCCCGGGAATTCCGAGCATGGCGTCGAGCAGCACGCGGCCCTGCACGCCAAGACCCACGAGGGCGACCTGGAGCGCATCGGCTTTCGGCGTTTGCGCGCGCAGGATGGCGGGGGCGCCGAGCAAAATGCCGCCGCCCACGAGCAGGCCGGCTTTCACAAATTCGCGCCGGTTGACATCCGGCGCGGGAGAAGGAGGAGTCGAGGATTTCATCGGAAGGTTTACCAGCGTTTGGTCAGGGCAAAGCGGTCGTGCCGGGCGAGCCGGAGGGCGGCGACCACGAGCAGCAGGTGGATGCCGAGCCAGGCCACGCCGCCACTCTCGTTGATCAGCACGAGGCCAAAGGTGAGGCTGACATAAATCAGGCCGTGGATAAAAAGCGAGGTGCGGGTGGCGATGCCGAGCACGAGCGTCAGGCCGGCGATGATCAGCGCGTAACCGAGCAGGGCGCCGTAAGGCTTCAGCAGGAAGGCGGGCAGCAGCGGCTCGGCGGCGAACTTGGATTGGAGCGCGGCGGGAATGCCCTGATAATATTTCAACGCGTAAACCTTGTGCTCGACGGCAACCATCGTGCCGTTGATGTCGGGCTGCCCGAATTCATCGAGGAGCGGTTTCTGCTCGGAAACCTTGCCGGCAAATTTGTCGAGCCCGGTCACGATGGCGCGCATGCCCAGCCAGAGACGGAGCAGCAGGAAGGCGCAACTGGAGGCGTAGGCCTCGAGTCCGCAGCCGGATTTGGGTTCGGATTCAGGGGTGTCGGTGTTCATGACGTTGGGTGCTGAGATATTTCGATCAGGAGAAGCAGGGGGCCTCACAGAGGCTCGATGAACAAATTGCGGAACTCAATCGGAGTCCCGTGATCCTGCAGGCCGATGCGACCGGAGCGGGCCATGTCCTTGTAAGCCTTCGTGAATTTGTTCGCGGTGCCGTCGGGGTTGCGCCCGGCCTCCTTCCATTGGTCGAGATTCACCTTGTTGAGTTCCTCGCCGTTCAACACGATGGTGATCTTGCCGCCCTTGGCGATGATGACGTAGCGATACCACGCACCGGGTGTGATCGGCACCTGGCGGGCGGGCGCGGCGACATCAAAGACCGCCCCGACGAGATGCACGGGCTTGTCGTCATCGCCCTGAAGAATCTGGATCTCAATGGAATTCTGGAGCCAGTCGGCAATGTCACTGGCGCGAAGCAAGACGCCGCTGTTGGATTTCTCCTGCGTGCGGAATTCAAGCGAAACGGCGAAGTCGCCGTAGCTTTCCTTGGTCCATAGATCACCCTTGGCGGGGGCGCCGGCAGCGCGGGTCGGCGCGAGCACGCCGTCGGCGTTGAAAGCCCAGGCCCCCGGCTGCATCTCCGCGTTGCTGAGATCGCGGGCAAACAGGGGCTGCGGCGCCGGCCAGCGTTGAGAATCTTTGCCGCGACCGGGGGCAAACACCGCATGGACATCGGCGCTGAAGCCGGGAGGGGTGGCGGCGGAAGATTTATCATCACCCCGCACGGTTTGAACCAGCGGGCCGGCCAGCAATACGGCGCCCAGAAACAGTGAGGAAATGTTTTTCATGGTGAAAATGTCCGCAAGAGGATCAGTAGACGCGGTAGGATTTGCGCAGGAAGCGATCGGCCGCAGGCAGGTTGGCGCAGGTCATTTTCGCTGAATCCCACTCGATGGGCTGGCCGGCGCGAATGGCGACGTTGCCGAGCAGCACGAACTCGGTGAGGTCGACGGAGTGGTCGATGAAATTGGAACCGGGTGCGGGGCCCAGGCCTTTGCAGGCGGCAATCCATTCGAGATGGGGATTGGCTTTGGGCACGCGGGGGATCGTGCGCTTGGGCCGGTCGGTGAACGCCTTCATGCGCTCCTCCGGGATGAGGCGCGGCGCGGCGTTGTAGTCGTCGGTGTCGTAGATGGCGCCCTTGTCCCCGAAGATGAGCGAGCCGCCATCGGAAAGCTTGCCGGCGGACCCGAGTTCCTTCGGCACGGGCGGCTTGTTGCCACCATCGTGCCAGACGGCTTTGACCGGCGCGCGATTCCCCCGCTGCGGAAACTCGTAGGTCACGACCGACGACCGCGGGCAACTGACCTCGGTGGAACCTTCGCTGACCGCGCTCACCCGGCAGTTGCCGCGGAGATCAAGCGCCCAGAAGGCAGCGTCCATGATGTGGCAACCCATGTCGCCCAGCGCACCGCAGCCGTAATCCCAAAAGCCGCGCCAGTTAAAGGGCATGATTTTGCTGCTGTAGCCGCGTTCCGGGGCGACGCCCTGCCAGAGATTCCAGTCCACGGTGTCGCGGCCGGGCTCGGGGTCGGGAATCGGCACGCCCTGGGGCCAGATCGGGCGGTTGGTCCAGAAATGCACCTCGTGCACCGTGCCGATCACTCCCGCCTCGATCCACTCCTTGGTAAGACGTGTTCCTTCATTGGCGTGGCCCTGGTTGCCCATCTGGGTCACCACGCCGTACTTGGCTGCGGCAGCTTTCAGGATGCGCGCCTCCGCAATGGTGTGCGTGAGCGGTTTCTGCACGTAAACGTGTTTGCCCAGCTCGATCGCCATGAGTGCGATCGGGAAATGCATGTGATCGGGCGTGGTCACCGTGACCGCATCGATGCGATCTCCCATCTCCGCCAGCATTTGCCGGTAATCCCGATAGCGAGGCACCAGCGGCAATTCGGAAAAAGCCCGGCCCCCATTAATAAAATCGACATCACAGAGCGCCACAATCTCCTCGTCGAGGCAGGCCATGGTGTCGCTGTAGCCCTTGCCGCCGATCCCGATGCAGGCGACGCGCAGCTTGCGGCCGTCGTTGACCAGATTTTTGAAACGGGACGGGGCGGCGGCGTTTTCATTGGCCAAACCACGGGGCAGCAGGCCGGCAGCGAGAGCCGCGAGCGAGGCGGTCTGCAAAAAATGGCGGCGGGTGACGGGGGATTGGGTGGGAGATTTCATCGAAAGCCTGAGGTGGACCCCGACGAACGGGGGCGCACCGGGAGCAGAAGGCACGCAACCGGAATTAATCCGCCTAAGACGGGCCAATGGCAATTTCAAATCCACCCGCTCAGCCGGTAATATTCAGCGGGATAATGTAACCTGATGGGGACACCCCCTGTTGTTGGGGATGCAGGCCGTTTTGTGCCGGCGGCAGGAGCGGGCCTGATTTTGCCTTCGGGCGACTTGTGTTTTCACCAGCCAGCCACAAGTTCCAGCCACCATGTCACGACACGATGCCTCTGCCGCAGACAATGCCCTCGACCGCCTGCCCAAGGCCAGGCTGAACCGCGAGAGTTTGCGCGAGGCACTGTCGTTGGCGCGTTATGTGCGGCCTTATCGCCGGAGATTTTTTGCCGGTCTCACCACCTTGTTTTTCAGCGCGGGCTGCGGCCTGGCCTTTCCGTTTCTGGCCGGAGCCTTGATCGATGCGGCCCTTCGGCCGGGTGGGGCCAGTCTGCCCGTATTCGGCGCCCTCAGCCTGAATCAGGTGGCGTTGATTTTGGTCGGCACCGTCTCGCTGCAAGCCCTCGCCTCCTTTAACAGCGCGCTCTCCTTCAATCGCGTGGGCCAGAGCGCTCTCGCGGATCTCCGGCGCGAATGCTACCAACGCCTGATCGCCCTGCCGATGTCCTTCTTCGGCCAGCGCCGGGTCGGCGAACTGACCAGCCGCGTCTCCACCGACATCGCGCAGATCGAGGGGGCGTTGATCGACGCCCTGCCCCAGCTCTGCCGCCAGTCGGTGTTCCTGACCGGTGGACTCATACTGATCGCGGTCACTTCCGGTCGTCTGACCGCAGTGATGCTCAGCTCCCTGCCGGTGCTGATCGCCGCCGCGGTATTTTTTGGCCGGCGTCTGCGCCGCTATTCGCGGCAGACCCAGGATCAGCTTGCCGCGACCAACACGATTGTGGAGGAAACCTTGCAGGCCATCGCCAGCGTCAAGGCCTTCGCCAACGAAGCGTACGAACTCCACCGCTATGAGTCCGCCAACGCCCGGGTGCTCGCCGCGGCACTGAGCGCGGCGCGCTGGCGGGCGGTGTTCGTCGCCTTCTTTATTTTGGCCCTCTTCGGCGGCATTGTGATCGTGCTCTGGTTCGGCGCCACCTTGCTCCAAAGCGGCGGCATCAGCGCGGGCGAACTAACCCGTTTCGTTCTCTACACCACGTTTGTCGGCGGGGCGATGGGCCAGTCGGCCGAGTTGTTCAGCCAGATTCAAAAAACCGTGGGCGCCACGCAGCGCGTCCGCGAACTCTTGCGCGAAACCACCGAGCACGATCAGGATGAAACAAAGATCTTGGCCCCGGCCGACCTGCCGGTCCGGTTGCGCGGCGAGGTGAACTTTGCGTCGGTGAATTTCCGTTATCCGGCCCGGCCGGAAGTCCAGGTGCTGCATGCCCTCAGCCTGGCGGCGCGTCCCGGCGAACGGATCGCGCTCGTGGGACCGAGTGGCGCGGGCAAATCCACCGTCACCGCCCTGCTGCTGCGTTTCTACGAGCCGGAGAGCGGACACCTCCTCATCGACGGACGCGAGGCCCGCGTCTATCCGCTGCACTGGCTCCGCGGACAGATGGCGATCGTGCCGCAGGACGTGCTGCTCTTCGGCGGCACCATTGCCGAGAACATCGTCTACGGCCGGCCCGGCGCGGACGAAACCGCGATCCGCGAAGCGGCCCGGCAGGCCAATGCGGATGAATTCATCCGCGCGTTTCCCGAAGGCTACGCGACGGTGGTGGGAGACCGTGGAGTCAAACTTTCCGGCGGGCAACGCCAGCGCATCGCCATCGCCCGGGCGATTCTCAAGAATCCCGCCATCCTGATTC
>CAZIQP010000115.1:0-12893 GCA_964541315.1 uncultured Opitutaceae bacterium
TTGTAGAGCGGCGGCTGGGCGATGTAGACGAAACCGCGTTCGACGATGCCTTTCATCTGCCGGTAGAGGAAGGTAAGAAGCAAGGTGCGGATGTGCGAGCCGTCCACGTCCGCGTCCGTCATGATGATAACTTTGTGGTAGCGGGATTTTTCGGCATTGAAGGCAGATTCATCATCGCCGGTGCCGATGCCACAGCCGATGGCGGTGATGAGGGTCCGGATTTCCTCGTTGTTGAGGACCTTGTCGAGCTGGGCCTTCTCGGAATTGATGAGTTTGCCGCGGAGCGGAAGAATGGCCTGGAAGCGGCGATCGCGGCCCTGTTTGGCGGAGCCCCCGGCGGAGTCGCCCTCGACGATGTAGAGTTCGCAGATGGCCGGATCTTTTTCGGAGCAATCGGCCAGCTTGCCGGGCAGGCCGCCGCCGGAAAGGGCGCCCTTGCGGATGGTTTCACGGGCCTTGCGGGCGGCCTCACGCGCGCGGGCGGCGGTGAGGGCTTTCTCGACGATGCGGCGGGCGACCGTGGGATTGGTCTCGAAGGTGAACATCAGGCCTTCGTAGGCGAGCGAGCCGACGATGCTTTCCACCTCGGGGGAGAGAAGCTTCACCTTGGTCTGTGATTCAAACTTCGGGTCGCTGTGCTTGATCGAGATGACGGCGGCGAGGCCTTCGCGGACATCGTCACCGGTGATCTGCGGATCTTTTTCCTTGAGGAGATTGTTCGCTTTGGCGTGCTGGTTGATGGCGCGGGTCAGGGCGCTGCGGAAACCGGAAAGATGCGTGCCGCCGTCGGGATTATGAATCGTGTTGGTGTAGCAGAGAACGAGATCGTTGTAGCTGTCGTTGTATTGGAGAACGATTTCGACGTGAACCTCGGCCGGTTTCTCGTCGATGGTGGTGGTCATCTCCTTCGCGATGCGGATCGGCTTGGGGTGCAGCGGGGTCTTGCCGGTATTGATCTGCTTCACGAATTCCTCGACCCCATCCTTGTAGAGAAAGGTTTCGGGTTTGGGCGTGGCGGGACGCTCGTCGGTGAAGACGATTTCGAGACCTGAGTTGAGGAAGGCGAGTTCGCGCAGGCGCTGGCTGATGCGGTCGGCCAGGAACGTGGTGGTGTCCTTGAAGATTTCCGCGTCGGGCTTGAAAGTGATCAGGGTGCCGGTGCCGCGGGCTTTGCCGATAACCTCGAGCTTCTTGGTGGTCACGCCGCGTTCGAAGGTCATGTGGTGGACCAGGCCGCCGCGGGAAACCTCGACCTCGAACCACTCGGAGACGGCGTTGACGCACTTGGCGCCAACACCATGGGTGCCGCCGGAAAATTTATAGCCGCCCTGGCCATATTTGCCGCCGGAGTGGAGGGTGGTGAGCACCAGTTCCACGCCGGGCAGACCGCTGTCCTTGTTGATATCGACGGGAATGCCGCGGCCGTTGTCGCGAATGCTGATGGAACCATCGACGTGGATGACGACCTCAATCCGGGTGCAATGGCCGGCGAGATGCTCGTCGACGGAGTTGTCCAGCACTTCGGACACGCAGTGGTGCAGGGCGCGTTCGTCGGTGCCGCCAATGTACATGCCGGGCTTCTTGCGGACGGCCTCCAGGCCTTTGAGCTGGCCTAGTTTATTGGCGTCGTAGGCGTCGGCGGCAGCGTTACTTTTGGCGTTGGCTAGGGCTTCGTCGTGGTCGGACATTCAGTTCAAGAAAGGGATGGAAAAATCTCGCGAAAATAACCCCGGCTCACAAGGGTTTTCTCTGATTTTCAGGGATTATTTTTTGGGTTTCCCTGCCGATACAAAACCCTGTGCGCAAATCACTAAAAATAGGGTTCATTGCCCGGAAATCTGGCGGTGAAAGAGCGTGGAAATACGGTCCGACCGGATTGGCTGGAGACCGTCCATTTGGACGGTGTTTTTTGTCTTCCGGGGCGGTATTACCGAGGTTTCATTTGACGGTGTGAAGCCGGGCCGCAATGTCGCCGCATGGCTGTGTTCGATTTGACCAAACTGCTCGTGCTGCAGGATCGCGATATGAAGCGGCTGGCGCTTGAGCAACAATTGAAGGACGTGCCGCGCGAGATCGCTCTCGTGGAGGCCAGGATCGCCGCCGAGAAGCAGGCGATCGACACGGCGAAGACCGAATGGCGCGATCTCGAGGCGAAAAAGAAAACGCTCGAAACCGAGATCCAGAGCGCCCAGGGCAAAATCGCCAAATACCGTACGCAACAGCTTGAAGTGCGGAAGAACGACGAGTACCGCGCTCTTACCCACGAGATCGAAACCACCGAAGGGCTGATCGGCGGCTTCGAAGAGGCGGAGCTCAAGGTGATGTACTCGATCGACGAAGCGAAGAAACGCTTTGCCGAAGCCGAAGCGGTGTTGAAGACCAATATCGCGGGCCACGAAGGCAAGATTCGCACGCTGCGCGAGCGTGAAAAGCAGGCGCAGACCGAGCATCAGGCGGCGGTTGCCGCTGCGGATGCGGCCCGCACCGCCGTGGCGGAGGATCAGTTGAAAATTTACGACCGGCTGGCCCGCAAACCCGGATTTCCCGTCTGCGTGCCCGTGAGCGGCGGACGCTGCGGCGGCTGTCATCTGAAGGTGCCGACGCACATCGAGGTGATGGCACGCGGCGGGGCGGAAATTGCTACTTGCGACCAGTGCGGACGGGTGGTGTATTGGGCCCCCTAGTTTCGGAGCCAGACCTTCGCTCCGAGTTCTTTGAACCAGGAGAGGAAAGTCCGGACACCACAGGGCAGGATTCCGCTCGAAAGCGCGGGCGTCACGCTTCAAGGCGTGGCGACGGATAGTGTCACAGAGAACATACCGCCGGGCGGGCAACCGTCAGGCAAGGGTGAAAAGGTGGGGTAAGAGCCCACCGCGCCGAAGGCAACGACGGCGGCACGAAAAACCCAATCCGGTGCAAGGCAACATAGGCGGCTGAACGGCCCGTTCGATAGCCGCGGGTATGCCGCACCCGGTCGAGGATTCGCGCAAGCGGAACTACGACGGGGCAAGACCGCCCTCGGGCGGCCTTGAGAGAAATGAAGGTTACCCTGACTCGTCAGGGAGACAAAATCCGGCTTATCGGCTCCGAGACTAGACTATATATATGCAGGGCGCGTTGCGAACAGCGGCGCGCCCTGCGCCATTTCGGGAGGCGGGAGTTGGAATTGAATGGGCGTAGGTGGTGCGCTCGTCGCGTCACGTCGGGCAGACATTCGAATCGTTGCGCGGCGAGCGCGCCACCTACCGGCTCGCTGCGGTGTTTTTTGGCCGGCGCAGAATCAAAACCAATCCCGCCACGATCATGAAGAGCGAGTAGAACGTACCGCGGCTGAGTCCGAGGATGAGGCTGGCGTCGGGCTCGCGGAATTGTTCGCAGAACATGCGCACGAGAGCATAGCCGACTAGAAATTCCCCGGCGATACGGCCGGGCTGGCGACTTGCTACATCCGTACGCCAGAAACGCCATTGCAGAATCGCCAGCAGGAGTGCGCCTTCAAGGGCGGCTTCGTAAAGTTGCGAGGGATGACGAGGATCCTTCCCTCCACCCGAATGGGCGAAAATCACGGCCCACGGCACCACGCTGATTTTGCCCCAGAGCTCGCCGTTGATGAAGTTGGCGAGGCGCCCGAAAAGCAGCCCGGCGGGAGCGGCACTTAGGACTATGTCGCACAAATGCAGAAAATTGAATTTCCGGAGGTAGGCGAACCAAGCGATGGCGATGCCCACACCGATGAAACCGCCGTGACTGGCCATGCCACCCGCCCAGACCTGGAAGAAAGCGAGCGGGTGTTTGAAAAGTTCTTCCGGCTGGTAGAGCAGAAAGAAACCAAGCCGTCCGCCCACGATCACGCCGAGAACCAGCGCGACCATCAGATCGGCGGAGGTGGTGGGGTCGAGTGGCGTGCGACCGGCGCGATAATAGCGGCGAAACAACCAGCCCGCCACGACAAACCCCAGCAGATAGGCCAGGCCATAGTAGCGGATGCCGATGTTGTCCGTGAACTGGATCAGAAAAGGGTGCGGGGTGTGAACCCAGAAGGCGAGAAGCGGCAGGCCGGTCATGATCAGAAGTAGGTGAAAACTGAGCGGGCGAACACAATCCCAATTCAGCGGCTTACCTGTCCATTGGAATATATGGATCAACTGTAGGAGCCGCTCCTACAGTCGGGAAATCCTCTTCGAACGCGATGTTCGGAAATTGCGCACACTCTTTTCTTGCCGGGCGGCATGACGCCACGCTTAGTTGAACGGATGAGCGCCATCAAAACCACCCCTCTGAATGCTTTTCATCGCCAGCATGGCGGGCGGATGGTGGATTTCGCCGGCTGGGACATGCCGGTGCAGTACCGCAGCATTCTCGAGGAGCACAAGGCCGTGCGTCAGCGGGCCGGTTTGTTTGATGTGAGTCATATGGGCGAGGCCGACGTGAAGGGTCCGGAGGCGCTGAAGTTTCTCCAGCACCTGGTCACCAACGATTGCAGCAAACTTTTTCCCGGCCGCATTCTCTACACGGTGATGTGTTATCCGCATGGCGGCGTGGTGGACGACCTGCTCGTCTACATGCGCGGCACGGATGATTATCTGCTGTGCATCAACGCCGGCAATATCGACAAGGACATCGCATGGATGCAGGAGCAGGCGAAGGGATTCAATTGCACCGTGGTGGACCGCTCCGCCGATTACGCGCAGCTTGCCATTCAGGGACCGCGTGCCGTGCCAATTATCCAGTCGCTCACCAAAACCAGCCTCGCCGGGATCAAATATTATCACTTTGCCGAGGGCGTGGTGGCCGGCGTGTCCTGCCTGATCAGCCGCACCGGCTATACCGGCGAGGATGGTTTTGAACTCTATTGTCCGGCCGCCGACGGCGTGCGCTTGGCCGAAGCGGTCTTGGCCGCCGGTGTGCCGCATGGCTTGGAGCTGACGGGGCTGGGCGCGCGCGACAGCTTGCGGCTGGAGGCGGGGTTTCCGCTCTACGGTCACGAAATTACCGAGCAGATCAATCCCATCGCGGCCGGTCTGGGCTGGGTGGTGAAGTTTGACAAGGGCGCCTTCATCGGCTCCGACGCCCTCAAAACGGAAAAACACCGCGGCCCGGCGAAGCAAATCGTGTTTTTCAAAACGGGTGACCGTCGTATCGTGCGCGCCGGCGTTGCCGTGTTGAATGGCGGCGGGGGCGAAGCGGGGCAGGTGGTTTCCGGCACGCTTTCACCGATCCTCAACGAGGCGATCGGCTCGGCCTTGGTGGAGAAAAGCGCGGCACAGGAGCTGCTTTGGGTCGATATCCGCGGCGACCGGGTGAATTTGCATCTCGTCAAACCGCCCTTTGTGACCTTACAGAAAGGCTGAATCCAATTTCGCATGAGCCACATCCCTTCCGATCTCAAATACGCCAAGTCCCACGAGTGGTTGAAAGTCGCCGCCGACGGCACCGCCCTCGTCGGCATCACCGATTACGCCCAAAACAGTCTGGGTGACATCACCTTTGTCCAACTGCCCAAAGTGGGCGTGCTGCTCAAGGCCGGCGACACCTTCGGCGTGGTCGAGTCCGTCAAAGCGGCCTCGGATGTTTATTCGCCGGTGCTGGGCACGGTGCTCGAAGTCAATAAGGCGCTCGATGCCAATCCGGAAAAGGTCAACCAGGCGCCCTACGTCGACGGTTGGATGCTCAAACTCAAGCTGGCGAATCCCGCCGACATTGCCGATCTGCTCTCGTCGGAAGATTACGGGAAAGTGATCGGGTGAAGAGGTTATGCCGTCGTCCACGAATCTCGCGAATTGACGCCAAAAAGATTTCAGGAATGACCGGGAGCTTCCGGGTTTGCAAAAGCCGCTTACTTTGTCACGGTCTGTCTCGTCATGATTAACCCCCGACCATTCCTCGGGCCGGCTTTGCTGGCCTTGTTTGCAGTTGTCAGTCTGTCAGCGGCCGAGCCGGCCTGGCAGCCGTTGTTTAACGGTAAAGACCTCACGGGCTGGGATACCTATCTCGCCAAACCCAATGCGGCCTCGAATGTGCCCGGCCTGAAGCGCGACGAGAAAGGCGCCTACCTCGAGGCCATCGGCATTAACCGCGATCCGCTGAATAATTTCACCGTGGTCAGCCAGGAAGGCCGGCCGGTGATCCATATCTCGGGCGAGGGGATGGGCATGATGTACACGAAGGAAAATTTCGGCAACTATCGCCTGCGGCTTCAGTTCAAATGGGGCGCCAAGAAGTGGCCGCCGCGCGAACAGGCGCCGCGCGACAGCGGATTGCTCTATCATGCGCATGGTGAGGCGGGGCGCAGCAGCAACATCTGGCCGGCCTGCGTGGAATTGCAAATCCAGGAGCACGATTGCGGGGATCTCTACGCGATCATCACCCAGCTCACGGTGCCCGCCCGGGAGGAACCGGGCCCCAACAATCACAAGCTCTATCACTATGATCCCGCCGGCAAACCGACGGACTTCAAGCAGGAGAGGCCGATCGGCAACCGCTGCGTCCGGCTGGAAGATGCCGAGAAACCGGTCGGCGAATGGAACACGATCGAGCTCATCTGCATCGGCGGCGACAGCATTCACATCGTGAATGGCAAGGTGGTGATGCGGCTCAAGGACGCGCGCCAGGAAGGACCTGGCGGCACCTGGGTGCCGCTGTCTTCCGGGCACATCTGCCTCCAGTCGGAAGGCGCCGAGGTGTTTTATCGCGATGTCGAGCTGCAGCCGATCACGGCGGTGCCGGCGGAATATGCGGAGAAGTGAAGGCCGGCCGAAGCGGGTGATGGCTTGAGCTGCAAGGGCGGCTTTCTTGTCATCCGCAGCCTTGGTGATGGATGAATGCCGCAATCCCTTTTTTGCCGGAGCCTGCTTGCAGGCTCCGGCTTTAAACCCCGCCGAGGGAATCGCAGCGTAAAGCCGCTCCTGCCTCCCGGCTCACTTGTTTGTCTCGGTGGGCAATCCGAGTTCGCGGACCCAGATATTGCGGAAGCGAACGGGATTGTTGTGGTCCTGCAGCTCGATGAAGACGGCGGGCGGATGCGGGGTGCCATAGGTGCCGAGCGTCTTGTGCGGAATGCCGCCGATGCCGTCGGTGCGGCCGAAAAATTCCTGCCGGTGTTGCACGACGACGCCGTTGTGGATGACCGTCACCGCGGCTTTTTTCACGAGCTGGCCGCTGGCGTCCCAGCGCGGTGATTCGAAGATGATCTCGTAGGTCTGCCATTCGCCGGGCGGCTTGCTGGCGTTGACGAGCGGCGGTTGCTGGCCGTAGAGCGCGCCGGCCTGGCCATCAGCATAAGTGGGATTATTATAGGAATCGAGAATCTGCACTTCGTACATGCCGTTGATCATGACGCCGCTGTTGCCGCGGCGCTGGCTGTTGCCTTCCACCGTGGCGGGTGTGGCGAATTCCAGATGCAGTTGGAAGTCGGTGAACTTGTCCCGGGTGCGGATCATGCCCGTGCCACGCACGGCCTCGCAGTAGCCGTCGGCCACTTTCCATTGGGCTTCGGCCCCTTTGTTGTTGGACCAGCGGGAAAGATCCTTTCCGTCGAAAAGCACGGTGGCGTCGGAGGGAGCGGGTGCCAGATGGCTGAACGTCGCACCGGGTGTG
The DNA here is from genome assembly GCA_964541315.1 of uncultured Opitutaceae bacterium. Lineage (GTDB taxonomy): Bacteria > Verrucomicrobiota > Verrucomicrobiia > Opitutales > Opitutaceae > Didemnitutus. Next base: position 7,597 of record CAZIQP010000115.1, read on the forward strand.
ACCACGGCGGGGCGCGGGCGGTTGCTGTCGTGCACATGCCATGGAGTGCCGGGAATCATGGGCGTGTCGGTATAGCCGAGATCATCGGCGGGCAGAGTGGTGGCGGTTCCGATAATCAGGAGAAGCAAACGGGCCGGGGTGGAGAAGCGCATATGCCCGGCAGGAGATAGCATACGAGGCCCCGCCGCAAGATTCCCGTGGAAGGAATTGACGGCAAGGAGTGTCAATCGATCCAATGATCCAGCCAGCTACTATTCCACCGTGAAGCTGATGACGGCGTCGCTGGGCGGGAGTGTCGTGGCCAGCAAAGCCGTATTGCTGGTCGTCGAACCGGACAAATTGGTCGCGACAACAGTGTACGATCCGGCGTCACCGGTCGCAGGGCTGGCGATCGTGTACGAAGCACCGGTGGCACCGCTGAGGTTTACGCCGGCTTTCTGCCATTGGTAGGAAGGCGCGGGGTAGCCGCTGGCTGCGGCGGTGAAAGTTACTGAATTTCCCACGATCAATAATTGGCTGATGGGTTGCGTCGTGAAAACCGGGGGACTCGGCGGGGGATTGACCGTGAGAATGGCGGCGTTGCTCGTCACCGCGCTGACAGAATTGCTGGCGATGACAGTGTACGATCCTGCGTCGCTCGCGCTGGGGCTGGCGATGGTGTACGAAGCATTGGTGGCGCCGCTGAGGTTCACGCCGTCTTTCTGCCACTGTAAAGTGGGCGAGGGAGAACCGTTGGCCGCAGCGGTGAATGTTACCGAAGCGCCTACCGTCACGGTCTGGCTGGTGGGTTGGGTGGTGAAAGCCGGTGCCTGATTGACGGTGAGCGTCGCACCGCTGCTCGTGGCCGAGCTGGTCGAGTTCGTCACCACCACACTGTACGTCGCGGTATCGCTGAGCACAGCGTTGGCTATCATGTACGAACCGCCGGTCGCGCCGCTGATGTTCACGCCATTCTTGCGCCATTGGTAGGTGAACGGATTCGACCCTGAGGCGGTGACCGAGAACGTCGCGCTTTGGCCGACGAGGACTGTCGCCGATTGCGGTTGAGTCGCGATGGTCGGCGCGGCTGCCGTCACGCTCAGCGAACCGACATTGCTGACCGTGTAGCCGAAGGCATTGGTGACGGCGCAGGTGTACGCACCGGCGTCGGTCGATTGCGCATTGGCCAATGTGAGCGTGGCACTGGTGGCGCCGGCGACAGCGACGCCGTAACGCGACCATTGATAGGTGAGCGGAGCGGTGCCGCTTGCCGCCACCGTGAACGAGGCGCTCTGCCCGGCCGCAACCGTGATCGGAGACACCGGTTGGGTCGTGATGCTCGGGATGGTTCCGACCGTAAGGGTGGCGATGCTGCTGGTCACCGTGCCGGCGGTGTTGCTCACCACGCAGCGAAACTGGTCGCCAGTCATCGCGAGGGTGCTGATCACGCGGAACGCAGCGGTGGTTGATCCGCTGTAGGCTCCGCCATCGCTCAGATCGGTCCACAGGCCGCCGCCGGCCGCCAGCCGCTGCCATTGATAGTAGGAATAACCGCAGGTGGCGGGTGGCCCGCCCGCACCGACAGAGAACGGCACCGAAGTGCCCACCGTCACGGCTCGATCGGCTGGCTGCGTGTTCAGGACCGGGACGGTTTCATTCACCATGAGCAGCGCGGAATTGCTCGTCGCCGTTCCGGTCGCATTGCTCACCATACAAAGAAATTCATCTTTGTTGAATGCGGTGGAAGCCGCAACGGTGAGCGTGGCCGTGATGGATCCGCTGTAGGCTCCGCCGTCGGACAAAATATTCCAGGTGCTCGTGCCGGCCATTTTTCGAAACCATTGGTAGGTGAAACTGGCCGGAGAGCCCGTCGCGGTCAGGCTGAAGCTCGCCGTGTTCCCGGACGTGACCGTCTGTCCGATGGGCTGCCCCGTGATTGCCGTGGAGGAAGCCGGACGCTGCACCTCGACGATGAAATGACCGAAGGCTTTTTTTCCGCCGGCATCGATCGCCTTGAGCGTGAAAAAATGGACTCCGTCGGGCAGGCCGGAAATTTGCACAGTGCTGCCCGCGATCGCGCAACTGGTGGAGGCGGGCACCACCGATACCGTGGGGGTGGGGCCATCGGGATCGGCGGCCGTGAAGTTGACCGCGGCCGTGCCATCGTTCGATTGCACATAGGTGTCGGTAACCGCCAACGTGGGGGTGAGATTGCCGTCCAAATCGGCAAGCAGCCCATCCACGCTCGCCCGGAATTTGGTGTCGCAGAGAAAGGGAGTTTGAAACCGGAAATTGACGGTGTCGAAAGTCTCCGCATTGCAGTACTGATTGGCGGAGGCTTCGACATTTTGGTACACCATGTTCACTTCGGCGGCATCGCGCGCGATGTAGACGAACGCGATCTTCAGGTGTTTTTGTTCGGTGGTGTAGTCGGGATTGCGCGGCCCGTACGCGGCCAGCATCAGCGCATGGTCGAAGGTATCCACGGAGGAATAATTCGCGGTGGTGTCCGCGTTGTAGACGACATTGTTCAGCACATAGGCTGTCGGCCAGGTCTTGCGCAGGCCCATCAGATAGAGCGTCTGTTCGGAAAAGGTTTCGTAGTCATTGCTGTGCAGGTTGTCCACTTTTTGCCAGCGAAAGCCGTTGACCGGGTCGCCGTAAAGCTTGTTCACGGTGAGATAGCCGTCGGACGAGTAGCCATTGCCCATCTGGCAATCGATTGTGGAATTGGACAGCCAATGGCCGTTGCTCAGCGAGGGATACGGGGCGGTGCCGTAGAATGCACGCGCGCCCCACGCATGGCCGAGTTCGTGGTCGTACACCGCGAGGGCGGATTTCAGGACAGTCCCGCCCGGTAGATTGTAGCGGCAAAAATCAGTCGTCGCAAAAGTGTTGGGGGTGCCCGTTGCCTGCGATTCGTTGATGCCTGAAGCCTTGGCGGTGCGATCAATGTAATCGGGGACGTGTGAGTCGCCGGTGTTGGCGATGTAGCAGATCGAAAAATAAGATCCGGGAAAATTCGCGACAAGCGCGTCGTAGGCGTTGCTGAGTCGCGGAAACGGATACGCATAGATGTCGTTATAGGCTGCACTGCTCGAAGCCCAGTTCACCGAAGCATCGATGACAAAAAGACAATGTTCAGTCTGATAAAGAGTCGGGCTGATTTGCACCAGCGCGGGGGCGGTTGCCCAAGCTTCGGGCACCATGGATGTGCCAAGCGCCCACCAGCCCAGTGCCAAAATCAGCGCGGCGCGCCATCGGACGAATCCTGTCCGGCCGGGTGTGGATTGGGGTGGACACTCGTGTTGGGAAAAAAGGGTATGCACCGTAATCGATATGATCGGACGGCGGGGGGCGCCCTTGAAACAATTGCCCGCGTGTCGCTTTGAATAATCCGATTTTTACGAATCTGATCGGTCTGCTCCCGCTGGTTTTATATCAATCTGACCGACAGTTCGAATAACGGGTTCGCTCCTGGGATTGATGAAGCATCCGGGCTTCATGGTTTGCCGCCTTTTCCAAAAACAAAAAACCCGCGGCGCGATTTCTCGCGGCCGCGGGCGGAAGGGTTTTCAAGCGCCGGACTTACTTGGCCGATTTGGCGGCTTTTTGGCGGGCGGCGTTGTTCAGGATGCGCTTGCGGAGACGCAGGTTTTTTGGCGTGACCTCCACGAGTTCGTCGGCGGCGATGTATTCGATCGCACGCTCGAGCGAGAGCTTGGAGGCCGGGGTGAGGCCGGTGGCGACACCGGAACCCTGGGAACGGAAATTCGTCAGTTGCTTTTCGCGCACGGCATTGATGGCGATGTCCTCGTTACGGGGATTCTCGCCGACGATCATGCCTTCATAAACCTGCTCGCCGGGATTGACGAACAGCTTGCCGCGCTCCTGGCACATGACCAGGGCGTAGCCGGTGGTTTCCCCGGCCTCGGTGGCGATGAGCGTGCCCGTGATGCGGGTCAGCACTTCGCCGGCGAACGGGCCGTACTCCTTGAAAAGATGGCTGAGCACGCCGCGGCCGCTGGTGGCGTTGACGACGTCGATTTCCATGCCGATCAAACCGCGGGTGGTGATGGTCGCCTCGAGCATCGTGGAATGCGGGAGCTTTTCCATGTTCGTCAGACGACCTTTGCGGTTGGCCAGATTCTGCATGATGGCGCCGACGCACTCGTCGGGCACCTCGATCCACACGGTTTCATACGGTTCCTGGCGCTCGCCGTCGGGACCCTTCTTTTCGATCACCGTCGGACGGGAAACGAGCAACTCGAAACCTTCGCGGCGCATCGTTTCGACGAGCACGGCGACCTGCATGGCGCCGCGGGCCTTGACGTTGAAGATGCCGGCCTTGTCGGAGTCTTCGATGTAGATGGAGACATTGGTCTTCAGTTCGCGCATCAGGCGCTCGCGCAGTTGGCGGGAAGTGACGAGCTTGCCTTCCTGGCCGACGAGCGGGCCGTCGTTGACGCAGAACTGCATCTCAAGCGTCGGCGGATCGATCTGGGTGAAGGGCAGGGCGTGACCGGCTTCATCGGCGGTCAGCGTGTCGCCGATGTCGATGTCCTCGAAGCCGGAGAGACCGACGATGTTGCCGGCAACGGCGGTTTCGGTTTCACGGGTGCCGAGGCCGGTGAATTCGAAGACCTTGGTGATCTTGGCGCGGAAGCGCTTGCCGTCCGCGTGGCGGACCACAAATACGGTGTCGCCGACATTGGCGATGCCGCCGAGGATCTTGCCGACGGCGATACGACCGACGTAGTCGCTCCAATCGATGTTGGAGACAAGCATGTGAAAGGCCTCGTCAGGCTTGGCAAACGGTGGCGGGACGTGGTCGAGAATGGTCTGGAAGAGCGGGGCCATGTCCTTCTTTTCCTCGCCGAGGTGGTACATCATGTAGCCATCGCGGCCGGAACCGTAGACAACGGGAGCATCGAATTGCTCCTCGGTGGCGTTGAGCTCCATGAGGAGTTCGAGCACCTTGTCGTACATCTTGGCCGGCTCGGCGTTTTCGCGGTCGATCTTGTTGATGACGATCACGACCTTGAGGCCGTGGGCGAGGGCTTTGCGGAGCACGAAACGGGTTTGCGCCTGCGGGCCGTCATAGGCATCGACGACGAGCAGCACGCCGTCGACCATGCGGAGGGCGCGTTCCACCTCGCCGCCAAAGTCAGCATGTCCGGGGGTGTCGACGATGTTGACGATCTTGTCCTTCCAGTGGACGGAGGTGTTCTTGGCCTTGATGGTGATGCCTTTCTCCTTCTCAAGGTCCATGGAATCCATGGCGCGTTCTTCGACGCGTTGGTTGGCGCGGTAGACGC
>CAZIQP010000116.1:0-12837 GCA_964541315.1 uncultured Opitutaceae bacterium
CGGGTGGTGCCGCTCTGGGCGAAGGTGATGGCGCCGACCAGAGGGGAATTGGGGACGTAGCCGTAGGTGGCGGTGTTGGCGCCCTGTGTGACGGTACTGAGGCGCGACGCGGCGTCGTAGGCATAAGAAGTCGCGGGCAGCGAGTAGCCAGTAGCGAGCATGGTCAGACTGCCAAGGCGGTTCAGGGAATCGAAGGTGCGGTGGTGTCGTTCTTCTTGCGCCTCGTGCGGCGGTTGCCTGAATGGAGCTTTGCTTAATCGTCATGCCCGCTCCGCGCGAATTGCCCATCTATGAACTTGAAGCCCGTCTCCTCGCGGCGGTGCGGGGGCAGGGGCGGCTGATTGTGCACGCGCCGACGGGTTCGGGGAAATCCACGCAGGTGCCGCAGATGCTGCTCAATCACGGGCTGCTGGGCGAGGGCGAGGTCGTTGTGCTCCAGCCGCGGCGGCTGGCGGCGCGCATGTTGGCGAAGCGCGTCGCGGAAGAAGTGGGCACGCAATTGGGCAACATCGTCGGTTACCAGATCCGGCTCGACTCGAAGGTTTCCCAAGCGACGCGCATTCGCTTTGTGACCGAGGGAATTTTACTCCGGCAAATGTCGTTTGATCCGGCGCTGCGCGGGATCAACGCCATCGTTTTCGATGAGTTTCATGAGCGGCATCTTTACGGCGATATCTCGCTGGCCCGGGCGTTGCAGATCCAACAGGCGAAACGGCCCGATCTGAAATTGATCGTGATGTCGGCGACGCTCGATGCGACGTTGCTGAAAAATTATCTGGCACCTTGTGAAGTGCTGACTTCGCAAGGGCGAACGTTTCCGGTGAAAATTGAATATCTGCCGCGCGCCGTGGACTTCGAGCACGACCCGGTGTGGGCGGTGGCGGCGCGCGAGTGCGAACGGGTGGCGGCGGTGACGACGGGCGATATTCTCGTGTTCATGCCGGGCGCGTACGAAATCAACCGCACGGTGCAGGAAGTGCAGGGCTCGTCGGCGCTGCGCGGGTTCAGTTGTTTTCCGCTGCACGGGGAATTGCCGCCAGAGCAGCAGGACCGGGCGGTGGCGCGCTACGAGACGCGCAAGATCATCGTCTCGACGAATGTCGCGGAAACGTCGCTCACCATCGACGGCGTGACGGCGGTGGTCGATGGCGGCTTGGCCCGCGTGGCGCGCTATGATCCGCATCGCGGGATCAACACGTTGTTGATTGAGAAAATTTCGGTGGCGTCGTCGGATCAGCGCGCGGGCCGGGCCGGGCGCACAGCTCCGGGTGTGTGCGTGCGCCTGTGGACGGAACGCGAGCATGAGAAGCGACCGTTGCAGGAGCTGCCCGAGGTAAAGCGGCTGGATCTGGCCGAGGTGGTGCTCACGCTGAAGGCGGCGGGGATCGGTGATATTTTTAATTTTCCCTGGCTGGAAAAACCGGAGGCGAAGGCGTTGGAGCGGGCGGAGATGTTGCTGGAGGATCTGGGCGCGGTGGGGGCGGCTTTACGCCGCGATGGTTCGGAAGAATCGCGGCATAAAGCCGCTCCTACAACGATCACCGAACTGGGCCGGAAGATGCTGCGTTTTCCCATGCACCCGCGTTACGCCCGGATGTTTCTCGCGGCGCAGGAGTACGGCTGTGTGCGCTCGGTGGCATTGATGGCGGCGCTGACGCAGGGACGGAATTTTCTATTGCGTAACGTGGACAAGCGCACGGAGGAGGCCCGCGAGGAACTTTTTGGCGAGGAGCACGAGTCGGATTTTTTTCTGTTGATGCGGGCGTGGCGCTACGCCGACAAGGCGAACTACAACATGGAGGCGTGCCGCCGGCTGGGCATCCATGCGCAGGCGGTGCGGCAGGTGGGGCCGCTGTTCGAACAGTTCATCGCGATCGCGGCGGCGGAGAAACTGGACGTGGCGGAGAAACGCATTGATGGCGTGGCGGTGCGGAAATGCGTGCTGCTCGGGTTCAGCGATCAGCTGGCGAAACGGCTCGATGCCGGCACGCTGCGCTGCGAACTGGTGCACAGGCGGCGCGGCATGCTCGCGCGCGAGAGCGCGATCCAGAAATCGGCGTTGCTCGTGGCGGCAGAGATCACCGAGATCGAGAGCCGGGGCGGGGTGGCAACACTGCTGAATCTCTGCACGGCGGCGGAGGAGGCGTGGTTGAAGGAATTGTTTCCCGGGGATTTTGTGGATGCGCACGGCGTTTCCTATGACGAATCGATGCGGCGCGTGGTGGCGAAAAAGGAGCGGCGTTTTCGCGATCTGATTTTGGAAACGAAGCAGACCGCGGACGAACCGCCGGCAGGAGAGGCGGCGGCGATTCTCGCGCGCGAAGTCGGCGCCGGGCGCATCGTGCTGACGGAGTGGAATGACGCGGTGGAGCACTGGATCACCCGGGTGAACTGCCTCGCCAAATGGTGGCCGGAGCTGGAGGTGAACCCCATCACCGAGGCCGACCGCGCGACGCTGATCGAGCAGATTTGCTACGGAAGCTTGGGCGCACGGGAGTTGAAGGACAAGCCGGTGATGCCGGTGCTGCGCGACTGGCTGCTGGCGGAGCAGCTCGCGGTGTTGGACGAGTATCTGCCGGAGCGGATCGAGATGGCGAACGGCCGCAAGGCGCGGCTGACCTATGCGAAGGACGGCCCGCCGGTGATGAGTGCGCGCATTCAGGAACTCTACGGCGTGAATGCGAAATTCACCCTCGGCCACGGCCGCGTGCCGGTGAAAATCGAGGTGCTCGCGCCCAATCAGCGGCCCATCCAGGTGACCGATGACCTGAGTGATTTCTGGCGGGAACAGTATCCGAAAGTGAAGGCGGAATTGTCGCGCCGCTATCCCCGCCACGAGTGGCGGTAGCTCAAGGCTTTGGGACGGGCGTGGGTGATTGATTGAAATTTTACGGAACCCTAGAGGGAATATGCAATAGACGGGCAAAAAAAACACTAGGCATATTCAGTAAACTACCATAGCTATTAGGGCGCCTCCCCATGACCACCCCGAATACTCAACGTCACTATCTCGAGATCAACCGGCAGACTTTGCGCGTCGCCTCTTTTGCGGATCGCTCAATTGTCGGCTGGTCCGAGGTGTCACTCGTCAACCCGGATGCAGTCAAAGCTGCGCTCGCGCCCTTGATCGCCACCGCCTCCGAACAGGAACTTTATGTGAACGGCGCCGCGATCAATCCGTTCAGAACTTTCTGGCACGCCTCCAACGCGGAGGAGTCGCCCCGCTTCCGTTCCTCCGAGGAGATGCAGGCTTTTGCCGCGGCGCTGCCGCACCGTTTCCGCGGCGATCTCGCGCTGACCTATTGCCTGGCTTCCAATGGCGAGCCGATCACCCCGCACGGCAATTCCAGTTGGTTGCTCGGCGTCACGCCCGTGGAAGCCATGCTGCCGCTGCTCGACCAGGTGAGCGCCGACCGCCGCATCGCTTCCGACGGCATCTTTGCCGCCTCGATGGCGCACATCGGCGCGGTGCGGGCGACGATGAGCAACGACAGCCGCAACCGCGTGGTTCTTTGGGAACTGGCGGAAAACAAATCGCAACTGGTGCTGATCACCGCCAACGGGGTCGAGGCCGTGGTCTCGTGCGCGATCGGCAGCGAAGAACTTTTTGATGCCATCCAGGCCTCGCTCGGTCTCCGGGCCCGCGGCGCGGCGGAGCGGCTGTTTGCGAACGACAATTTCGATTGCACCGACATCGCGCCGAAAGTCGGCGAACGTTTCGCCTCGGTCTTGAAACCGGCGCTGGCCAATCTCACCAAGGGCAACAGTCCGTTCGCTTTGTTCTGCCCGGCCCTGCTCGGCACCCAGCAATGGTTCATTGAAGCGGTCTCGGCCGCCGCGGGCATGACGGCGTGGAATTTTGACCGGACGCAGACTCTCAAGCAATTGCAGTTGACGACCACCAGTGCGACCGCGTCCGGCGGCACTTCACCGGGAGCCTATGGTCTGCTTTATCTCGCGGCGATGGAAGGGCAGCCCAGCCAGCGTTGGTGCGCCTCGTGGTGGGCGCAGACCGGCAACGAGCTGGCGGCGGAAGATACGAATGCTCCGATGGAGATGGAAGAATCCCGGGGGAACTCGGCACCCGCAGTGGAAGTTGCTCCCGCACCCGCTCCCAAACCCGTGCCTGCGCCGACGCCTGCACCCGCTCCGAAACCCGCCCCGGCTCCCACACCTGCACCCGCGCCCGCTCCGGCCCCGGCTGCCAAGCCCACTCCTGTTCCCGCACCCGCGCCTGCGCCCAAAGCTGCGGCCCCGGCGCCCAAGCCCGCTCCAGCCCCCGAAAAGCCCGCTCCGGCTCCCGCGGCCAAAGCCGCGCCGGCTCCTGAGAAAGCGGCCCCTGCTCCGGCCAAACCGGTGGCCAAGGCTGCGGTGGAGACCAAGCCAAAATCAATCGACACGGCTGCCGTTGCGCAAAAACAGGGTGGCAACAAGATGGGCCTGATCATTGGCGTTGCCGTGCTGGTGGTGGCCCTGATTGGCGGTTATTTCTACATGGATGGTCAGTCGAAGGCCAAGGCGGCCGAGGAAAAACGTATTGCCGCCGAAGCCGAGGCCCAAAAAGCCCGCGATGCGGAAAAGCGTGCGGCTGACGCCAAGCTCAAGGAGATGCAGGCCGAGGCCGAGCGTCTGAAAAAGCAGGCTGAAGCCGAGCGTTTGGTGGCCATGGAACAGGCGCGCAAGCAGGCCGAGGAGCAGACCCGCCAGCAGCTCAGCCAGCAGTTTGATGCCGAGCGCAAGACGAAATTCCCCGGCATCTTGATCGTCACCACCCAGCCCACCGGCGCGGCGGTCACGATCGATGCCGATCTTCCCCGCACCACGCCGCTCTCACTCAACACGATCATGCCCGGCAAACACCGGGTGTCAGTCACCCTGACCGGTTACGACACCTTGGAAACCATTGTCGATATCGTCGGTGGCGAAACGACCGACATGGGGCTCATCCAGTTGCAAAAGGCGGCGGGTTCCCTCGAGATTTCGAGCACGCCCGCCGATGTGCCGTACGCCTTGCGGCAGGCCAACAACCTCCTCGGCGGCGCCCCGATCAAGACCGGTCGTTCTCCGGCCAAGATCGATGATCTCGCACCCGGCGATTACGTCGTCGCCTATCAACGGGCAGGCTGGGCGGAGCGCACCGTCACGGTGTCCGTCGTGAAAGGCAAGACCGCGACGGCTGCCTTGGAATACAAGGGCGGTTCCGTTGTTCTGACCAGCACGCCGGCCGGCGCCCAAGTCACCCGCGGCGGCATCGCGGTGGGCGTGACCCCGCTGACCCTGAGCGGTCTGCCGACCCAGAAGGTTGAGTACGACTTCAATCTTACCGGCTATGAAAAACTGACCCTGAGCGGCAACGTGGTGGAAAACCAATCCATCACGCTGAACGCGGCGCTCGTTTCGTTCGACCGGATTGCCTCCGCCCGTGAAATCAAGAGCCAGCCCAAGCCCTTGACCCAGGTGCAACCCAAGACTGACGCGACGACCCCCGTCGGTTCCACAGCCACGATCACCTTTGTGGTGGATCGCACCGGCGCGATCCGCGATCCTTCTTTCCAGCTCAAGGAAAAGACCGACAATGCCGTGTTCGCCCAGCGCTGCATCGATGCGGTCAAACTCTGGAAATTCAGCCCGGCGCTGAACCAGGAAGGAAAGCCGATCAATGTCAGGATCAGCGTTCCCTTTAGCGTCAATCAACAATCCGACGAGGCGCCCAATATTTTCTCCCACTGATCCCGGCCCGATGCTTTGACGATCCGCCCGAACTATGATCGGGCGGATTTTTATTTCAGCCGTTCCAAGGTTTCGTGGCCTGTCTGGCAGTGCGGCAAGGCGGAGGCCTTCTCGCCGATTTCAATTCCGCGCTGAATCGCCGGCAAGCAGGCTCCGGCAAAAGACGAGGCGGCCTGTGGTGCGGGAACGCGGGTTCACCAAGGCAGCCATTCCGTTGCTGCGGCGCAGGCGATCCGGTCAGCGCTTCTTCCGGCCGGGCTTCGGCTCGATGTTCAGGTAGGTTTTCGCGAGCATCTGTGATTCGTAGAATTCCACCAGCCGCACGCCTTCGCGGGGTTTGATTAGATCCTTCTTGGTCGCGGAGTCGATCTGCTGTTTCACCCGGCGGCAAAGTTCCTCCCACTGATACTGCACGCCTTCGATCACATCGGCCACGCGGGAACCGGCGAGCGCCTCCTCAATGTAGTAGCCGTTGGGCTCGTCATCCTCGAGGAACACGTGCACTTCGTTGACGCGGCCGAAGAGGTTGTGGAGATCCCCCATGATGTCCTGATAGGCGCCGGTGAGATAGATGCCGAGGTAATAGGGCTCGTGGTTGAGCGGATGCAGGGTGAGGTAGTCCTTCGTGTCCTGCAGGTCGATGAAGCTGGCAATCTTGCCGTCGGAGTCGCAGGTGATGTCGACCAGGATGGCGTTGACCGTGGGCTTCTCCTTGAGGCGCTGGAGCGGGCTGATCGGGAAAAGCTGCTTGAGCGCCCAGGAATCGAGCAGCGACTGAAAGACGGAAAAATTGCAGACATACTGGTCAGCCAGCATTTTTTTCAGATCGTGGAGCTCCTCGGGCTGATAGCCTTTCTTGGTGCTCTCCTTGTCGATCTGCTCGCAGACCTGCCAGAAGATCTGCTCGGCGGCGGCGCGGTTTTCGAGATCGAGGTAACCGAGGTTGAACAACGAAAACGCCTCCTCCTTCTTTTGCAGGGCGTCGTGGAAACGTTCGAGGCGGCCGAGCTTGGCCTTGTTTTTCAACAGCACCTGGAGATCGTCGACGATCTTGTGACGGGATTTCGGCTCGTGCTGTTTACCGAGCGACTCGCGCTTGTTGATGCGCTCGAAGACCTCGACGACCAGCATGGAATGCGGCGCGGCAATGGCGCGGCCGGATTCGGTGACGATGTCGGGCACCTTGACCCCCGAGGCGTTGCAAATCTCGCGGATGTTGAACACCACGTCGCGGGCATATTCGCCGAGGGTGTAGTTCATCGAGGATTCGAAATTCGTGCGCGAGCCGTCGTAGTCGATGCCGAGGCCGCCGCCGACATCGAGGTAGCCCATGGGAAACCCCATCTTGGCTAGTTGGCAGTAGAAACGCGCGGCTTCGGTGACGGCGGCCTTGATCGTGATGATGTTGGGCACCTGCGAGCCGATGTGGAAATGCACCAGCTTGAGGCAGGGCTGCATCTTGGCGGCGCGGAGCTTTTCGACGGCGAAAAGGATTTCGGCGGTGTTGAGGCCGAACTTGGCATTGTCGCCGCTCGACATCGCCCATTTGCCTTCGCCGCGGGTCTGCAGTTTGACGCGGAAGCCGATCATCGGCTTCACGCCGGTTTCCTTCGAGATGGCGATGATGCTGTCCACCTCGGAAAGCTGCTCGATCACGATGATGATTTTCTTGCCCAGCTTGCGGCCGAGGAGGGCGAGCCGCATGTAATCATGGTCCTTGTAACCGTTGCAGATGATGAGCCGCTGGCTGCCCTCGTGCATCGCGAGGGCGATCATCAGCTCGGGTTTGGAGCCGGCTTCGAGCCCGTAGTTGAAGTCCTTCCCGGCCGAGACGATCTCATCCACGACCTCGCGAAGCTGGTTGACCTTGATGGGGAAAACCCCGCGGTAGGAACCCTTGTAGCCTTCCTCCTTGATGGCTTTGGCAAAGACGCTGTTGAGCTGGACGACGCGATGGCGGAGTTTGTCCTGAAAACGGATGACCAGCGGGGCCTTCAGCCCCATGCCGACCGCCTCATCGACCACGTCCATCACCCGGATGCTGCGGCCATCGGCGAGGGGCTGCACCTGCACAAAGCCGTCGGTGTCCACCGAGAAGTGATTGGCACCCCAGCGTTTAAAGCCGTAATGTTCCTCGGATTGGGCTGCCGACCAGTTGGAGGAGGATTTGGTTTTCAATTTGTGAGCGTGGACGGTCAGGGTTTGGCTTGCGTTTTGGCGGGTGGCTTAAATTAATCGCCGTTTTCTTTTTCAAAACACACGTTTACTCAATGACCAAATTACCCATGTTTCTCGCCCAAGCCGCTCCTGCGCCCGGTGGTCCTGCCGCCTTGCTGCAATTTTTGCCCCTGATTTTGATGTTTGCGGCCATGTATTTCCTGCTCATCGCCCCGCAGCGCAAGAAGCAGAAGGAACATGAGAAGATGATGTCCGCGCTGCAGGCGGGCGACGAGGTCATCACCACTGGCGGCGTTTATGGCACCATCACCAGTGTGAAGGATGACCGCTTTGTCGTCCGGGTCAGCGAAGGCCAGAAGCTGGAGATCGGCAAAGGTTTTATCCACTCTTGCGTGAAGCGCGCCAACGCCGCCTGAGTTCTCGCTTCAGCCGTTCCGCCCAAGCGTCGTTCGCGATTCTACCCCTTTAACAACACCCTACCATGTTCCGTCGTAATCTCTGGAAAATAATCCTATCAATTGCCGTCCTGCTTTGGGCCGGCTATTCGTTGAATCCACTGGAGGACCGTGATTTTGCCGGCTACGTGAAATCGATGGCGACGGCCAAGCAGTCGGATTTCAACTTGCGGCTGAGCCAGGCCGAGGAACGGGTTAAATCGAAGCGCTCGGCAAGCGTTTATGTGGCCCTCAAACAAATCGGCCACGAAGAGTCGCTGGATTTCTCCCAGTATTTTCCTCAGCTCCGACTGGAAGACAGTCTTAAGAACATTGATAAACGGAACAATATTCTGCTGGATGAGCTGCTCAAGCGCTCCAAGGGAAATATCCGGCTGGGACTCGACTTGAAGGGCGGTGTTTCCGCCACCTTGGAGGCTGATCCGGCTGCCTTGGCCAAGCAAAGCGCCGATGGCCGCGACAAGAGCAAGCTGGCGCAGGCGATCAATATTCTCACTGACCGCGTCAACGCGGACGGTGTGGCCGAGCCGATCATTCGCGCGGTGGGTGAAAACCGGATCGAAGTCCAGATGCCCGGAGTTTCCACCAAGGAGAATCCGGACATTCTGCTCAATCTCGTCAAGGTGGCCCAGCTTTCGTTCCGCCTGGTCCATGAAAACACGAGCGCCTATAGCGAAAGGCCGCGTGATGTCCCCGCCGGTTACGAAGTCCTGAGCATGGATCGGGACGATCCGCATACGGGCCAGACCACCGAGGAATATTATATCGTCAAAATGATCCCTGAGATGTCGGGTGAAAACATCAAGAATGCGATCGCGACCACGGATAATTTTGGCGGCTACCAGGTGCATTTGAATTTTAATGACAAGGGGGCCAAGCAGTTTGCCGAGGTGACCACGGCAAACCGCGGGCGTCTCCTCGGTATCGTGCTCGATGGCAAGCTCTCGTCGGCCCCGCGGATCAACGAACCCATCACCGGTGGCTCGGCCCAGATCACCGGCCATTTCAGCGCCCGCGATGCGCAGTTTCTCGCGAACGTCCTGAACAATCCCCTGGATGTTCCTCTCCAGATCAAATCGCAGTATGAGGTCGGCCCGTCCCTCGCGGCGGACGCGATCAGCAACGGCGTGAAAGCTTCGATTCTCGGCGCTGCCTTGGTTTGTGCTTTCATGATCACCTATTACATGGCGGGTGGCGTGGTCTCCGTGATTACCCTGGCTTTTAACGTCGTGGTGATCCTGGCCGTCATGTCCAGCATTGGCGCCACGCTGACACTGCCCGGTCTGGCCGGCATCGTGCTCACCATCGGCATGGCGGTGGATGCGAACATCCTGATTTTTGAACGCATGCGCGAGGAACTGGCTCTGGGTAAGTCGCTTTCTTCGGCCCACGCCGCCGGATACGACAAGGCGTTCGTCACCATTCTCGACGCCCACATCACGCAGCTCGTGATTTGCGGCATCATGTACGTCTTCGGTCACGGTCCGATCAAGGGCTTCGGCGCCACGCTGGCGATCGGTGTTTTTTCCACGCTCTTCAGCGTCCTGATAACCGGCCATCTTATCCTCGATTGTCTGATCGAAGGCGGCGTGCTCAAAAAATTTCCGATGCTCCACGTGTTCAGCAAGGTCAAAGTGGATTGGGTCAAGATCGGCAAACCGGCCTTCTATCTTTCCTGGAGCATCGTGCTCGTCGGCTTGGTTTTCCTCTTTGTCCGTTCCGACAAGGCGCTGGGCATCGATTTCACGGGCGGCGATCAGGTCTCCATGAGCTATGCGCACGAGGTGGATATCTCGCAAATCCGCACGGCGGCTACGGCCGCCGGCCTGACCGACATCAATCCTTCTTATCAATCGCAACTCGGCGGCGGCCAGTCCTTGCTCAAGGTTGAGCTGCCCTATGGTCAGACCCCCAAGTTTGTGGACCTGATGATAAGCAAATTTCCGCAAGCCGGTTTCAAGCAGGAAGGGGTTCAGGCCATCGGGGCCACGATCGGCAAGGAGATCGAGGTCAATGCGGCGATCTCCGTCGCGCTCTCGTTGCTCGCGATTTTGATCTACATCGCGTTCCGTTTCGAGTTCGGCTTCAGCATCGGCGCCGTCGTCGCCACCGTCCACGACGTGCTGATGACGATCGGCATGTTTGTCCTGTTCGGCGGTCAGTTCAACTCACCCATGGTCGCGGCCATCCTCGCGATCATCGGTTACTCGGTGAACGACACCGTGGTCGTCTTCGACCGTATCCGCGAGGAATTGAAATTAAATCCGACGGGAAATCTGCGGGACATTGTCAATCTGGCCATCACCCGCGTCTTCTCCCGGTCACTCATGACCAGCTTCACGGTGTTCCTCGCGGCCCTGGCCTTGTTCGTGGCCGGCGGCGGTGTGCTCCGCGAACTCGCCTTCACCTTCCTCATCGGTATCATCACCGGCACCTTCTCGTCCATCTGCATTGCCGCGCAGGTCTTTTATTGGTGGCACAAGGGTGATCGCAAGCACGTCGAGGCCCACCAGGACATCGCGCCCAAATACGAGTGGGCCGGCTCTTCCCGCGCATCGGAATAACCGGCCGTACGCCGCCGCTTATGCGCTGGAACTACACGCCGGTTGACGCCGCGAGTGTGGAGGGTCTTTCGCGCCAGCTCGAGACCAGCCGCATAGTGGCCGAGCTGCTGGTCCGCAATGGCATCGTCGAGGGGGAAACGGCGGAAAAATTCCTTCAACCCACCCTGGCGACGATCAGCGATCCCTTCCTCCTCACCCATGTCGAGGAGGCGGTGGAGCGGCTCTTGCGGGCGATCCATGGCAAACAGAACCTCGTCGTGCTGGGGGATTATGATGTGGATGGCGTGTGCAGCACCACGCTGATGGTCGGGGTACTCCGCTGTTTTGGCCTGAAGCCGCATTATGTGGTCCCGCGGCGGATGGATGAAGGCTACGGCCTGACCCGCACGGCCATTGACCGTGCCTTGGAAAGGGGGAAACCCGATCTGTTCATTGCGCTCGATTGCGGAACCAATTCACACGAGGAAGTCGGGCACCTGCGGACCCTGGGGGTCGACGTGATCGTGGTGGATCATCACCGTTCGAAAGACGAGCCGCTGGTGGATGCGATTCTGATCAACCCGCATGTGCACGAGTCGGAGAACGACCAGACCTGGCGCCAGCTTTGCACGGTTGGATTGGTTTTCAAGGTGCTGCATGGATTGCTGAAACGCCTTCGCTCGGACAACCATCCCGGTGCGCACGAGATCAAATTGAAGGACTATCTGGATCTCGTCGCGATGGGCACCGTGGCGGATCTGGTGCCGCTGCACGGGGAAAACCGCATCTTTGCCCGCCATGGGTTGCGCGTGCTCGCGGAGACGCGGCGGCCCGGGGTGCTGGAACTCATGCGGGTGGCGGGGATCAAGCCGGAGCAGGGGATCAATCCCGTGGATATTTCCTTCCGGCTCGGGCCGCGCATCAACGCCAGCGGTCGTCTCGCCGATGCGGCCATCTCGGTCGATCTGCTCCTGAGTGAGGACAAAGTTTTTTGCCAGAAAGCTGCGCAGCAGCTCGAGGAGCTCAACCGTGAACGCCAGGAGATCGAGCGCACCATCACCGAGCGCGCCGAGCTGATGGTGGAGGAACATTATACGGACTTTCGCGGTATCGTGTTGTTCGATGAGAGCTGGCACCCCGGGGTGGTCGGCATCGTGGCCGGCCGGATTTCCCGCAAATACCATCGTCCTGCCATCGTGCTGGGGAACGAGGGCGACCTCGCGAAAGGCTCGGGCCGCGGCGTGCCGGGGGTGAATCTCGTGGAGCTGCTTTCCGAGTGTTCGTCGTGTTTGGAATCGTGGGGCGGTCATCCGATGGCGGTCGGGGTTTCGATGCAGAAAACGCGGGTGGAGGAATTTCGGACGCGTTTCGACGAGGTCATCCGCCGCACCAGCGGTGCGGCCACCGAGCCGGTACTTGATCTTTCCGGCTGGCTGGACGGCACGGAGGTGCACGAGCAGCTCATGGGCGAACTCGACCAGTTGCATCCATTTGGGCAGGGCAATCCCGAGCCGCTCTTTGGGGTGAAAGGGGTGAGCTTGCCGCGCACGCCCGAGGTTTTCAAGGAAGTGCATTTCCGGTTTGCCGCGGAAGATTCCCAAGGACGCCGCATCAATGGTGTGGCCTGGAAGCACGCGCATCGTCTGCCACCGGCCGGCCGTTTGCTGGATCTGGTCGTGCAGTTGAACTGGAATCACTACAACGGGCGGAAGTCCCTGCAGCTTGAGTTGCATGACTGGCGTCTGGCTGAACCCAAGCCGGGTCGGTGAGGATCGGTTTGGCCGGGATTTTTCGCGTTTTGGGCGGGGACAAAATTCTGCTTGCTGTCGTAACTGGAAATTCACTTATTCGCCGTTCTTTTGTGCAGGCATAGCTCAACTGGATAGAGCGCCAGACTACGAATCTGGAGGTTTGGGGTTCGACTCCCTATG
>CAZIQP010000117.1:0-4771 GCA_964541315.1 uncultured Opitutaceae bacterium
GTAGCTCAGCGGTAGAGCAGAGGACTCATAAAAATCGAAGGCGTTTTTCGCTGATTTTGTCCCAGATTGTCTGGAATGAATCCGGGGCGTTTTCAGAGGAGAAACCGATGTTTATCTGAAAACATAAGTTGTCTCCAGTTGTCCTGAAAAGTCCTGTTTCTAGAAATCGGGTGACAACAAGGGGTGACAGGCAGGAATCCGCAACCGTGCGTTCGCACTGGGTTCATCGCCGCAAAATGTTCGAGCAACCATTGTGGATGAAGATAGTCACAACGACAGCGGTGCACGCTTGCGGAAGTAGTGACGTTATGGCTTTTGCGATATCCTGCACAGGGCAGAAAACTGATAGTGGGCACAGGCGTCCGTCCCATGCAAAAAAGAAATGGTCTGTGTCGTGCAGGACTCGGCGCTACGCACCTATTCCAGAAGTGTGAAGAACCCCTAGCGTTTGGCCGCTTCGGGCGATGAAGGCAATTCCTGCCTCTCTTCCCAAAAATAACGCGGCTTCCCCCCGGCATCGCGGTGTTGCGTGGCATCCCACCGAACCCACCCTGCGCCGGCGGCGAGCACGAGCAACACCACCAGGATAACGAGCTGCCGCTGCTGCGCCGCCGCCGCTTTGTCCTCGTAGGGATCTTCCAAAGACCGCCTGGCGCCCGGCGGCAACGCCGCGAGATCCGTCAATGCCGTGCCGAACGGAATATTGATGGCCACACGCCCGTTCACCGCCCAGCCGTTCCCTTCAAGGATCGGGCCAATGGTGCGCTGACGCAGTTTGAGCCAGGCGATGATCATCGAAGGCACCGAGATTACCAGCACGAGAGCCAGGAAGACCAAAGGCAATTGCCAGAGAGCCAGCTTCGCGAGGCCGGTCACGACCGCTCCCAAAGCGCCACCTATCGCCCCGACCGCGACACCGAGAGCGGCCACGGTGCCAATATCGATTTTCTTGGGTGCCGTATCCGCGCCCGACTTGTCGGCATTCGCGGTTTTCTCGGCCACAAGGGCGAGCTTGCTGGAAGACTCCGCCTCGGCGGCGGCGGCCCGCTTGGCCACCTGTTCCTCGATCAGGCGTACAAATTTTTTGTACGGCGACCAAAACGCCTGCCGAATGCTGATGGGATTATCGACGATGCTGGTGATGACAGCGTCCCAGTCTCCGCCCTGCCGGTCGTAGAAAACTCCGTGTCGGCCGACAAACAGATAGTCGCCATCGCCCTGCGTAAAACAGGCGGCGATATTCATCGGGGCACGACCGGCGCGAGTGCAGGTGCAGTAGGCCAGATAAGCCTTGCTCATCGCCGCCAGCGGATTCGCCGCTTCCACCCGGATGCACAGCTCCGTGCTGCGGCTGTCCAAATAAAGCGTGCCGGCCTGAAAAGTGGCCCATCGGTCGCGCGAATAGAAATCGGCAAAGTTCACAAAGTTGTGGAGCAGCGCCCGCATGTCCCGGCTGTAATGCGTCAGGCGG
Organism: uncultured Opitutaceae bacterium; assembly: GCA_964541315.1. Classification (GTDB taxonomy): domain Bacteria; phylum Verrucomicrobiota; class Verrucomicrobiia; order Opitutales; family Opitutaceae; genus Didemnitutus. Next base: position 1,472 of record CAZIQP010000117.1, read on the forward strand.
TTGACATCGCTGATCGCCTTGAACTCGGGTTCGAGCGCCTTGTCCTGGGCCACAAGCGACGCAATCGCAGCGCGGCCTGAGCCGGCCAGAATCTCCTTCACCCGGACAAGGCCGAGTTTTTCCACCACCGAACCGGCCTTGCCCCCCAGCCAGGTTTCATACGCGGCAAACCTGGCGTTGAGGGCGGACCACTCCGCCTCGGTCAGCGAATTCTTGCCCGCGCCCAACACCGGGGCGACCGCGGTTTTTTGCAAGGTGGCGAGTGCGCCGGCCCATGCCGGGTTGACCCCTTCGGCCAACGGCAGTGCGCGACCGGCTTCGATGCGCGCCAGCGGGAAACCCGCGACTTCCTCCGCCGTGATCTTCAAATCCTTTGCCGCGATGGCGAGATACTCGCTCTCCTGGCGGTTCAACGCGGCGATCGCCCGCGCATCAAATGCCGCCAGCCGGCAGCGGCCGAAATAATCCTCCGCCTTCGCCCGGACGGCCTTCAGCGCCGCCACCGCCGCATCCGTCGCGTCACCGAGCACGGCGATTTCCTTGCTGGAGCTCTGCTCGACCCAAGCGAGATATGCCGTCAGCTCGTTGAAAAACGCCTCCACTTTTTCCGCGGTCACGCCGATCGAACCGGTGCGGTCGGCAACGCCGCCGAGACAGGTGATGATATCCTTGATGAGCGCCTGCACCGCGGCGTCCTCCGTGGCTTCGGGCGGGATGACCCCGTCGCCGTTCAAGGCGCTGGCCGAAAAAATCATTTCCGTGTTGGACGCGTCCGCCGCCGAAATGGCGTTGGCCCCCTTCTTGCCCACATTGGCCAAAATCTGTTTTGCCGAGGCGAGAATGATCTTCCCCTCCGGCGTGGTCTCGTCGATCGCCGCGAGCGGCAGCAGAGCGTCACCCTTGAGCAAATCGCCGACGTCCTTCAAGCGCGGCGCGGCCCATTTGATCGCCGCGATCAGCTCGGGCACCCGGATGCGGCCGTCCCCATCCGCATCAATCATCGCGAGGGTTTTCTCGTCGAGCTCCAGGCCTTTGACGGGGCAACTCAGCGCCACCCACAGTTTCTGGTCGAGATTTTCGAGGTTCAGCAGATCGTCACCCGTGGTCAGACTGACCTGATCGAGGCCGCCGGTGCGGAAGAAGTTCCAAGCGTGATTATTGGCCATGATAAAGTGTGAAACTGCCACAGAAATCAGGCCTGCGGGTTTTGGCAATACTTAGCAGGCGGAAATGACAAAATTTGCACAACATTGGCCAAGGATAAGATGACAGCAGCGGAATCTTGGGCTAAGGTGGTGTTATGAAAACATTCCTCGTCCCGGTTGATTTCTCATCGATCACCGAAAGAGTAGTCGATTCGGCCCTGGCCTTCGCCCGGGCTTTCGGCGGGAGGGTTGTGCTCCTACACATCGTCCAAACCCCCGTGATAGCCACCGCAGAATACGCCCTGCCGGCCGAGGTGATTCAGGAGGCGGTGACAGTCAGCAAGGGTGCTTCCCAGAAAAAACTGGCCGGCTATACCGAGCTTTTCCAGCAAGCGGGCATTGAATGCACGAGCAAGACCCTGATCGGCGCGCCCGTGCCGCTCATTCGCGATGAGGCCGCCAAAGCGAATGCCGACTTCGTCATCATGGGCTCGCACGGTCACGGCAAACTGTATGACTTCCTCGTCGGCAGCACCGCCAGCGGCATCATTAAAAAAACCAAGTGCGGCGTGATAATCATTCCGCCGGTGGATAAAACCGTCTGAATAAAATCTCTGGCCGGAGATCCTGCGCTTGCCGATGGGCAATGGCCGGCTAACACCAACCGCCATGCCCCCTACCCCTGTCAGCGCCGCGGTGGATCGCCGCACCTTTGTCAAAACCCTCTCGGCCGTTGGCGCCGGCCTCGTCCTCAGCGCGGTACCATCCGCCCTCGCCGAAGCCACCGCACCGCGTCGCCGCTATGCCATCGTCGGCCTCGGCTCGCGGCATAGGATGTACCAGAATGCGATCGAGGTGGATTACAAGGAATACGCCGAACTCGTCGCCGTGTGTGATATCAACCCCGGCCGCATCCAGGTCGCGCAAAAATATTCCGCCGCCCACGGCGCGCCCGTGCCTGCCGGTTACGTCCACACCGACTTCGCCAAGATGATCGCCGAGACGAAACCCGACTTCGTCATCGTCACCACCGTCGACTCGACCCACGACGACTACATCGTGGCGGCGATGGAAGCCGGCTGCGACGTCATCACCGAAAAGCCGCTCACCAACACCGCCGAGAAATGCCAGCGTATTCTCGACGCCCGGCGCCGCACCGGCCGCCATCTGCGCGTTACCTTCAACTACCGCTACTCCCCGCCGCGGACACAGGTGAAAGATATTTTGATGAGCGGTGAGATTGGCGACGTGCTCGCGGTGGATTTTCACTGGATGCTCAACACCATGCACGGCGCCGACTACTTCCGCCGCTGGCACAGCCAGAAGAAATTTTCCCAGGGGCTCATGCTGCACAAGGCCTCGCATCACTTCGACCTCGCCAACTGGTGGGTCGGCGCCATGCCCGAAACCGTATGGAGTGTCGGCAAGCGCGAGTTCTACACGCCTGCCATGGCGAAACGCTTCGGCCTCGAATCGCATCACGAACGTTGCCACACCTGCCCCGAGCAGGCGAAGTGCGGGTTCTTCCTCGATCTCGCGGCCAATCCCGAGCTGAAGGAACTCTACCTCGACCAGGAACACCACGACGGTTACTTCCGCGACAAATGCGTTTTCCGCCCCGAAATAGACATCGAGGACACCATGAACGTGCTCGTCCGCTACGACAACGGTGTGACGATGGCCTACTCGCTCAACGCCTTCAACGCGTGGGAATGTTATCAGGTCGTGTTCAACGGCACCAAAGGCCGCCTCGAACACACGATCGTGGAACAGATCTACGTCAACGGCACCGATTCCCTGGAGGGCGGCATTGCCGAGAATGGCGTCACCACCCGCATCATCCCGATCCGCGGTGCGGCCCGCAACGTCGAGCCCTGGACCGGCGCTGGCGGCCACGGCGGCGGCGACAAGGTCATGCTCGACGAAATTTTCCTGCCCTCCGCCCCCGCCGACAAATATCTCCGCGCCTCCAACGAACACGCCGGCGCCGCCTCCCTTCTCATCGGTGTCGCGGCCAACCAGTGCTTCAAGGCCGGCCAGCCCGTGAAGATCGCCGACCTCGTGAAGGGCCTGGAGAAACCCGCCTACGCCCCGATGCCCTCCCGCACCGGCCCGGTCCCGATGCCCACACCCACGAAGATCCTCCATACGTGAG
>CAZIQP010000117.1:4871-12786 GCA_964541315.1 uncultured Opitutaceae bacterium
TTCTCCGCCCTCGCCTCACGCCTCGCCGGCGAACTTCACACCGGCCGGGCCATGCGGCTGCTCTACGCGACCGACGCTTCCGAATACCAAGAGTTGCCGGCCGCGGTCGCACTGCCGAAAAATGAAAAAGATCTCAGCGAACTTATCGCTTTCGCGAATCGCCACCACCTCGGGCTGATTCCGCGCACCGCCGGCACTTCCCTCGCCGGTCAGGTTGTTGGTTCCGGGATCGTCGTCGATCTGGGCCGGCATCTGAATCATATCGTGGCGATCGATCCTGCGAGCCGCCGCGTCCGCGTGCAACCGGGCGTCGTCCGCAACGAGTTGTCCCTCGCCCTCCAGCCGCACGGGATATTTTTCCCTCCGGAAACCGCCACCGCCAACCGCGCCATGATCGGCGGCATGGTGGGAAACAATTCCTGCGGCGCCAACTCCATCGTCTATGGCACCACGCGCGAACACCTTGTCTCCGCCCGCGGCTTCCTGAGCGACGGCTCGCCCGTTACGTTCGGTCCGCTCACCTGCACCGAATTCGCCGCGAAATGCAGCGCCCCGGATTCGCTTGAAACCAGAATCTACCGCACCGTCCGCGATCTCCTCGGTGACACCGCCAATCGCGAACTCATCCGCGCCAACTTTCCCAAGCCGACGGTCACCCGCCGCAACACCGGCTACGCGCTCGACCGGCTGATGGCCTGTGACGTTTTCTATGCCAACTCCAACCAACCTTTCAACCTCTGCCGTTTGCTCGCCGGTTCCGAAGGCACGCTGTTTCTCGGCGTGGAGTTCGAATTGAACTGCGAACCGCTCCCACCGCCGGGTGCGCTCATGTGCGCGCACTTTGCCAGCATCCAGGATGCGCTCAAGGCCACCCTGATCGCCATGCGTCACCGTCCGCATGGCTGCGAACTGATCGACCGGCACATCCTCGACTGCACCAAGCAGAATCTTGAACAGGCCAAGAACCGTTTCTTCGTTCAAGGCGATCCCGGCGCCGTGCTCGTGATCGAAATCCGCCGCGAAGCCCGCGCCGAAATCGAATCCGAAATGCGCATGCTCGAGAGTGAACTCCGCGCCGCCGGCCACGGCTACGCCTACCCTGTTCTCTGGGGCGACGACGGCAACCGCGTCTGGGAACTGCGGCGCGCCGGCCAGGGCCTGATGAACAATGTGGAAGGCGACGCGAAGCCGCGCGAAGTCGTCGAAGACACTGCCGTCGCCGTCGAGGATCTGCCGGCCTACATCGCCGAGTTCGATGCGCTCATGCAGGGCAAATACGGCATCAGTTGCGTGTACTACGCCCACGCCGGTGCCGGGGAGATCCATACCCGTCCGCTCTTCAACCTCAAAACCCCCAAGGGCCTGAAGATGTTCCGCGACATCGCCACCAACGTCGCAGCTCTCGTGAAAAAGTACCGTGGCTCACTCAGCGGCGAACATGGCGACGGCCGGCTGCGTGGCGAATTCATCCGGTTTATGGTCGGCCCCGAATGCTACGCGATGATGCGACAAATCAAGGAAACCTTCGATCCCCACGGTGTATTCAATCCCGGCAAGATCATCGACACACCGCCAATGGACACTTCGTTGCGTCATTCGCCCGATCATCCCACGCCGGAATATAGAACATTTTTCGATTTCAGTTCGTTCCAAGGCGTGCTCCGTGCCGCCGAGAAATGCACCGGCGTCGGTGATTGCCGCAAATCCGCTCTCATGGGCGGCACCATGTGCCCGAGTTTCATGGCCACGCGCAACGAGCAGGCCACCACCCGCGCCCGCGCCAACGTGCTCCGCGACGTTCTCACGCACACCCAGGCCAGTGCGAATCCGTGGGACAATCCTGACATCGCCGATGTCATGGATCTCTGCCTCTCATGCAAAGGCTGTAAGTCCGAATGCCCCTCAAATGTCGACGTCGCCCGGCTCAAAGCCGAATGGCAGCAGCACTATCACGACGCCCACGGCGTGCCGCTCCGCTCGCGTGTCGTGGCCGGTTTCACCCGGTCCATGCGCCTCGCCTCGCGGGTGCCGGCGCTCTATAATTGGATCGTCACCGCACCCGATGTGTCGCGCTGGATAAAACGCTTCTCCGGATTCTCTATAAAACGCAGCCTGCCCACGCTGCCACGCACAACGCTGGCGGCGTGGCACGCCAAGCATGCGAACAAGGTCGAGCGCGGCCTCCGGACTGTAGGAGCGGCTTTACGCCGCGATACGAATGTCGAAACCACAACCGATCGCGGCAAAAAGCCGCTCCTACAACCAAACCAAACCGACACCAACCCCTTCCCACACGGCCGCGTCCATCTCTTCTGCGACGAGTTCACCAACTACACCGATGCCGATATCGGCATCAAGGCCATCCAACTGCTCAACCGTCTCGGCTACGAGGTCGTCATCCCCGAACACGTCGAGAGCGGTCGTGCGCATCTCTCGAAAGGGCTCGTGCGCGACGCCCAGCGATTCGCGATCCGCAACGTCGAGTTGCTCCACGATGTCGTCACGGCCGACGCGCCGCTGATCGGCATCGAGCCGTCCGCCATCCTCGGCTTTCGCGACGAATACCCCGATCTCGTCCCCCCGAATCTCAAGACCGCCGCCCGCTCGCTCGCCAAAAACGCGCTGATCATCGACGAGTTTCTCGCCCGCGAAATCGACGCCGGACGGATCAAACGCGAGTCATTCCAAACCGCCGCCCGCACCATCAAGCTCCACGGTCACTGCCATCAGAAGGCGCTCTCTTCACTGGCGCCCACAATTAAAATTCTCGAATTCCCCGCCGGCCATGAAGTTTCCGTCATTCCCTCCGGCTGCTGCGGCATGGCCGGTTCCTTCGGTTACGAAGAGGAACACTTCGCACTCTCCCAACAGATCGGCGAGCTCGTCCTCTTTCCCGCTGTGCGCGCAGCCACCGCTGAAACTCTCATCGCCGCCCCCGGCACCAGTTGCCGCCACCAAATCAAAGACGGCACGGGCCGAACCGCGCTGCACCCGGTTGCAGTTCTTCACGCTGCTCTCCGGTAACCCCGTGCATCGGCCAATTGCTGCTGCAAAAGCAACTGACGGAAGCCAGGGCCGGGATGACGGCCCTGCAAACGCAGCCTGACACCAACAAGGCGGCGACCGCCGAGCTCCAGGCTCGATTGGACAAGGCCCAAAGCGACCTGATAGCGTTGCAAAAACTGCCGACCCAGAAGAAGTGAAGTGCAGCCCGCTGCCATCGGTTTCGTCAAAACATTCGGAACTTTTCCTGGGTGGGGGCTTGCCGCACTATCGACGGTGACTATGGTGGGGGCTGCCCATGCGAAGGCTCTTTTTCCTCCTCAGTCTGATGGTTCTGTCGGCAGCAACCTACGCGGCGGATTTGCGCCCGGTCATCAAACGTGAGGCCGGCAAGTGCGCCGCCGCCTGGCAACGGAACGATTACGAGGGCGTCATGGCTTTTTTCCCGCCACAAATGATCAAGCAATCGGGCGGACGGACCGCGGCGCTGAAAAAGATCAAGACCCAGTTCAATCTGGCCCGTGACTACGGCGTGGAGCGGATCGACTTCCGTCCCGGGCAGCCTGCATCACCAACAGCACTCGGTCGGTGGCTCACCTCGCTGGTCCCTCTCGCGGTGGTGCTCCACCGCGCGCCACTCGATGTCACACAACAGACGCACCTGCTCGGACTCTCCGCAGACCAGGGAAAGCATTGGTTTTTCGTCCCACTCTATCGCACCACCCAGTCAAAATTAAACCTGTGGTTCCCCGAGTTCGCCGGCAAAATCATCGTCCCCAACGAAGCGGAGCCACAGATGGAAGTCGCATTCTGAACCGAACCGCACTTCCGTTTCATTGCTGGCAAATCCCAAAGCCCGGCAGCGGGAACAAATTCTACACATACAGGTAAACGTAGGCGGCAAAGAGGAGCGCGGTGATTCCGGCGGCGGCGGCGAGGGTCCAGAGCAGGTTGCGCTGGCGGGCGGCGATGGCGAAGGTGGCGATGATCACCGCGAACTGGGCGCCGAGCATGCCGTAGAAAAAGCGCTGGCTGCGACCGTGATGCCGTTCGGCGCTGAGGTTGTTTTTGCGCACCTGCAATTCATAGAGGTTCGCAATCACCTGATTGAGCCGTGCCTCGGCATCGTAGCGCAGCATGGTGAATCGCAGCCGGGCCGCAATGAAGTCGCGGCGCCAGACAACGGATCCTTCCTGGCGGCGGAGCAGATTTTCGAGCGCCTCGATCGACTGGTTCACCGGTTTGGTGGCGGCGTCGAACGCATCGGTCCGGGCTTTGGCTGCCAAGAGGGCGTCAAGGAGCTGCTGGTCGCTGACCCTGGCCAGCAGAGCGGCGATGTCCGGAGCGGGCTTGAGTTCCTCGATGGCATCGAGTGCGGCCTTGATTTCCGGCGCCAGACTGATGCCGAAGGAGCCAGCGGGCAGTTCGCCTTTTTGCAGGAGCTCGAGTGCGGCGGCGCTTTCGTCGGTCCCATTGGGGGAAGCCGACCTCAACTGCATCAAGGCGGCCAGGGCGAGCGGGTGGATATCGCCGGCCGCTTGGAGCAGATCGAGGGTGTTTTGCTGAAGGGCGCTGCGGAGGCGCTTGGCCTGAAAAAAGCTCCATTGGTCTCCCGCCTTGGACTGCTGTTGCGCGGCGAGCGAACGATCATACTGGGCCCGCGTCATTTCGCTCGAGGCCAGTCCGGCCAGCATCGTGGCGATCACCGTCATGACGACGGGGGTCGAGCTCATGATCCTTCCCCACAGCGTGAGCGGCAGATCGGCTTTGAGCGCATCGGGTATTTTGAGATTCATGGGCGGAGAAAAAGGCGTCCGGTAGCGATGATGACGTGGAACGCCTGGGGATAGGCGGACCATCGCAACGGACGATCCAAGAGAAGGCGCTTGAGCTTACGGACTCACCCGGTCCATCTTGAAGGCGCGTGATTCATCTTCGCCCACGGCGACGGCCAGTTGTTTCACCGGGCCGGAGAACTGAAATTCGCAGATCAGGTCCGTGGTCAGCGCATAAAATTTTGTCGGCGACTCGGCATGCAACACCACTTCCATACCGCCCTGGTTGAGTGAGAGCAGTCCGTCGGGCAGGCGGCGGACCTTGGCGCCATTCCATTGGCCAATGTGTCCGTAATCGCCGACGTAGGTGTCGAGCAGGGCATTGGACAGCATGAATTCCTTGCGGCGGTGGTTGCCGAGTTCGCGCACCCAGATATTGCGAAAGCGTACGGGATTGCCGTGATCCTGGAAAGCGATCGGCAGTCTTTCCGGGTGCGCCTTGTAGGGTGGCCGGCCGATCCATGGCACCGGGCCGGTCAGCTCGACATTGTTCTGCACGAGCACGCCGTTGTGGAAAATCGTGACGTGCGCCTTTGCGATGAGCGTCCCGTCGGCGTCGAAGCGGGGTGCCGTCCATACGATGTCGTAGGCCTGCCATTTGCCCGGGGGCAGGCTGGCATTCACGAGCGGAGGATACTGGCCGTAGACGGAAGCGGCCGAACCGTCGGCATAGGTTTTGTTCTGATAGGAATCCAGCACTTGAATCTCATAGCGATCGAACCCGAAGAACACGCCGCTATTGCCGCGACCCTGGCTGTCGCCGTGGGGTGGATTGGGTGAGGCCCACTCGACATGAAGCTGGCAGTCGCCAAAAGACTGGCTCGTGCGGACGTAACCGCTGCCGGGCACGCATTCCAGCGCCCCGTCCTTCACGACCCACTTGGTCGGGCTGCCGTCCATCGCCACCCAGGGGGAAATATCCTTCCCGTCAAACAGCACGGTCGCATCGGAAGGAGGCAGACCCGCCTGCTCCTGCGTGCTTGGTGCGCCCGGGGTGACGACCGTGGGCTGCGGGCGATCCCGGTCGTGGCCAAGCCAGTTGGGATCGGGTGCAGCGCCAAGTATAGCCGACGAAACAATGAGTATTCCAAAGAGGGAAATGGGGGGAAATTTCATGGGGAAGAAGCGGACAACTTGGCGGGACTTCAACCGACTGTCCAATCCAATACAGGCCCGGGCTGTCGCGCCTGAAGTCCCTTCGGGTTCATCCACTAGAAACGCGGCGCACCTTTGTTGGACGGCCCGTCAACTCCTCGCCGGAGCGCGAATCACGAAGCGGATTGGGAAATCTTCTGCTTCGAGACGTTGACCAGCTCGCCAGAATCACCGAGGAGAGTGTAGCCGTGCCGTTCGAGCGTCTGCCGCGAAACGGTCGAACCCACCGGATGATGCCCCACGGGCGAAAGCAGAACGTAGAGCTCAATGGCCGCATGCGTGTCGAAACCGGGCTGGACACCCAGAAATACAGCCGGGGCGTTCATGGGCTTGGGCGTGTGCGCTGTGTCGGTCATGGGTTAATTTCCAGAGTATCTTATTTGTTGGGGTTTAAAATTAGCCGGTAGACCAGTTTGGAGGACCAATCGGCTAACCCGATCAACTGCACCACACCTGACTGAGAAGAAAATGAGCACGGAATTTTTAAGAGGTCGCGCACTAAAATATCTTTAACAGTCCGTTGATAATTCACAACGGGGGCTTTCTCCCGCCCGAAGGAACGCGGATTGAGTTGCCGGCGTGGAACGAAAATCTTGTGCCTCTCGGATTTGCCGTAACCAACTTTATGCAGGGACGAAACAATCCGGAAAAAATCGGGAGAGGCTTAATTTATTCGGATTTTCGGTTCCAGGCTGATCGCGCAGAACGGAATTTCAGAGGAATATTGCCCGCGGAGCCCGACGAGGGTCCAAGCAACCGAACACCCATCGGACGTTACTCGAAAAGATGTTCGTACTCTTTGGGGAGGGCGTCGATCGGCTGGATTTTGATGTCGGTGAAAAACACTTCGGAGGCTTCGCTTTGGATTTGGATCTTCCCCCTGGTCAGCGGCAGGGCGGCTCCGTCTTTCATCATGCGGGAATTTTGCAGCACCATCACCACATGGCCGTTGACGATGTGCAGGCTTTTCCCTTCGAAGCAGATCAATTCCAGCTCCGTCCATTCTCCGCGTGGATTTTCATGGTTTTCGCTGCGCAGACAAAAACCGCCCAGGCTCGGTTTTGCGCCGAAGGGCAGAAACGGCTGGAGTTCGTTCGCGACGGCATTCATCGCGCCTTCCGGCAAGTAGGCGCGGATATCGACGGCGGTGCTGCCGATGTTCCAGTAATCGCCCATGTGTCCTTCCATGATCTGGAATTCCTGCGAGAGCATCCAGGCCCGCCAGTAGTCGATGCCCGCCGGCCCGACGGAATGATAGCAAATACCACTATCACGCAGCTTGTTCGTTCGAGGCGGCCAGAGGAGCGCGCCCCATTTCACCCTCATTTTCAGGCGATAGTTGGCGTATTCCTGTCTTGTGAAGAGGCAGCCGTAAACCTCGCCGCTCACCCGCAACACCAGTTGCCCTTTTTCCTCAAGGATGGAAAACACCGCGTCCGGATCTTTGCTGTAGCCGATGGGCTCGATTTTCCTCCCGGCGGCATCAACCGGCTCTTTGCCGGTGTAGTCGCTGGTGTGGCGGAAACCGAGATACTCGTCCCATTGCGACATCTGCTTGTCCAACAAATTGGTCCATTCGGCGGCGGCCAGAGAGGAGAAGGCGCACAGCCCAAGTGCGGTTGCGATGATGCGTGGATTCATCTTTTCGGTAAAGCCGGCTCTGCCCACCGAGGGAAGCCTAAACCCACTCGCCACGAACCCGAACTTCCCAGCCGGAAGGTGGCGCACCGTTGCCCCACCTTCCGATGCGTCGTCACGCATCAAATTTCATTGCCGATTTCCAGAAATTCATTCGCCCCATTGCGCGGATCAGCCGGGCAATGGCAGGTGCTCGAATAATCGAACAACTTCAGGAGCGCGGCATAATCCATGCGCGCCAGCACGTCTTTTTTCGTGCCATAGCACAATTCATTCAACATCCG
>CAZIQP010000118.1:0-12737 GCA_964541315.1 uncultured Opitutaceae bacterium
CGCGGGCTGATGGGAGTTTGCCATCTGCTGGTGGATGAGCGCGGTGGAGCGGTGTTGCTCGATACGGGATTGGTGGGTGAGCCGCTCCAAATCCGGCGGCTGATCGGGCGGTTGAGGCTGAAGCCGAACGCGATCAAAGCGATTTTGCTGACGCACGGGCATCTCGACCATGCGGGGAATCTCGCTTGGGCCAAACGCTGGACGGGCGCGCCGGTTTACGCGCATCGCGCCGAGCAAGCGCACATCGACGGAACTTATCCGTACACCGGAGCCGCCCGCTGGTGCGGACGAATGGAACGAATTGGCAGCAAAGTACTGCGCTATCATGCGGTGCGCATTGATCATTTCATATCGGATGGCGATGAACTGCCGTTTTGGGGCGGATTGCACGTCGTGCATCTGCCGGGGCACACGGAGGGTCATAGTGGTTTCTACAGTGTGCGCCACCGGCTGCTCTTCAGCGGCGATTTGTTTGCCAGTTATTTTTTCCACGTGCATCTGCCGCCGCCGATATTGAATTCACGGCCGGAGCTGCTGCTTGGAAGTTTACGAAAGGCGCGGTCACTCGACGCACAGATGATTGTGCCGCAGCATTATGATATTCTGGACGGCGCGCTGCATCGCCGGCGATTTCTGGCGCTATGTACTCGGAAATTGAAATCAGACTGAGTACGCCTTGCGTGCATGAATTTGCCTGAGGGCGTTGAGCACGAAATGGCGTCGTGCCTCTGAAAGCCCCGTTCCAAAACGTAGACGGGTCTTGCCCTGTAGCAAGATGCCTCCGCCGGTGCTGCCGGAATACCGTGTGGTTGCACCTGCCTCGGTAATGGTTTCGAAGTCATCGAGACAAAAGGAACGCCGCCAGCCGAACCGACCCACTCCGACAAACACATTCCCCTGGCGACTTTGTAGACGCAGCTCCACTTTGCCGCAGACTGTCATGATGGTGGTGCCGATCAGGAAAATAGATCCTACTAGAAAGGGCAGTCCGAATAAGGAGAAGAGCAGGTTGAATGTTCCGTTAGCGATTTGGATGCCGTAGATGCCACCCAAGGAGCCGCCTGCCCAGACACAGGTGAACGGAACGAGCATGAATGCGGAACCGTTTCTGGTGGTGGCTCCGATCACTACTTCCGACATGGATTGCCGATACCATGCGCCCTTAGGCGGATGTTGCAGATCGACGGAAGAAAATTTAGCATCAGACAATTCGGACAAATGGGCGATCTGGCCGCAGTTCTTGCATAGGGCGAGGTCGGTCTGGATGTTGACGTTCTCGGAGAGAAACTCGACGGAGCAGGTCGGACAAAGGCATTTCATAGCGGTGTGTGGAGGCAGACAGGACCGATTTCCTAACGCAGAATCTGGCGTAGTGCCGAAGAGATGAAGTACTGGCGTTCTCCTTTGAGGAGTGACCCGAACTTGATGGTCTTGCCGCTTTTTTCCTGCAGTAGAATCTCCATTTGGCTGCTAGTATTGCCTTCGTCATTGTAGGATACTCGCTCGCTGATGCTGACCTCCTTGACTGATGCGGGATCAAAATCACGGGTCCAGCCGAGGCGTCCGATACCCACAAAGATACTGCCTCGGTTTGAACCAATTCGGATTTCCGTCCGTCCAGCGAGTGAGGAGATAAAACCAAGGATCATAGCCAAGCCGATCAGGATGAAAGGAGTCAGAAAGATCCAGAGGAAGATCAGCATCCCAAGTCCCATCGTCTCGCCATTCATCTTTGGCGCAGGAAACCAATTAGGCACCTCAATCGCAAGGTGGTGGAAGGTACCGCTCAGCGCTACCAAGACGAATACCGAAACGATGCCGTTCCAAAACAACGATATTCCCAGATAGGTCAGCACACTTCCCCAAGAGCGATGCGAGGCTCCGATGACAATGCTAAGCGGGTCGGTGCGATACCAGGTTCCTGCCGGAGGATTGTGTAAATCTACCTTGGGTACGTATTGCGGGCCGTTTATCAGACCCGACAGGGCTTGGCCGGCATTGCATCGACGACAATAGGCGAGATCCTTGGGTACATTGATATCATCGGCGGTGATAACATTCCGACATAGAGGGCAAATCGGAGCGATGGTCATAGGGAAGGATATATGCGGCCGATGAGGGAAACAAATAACACGAGGGAAGATTTGGTAATCCAAAAATCCGCTTCGGCGATATTTTCATATTCTATTTTGGATAGGCCACGATATGAATGACTCGCTTTTCAACGGCTAAGATGAGCTGATCCCGGCATCCTGATCACAGAAGTGCTGCACGCAGCGCGCGAGCTTCAGCAAGAACTTCTTTAGCGGCAGCGAGGGCGTCGGTTTTTGCGGGTGATGCCTTGTGGGGTTCCGCCGTCGCCAAGGCTGTGGCGGACAAGGGAGACACCGTGCCCCCAAGATCAGGTTCGTGATGATCGTCGGGGTCGCCGAGGCCGGCCTGGCGGAACTGGCGGAGGCGCTCGAGGATGAGGTCGCGGATTTCGCTGGCATTTTCGACGCTGTGAAAAATGCCCGTGTGCAGCGAATCGTGCATTTCCCCTTTCCCGTGGCCCTGGCCGCTTCCGCCGCCACCGGCGGATTGGACGTGGACATCGGCGAGCTTGAGCAGGCGTTGGATCGGATCCTGTTTCACTTCGACCTGCTGGATGTTCGCAAAACTCATGGTGGATTCCTGCAAGCGGACCAGACCGGCGCGGATGCGGAGGCTGCGGTCGGTCACGATGTACCAGCGCAGTTCATAGTCCAGCCGGCGCAGCGCGTAGGTGAAGGGAATTTGCGCGAGATAGAGGGCGAAGCCGGAAAGTTTGAAAAACCAGATCAACGGGAAGGCCCAGTCCGGCAGGCGCAGGGCGATCTCCACCAGCCCCTGCTTAAAACCATCCCAGCCGTTAATGCGGTTTCGGTTTTGCTTTTTGTTCTTGGCGACGGGAGTGGTGGAGGAGACGGTGGCTGCGGTTACGCTTTCAGCAAAGCTGTTCGGCGTGAGCGGCGGGAGGGTGCTGCGGGTTTGTTTTTGGGTCCGGGCGGTCGCTTCAACATCATGCAAAACCACGGCCCAGAAGATAATGCCGGCGAGAACGACCAACTGCGTGAAGCCCCAGCCGAGCAGGCGCAGCTTGAAATAATTCCGGCCGGCGCGAAATACGCGGGTGGAACCGGGTGCGCCAAACGGCGGCGCGGGGTCGTGCGGCACGCGCATCACGAAGAGCACCTGTTGGCGGAACCATTTAAACATGGCCGGAATCCTTCGGGCCGGGCAGACGGGCCGCGAGGGCGAGACGGGTTTCGCGCAGCTCACGGGCGACTTCACGGAGCGCGGCGGCGAGCTCGGCGTCATGGGACCGGTCCGTGGCGGAGCTGGAAGGTGCGACTTTGAAAGCGAGGTCCTTCACGCCACGCATTTTGGAATAGAGAAAATCGCGCACCGCTTCGTATTCCTTGAAACCTTCCAGCGTCATCTCGGCCCCGGTGTTGCCGCTGGCGGTTTGGACGAGCACCTTGGCGAGTCCGAGCCAGCGTTCGACAAGATTGGAGCGGATGTGGATGTCCTGGATGCGGGCGTAGTTGATGATGACCTGCCGGCGAAAGAGAATGCCCCAGCTCATGGAGATGCCTTCATCCGTGAACTTGAACCGCATCGTATGATAGCGGAAATAAAGATAGGTCGCGAGAACGGGGAACAAGGGCGGTATTACGAGGCTGCTCAGCAGATAATAGGTCAGCAGGTCGCGATGCGGACGCTCCAGAGCGAAGATCACCGCGTCATTGGGGGAGGGGTTCACGCCTTCACCTTGGAGGGAATTTGCTCCGGCCACAATCTGGAAGGGAGAGATCTGAAGGTGAATTCACCGCGAAGAACCCGGCGTCGCGAAACACGCCAAACACACGAAAAGCCTCGGCCACGGATTGCACCCCATGCGACGGCATTGTTTGGGGATGGGGCCGGTTCACACGGTCTTGGAAAATCCGCCGGGACGCTTGGTAAGATGGGCGTCGAAGCGCATCGCGATGATCCGCAGAAAGAGCCGGCCGAGTTCGGTGATTTCCATGTTTTTTTCATGCCGCACGAGCAGGCGGTCGGCTTCGAGATCGGTGAGGGAAGCGAGTTCCGCCGCGAAGGTGGTGGGAAAATCCAGGCCGAGCCGGCGCGAGAGACTCGCATAATCCAGGCCGCGACCGCACATGATATCCGAGATGACGGCGCGACGGTGGCGGTCGTCCGCGCTCAGCAGGTAACCGCGCTCAAAGGGCAGCCGGCCGGCTTCGAGGGCGGCGATGTAGGCATCCAGTTCCTTGTGGTTCTGGTAGAACGAGCCGTTGGTTTGGGAAATCGACGACATGCCGAAACCATAGAGGGTGGCGCCGGCACGGGTGGTGTAGCCTTGGAAATTCCGGTGGAGTGTTCCTTCGGCAAAGGCGATTGCGAGTTCGTCATCGGGCCGGGCAAAGTGATCCATGCCGATCTGCACGTAGCCGGCGGCGGTGAGCTTGGCGACAGCGGTCGTCAGCATCGCGAGCTTGTCCTCGGTGCTGGGAAGCTGCCCGCGGTCGTCGAAGATTTTTTGCGCCGGCTTGATCCATGGGACATGCGCGTAGCTGAACACAGCGAGCCGGTCGGGATTGAGCGCGATGATTTCGTCGAGGGTTTTGGAGAAGGTTGCGGGTGTTTGGAGCGGCAGGCCGTAGATGAGGTCGACGCTCACAGACTGAAAGCCAGCCTCGCGCAACCAGGTGATGGCCTGGGCGGTTTGCTCAAGCGGCTGCCAGCGGTGGACGGCCAGTTGCACCTGCGGATTGGTGTCCTGCACGCCCAGCGAGGCGCGGTTGCAGCCGAGCCGACGAAAGGCCTCGACATGTTCCTTGGTCAGACGCCGCGGGTCGATCTCCACGGAGTTTTCGGAATCGGGAGCGAATTTAAAGTGCCGGCGGATTGCGGCGGCGAGGCGGTCGATTTCCGCGGGCGGGAGAAAGGTGGGGGTTCCACCGCCGAAATGCAGCTGGGTGACGGGGCGGGCGGAGTCAAGGAGGGGCGTGGTGAGCGCGAGTTCCTTTTCCAGCCAGCTAACGTATTCCCCGGCGGAAGCGCGCCGTTTGGTGATAACGGTCGTGCAACCGCAGTACCAGCACAGCGACTCGCAGAACGGCAGGTGGAAATAGAGGGAGAGCGGCGAAGCGCTGTCCTTGTTGTCGACGGCGATCTCGTGCAGAAGGGCCGTGCGATCGATGGCGTCCGAGAATTGCGGCGCCGTCGGGTAGGAGGTGTAACGTGGTCCGGGCACGTTATATTTGCGAACCAGATCGAGGGCGGGTTCGACGGGGACTGGGACGGTGTAGCGTGGAGACACCATGAGGCTGCTAGGATAGCGGAAGCGGGCGGAGCCGGCTGCGCGGATTTTGCCCTATTCCGGGCAAGGGTTGCCGGGGTGGAGAAGAGGCCATTGGGGCGTTCCACTTTCGCGCTGCTGCGGCGCGACGAAAAGCCCTCCTTGTTGCTACAGCATGAGCAAACAAATGACGGTCGGGCGAAAAGCAGTTTCAGTAAGCTGTAGGAGGGGCTTTATGCCCCGATCTTCATGCCAGCCATTCAGGCAACGGGCAATCCTTGTCCGTGAGTGGGGCAAACCATGCCCAATCTTGCGGGCAACAATAGTAGCCCGCCCATTTTTCATTTTGGGCAATAAGGTTGGCACGATACGGATTGAGAAAGAAGGTATCGGAACACCGGCAATCGGTCTTCATCCGGTCGCATGCGGTGGTCGAAATAGGCGGGCTGCCATTGGAGAGATATGCTTCGAAGTGCTGGCACAAGACGCCCCTTGAAGAGGCGCACCGCTCCGGTCAGGTCCGGGCTTGAACCTGTCTCGACCAACAAATGGATGTGATCCGGCATGACCACGCCTGTTCGCAAGTTCCATACGGACTCTGTGCCCAAGCGTTCGGCTTCAAGCCAGATCGACCGGAGCAGGGTGGGCTCGCTCAAGCCGGTCTTGCGATTGGTGGTGCAAAAGGTGAGGAAATATTCGGCCCCGGATTCGGACCAACGGCCACGTCGCAATGCTTCGTGGCCATGTTTTGGGTCGAAAGACATGGAGCGATACGGTCGTGGTTTATCGGGGCATAAAGCCCCTCCTACAGCATGAGCAAAAAAATGACGGACAGGCGAAAAGCAGTTTCAGTAAGCCGTAGTAACAAGGAGGGGCTTTATGCCCCGATCTTGTGCGCTCAGCGCTTGCCGGTGACCAGCTCGTTCACGAGGGCGGGGACTTCGTAAACATGGCGCAGGGACTCGAGAATGCCGGCGCTGTGGACGCTGAGCGCGCGGGATTGGACATCGCTGTAGCCGTAGTCTTCGGAGAGTGACTGAATGTTGCCGTCGAAAATGATACCGACGAACTCGGCTGCGCGGTTGACGACAGGGCTGCCGGAGTTGCCGCCAATGATGTCGTTGGTGCTCACAAAATTGAACGGCACCGTGAGATCCAGGGCGGATTTCTTGGCGATCCAGCGGGGCGGAAGATCAAAGGGGGGCTGGTTGTTCTGCTCGGCACTGCGGGCGTAGAGGCCGGCGATATTCGTGGTGGCGGGAACAGGCACGCCGTTTTCCTCGTAGCCCTTGACCGTGCCGTAGCTGAGACGGAGGGTGAATGTGGCGTCGGGATAATTGCTCGTGCCTTGGAGGGCAAAACGGACTTTCGAGATCGCGGCCTGGGCCTGCTGCTTGATTTCATCCTGCGCCTCGGCGATTTTGCGGAGTTCGCGGGCCTCGGCATCGATCTGTCGGGCGAGTTCGATCAACGGATCTTGGGCGGCGGTGACCGCAGCCGCGCCACCTTCGTAGAGTTTATGGCGGAACGCGACATCACGGACTTGGGTGCGGCTAATCAGCTCGGCGGCACGGGCGCGGGGTGACTGGCCGGCGAGGATGGCTTTGACCGTGGGATCTTCGGCCCCGAGTTGTTCGACCAGAAAGGTGAGCGAATCGGCGAGGGTGATGGTTTCCAGATCGGTGTAGACGGGTTTGTCGGAAAACAAATCGAGCTCGAAGGACTCGCGCTTGGCGTCGGCGTATTCCTTGAGCCGTTCACCGTTCGGTTTCGGGCGTTCGTCGCCGGCACGAAGCAGGGAACGGGCGATGCGGAAACACTCCGCATTAAAGCCATGGCCCGTTTCGAGAAAGCGATAACGCTGGGCGATGCCGGCGAGGGTCTTCTGGGCATTGGCGATTCTTTCGTAGGCGGCCGCCGCGTCAGCGGCCCCATGGGTTTTGAAGATTTGGTTTTTAAATGCATCCTCGGCGGCGATCTTGGCCCCGAGGAATGCGGGGTCCTGCAGCGCGGCGATGCGGCCGTCGTATACTTTGCGCGAGTTTTGAATGGAGAAGAGATCGTCCTTGGCCCGGCGGGCATTTTCCTGGCTGCGTCCGCTCCACGACAGGAGCAGCACTTCGCGGCGTTTTAGCAGATTGAGGAGATAAGGAATCTGGTTGTCCCGCAGATATTCGAGTTCCGGGATGGTCAGCAGCCGCCGCGTGGTGCCGGGATGTCCGGATACGAAGACAAGCTCGCCATCGGCCGCACCGGCGGCGGACCATTTCAAATAATCCACGGGCTGCACCGGCTTGTCGTTTTCGTAGACGCGAAAGAAACAGACATCGAGGTCGTAGCGGGGATACTCAAAATTATCCGGATCGCCGCCGTAAAACGCCGCCTGCGCCTCGGGAGCGAAGACGAGACGGATGTCGGTGTAGCGTTTGAAACGGTAGAGGTGATACTCGCCGCCTTGGTAGAGTGTGACGACATCGCTGCGGAGACCGGTTTTCTCGCGGGATTCCTTCTCGATCTCGGCGGTGATTTTCCGCCGGGCGAGGGCGGCATCGGCACCGGTCACTCCGGCGGGAATGGCGGCGTTGACCCGGATGGTGACGTCCTCGATGGATTGCAGGACGTTGAGCTCGAGATCGACGCACTTGATTTCCTCCGCGGCCGATTTCGCGTAGAAACCGTCGCGCAGGTAATTGTGTTCCTGGGTGCTGAATTTTTGCAGCGCGTCGGCGCCGACGTGGTGGTTCGTGAGCACAAGGCCGTCGCCGGAAACGAACGAGCCGGAGCCGCCGCTGTTGAAGCGCACGGACGATTTCATCAGGTGGTCCAGCCAGGCGTCGGTGACTTCGAAGCCGTATTTTTCCTTGAGCTGCTGGCGGGGCGGATTCGAGTAGAGCCACATGCCTTCCTCGGCACGGGCAACGAAACTGAGAACGAGAGTGACGGCGAGGGCGAGGAAAGCAGAACGTAGTTTCATGGATCGAATGGCGGGCTGAGAACTGCAGTCTGATTGGGTCAGGCGGTGATGAAAAACTTTTGGATTCGCCTCAGGGACACCACGAGGCGTTCGATTTCCTCCTCGGTGTTGTAGAAATAGAAACTGGCCCGCGCGGTGGATTTGAGCCCGAGTTTGCGCATGAGCGGCTGGTTGCAGTGGTGACCGCCGCGGAGGGCGATGCCATCCTGGTCGGCAAGGGTCACGACATCGTGGGCATGCGCGCCGGGCAGGGCAAAGCTGATGACGCCGCTGCGATGATGCGCGGGACCCAAAATGCGGATGCCGGGCACCTCGGCCTGGATGCGGGCGTACGCATGGGCGGCGAGTTTCCCGTCATGCTGCGCGATGGCTTCGCGGCCCAGAGCGTCGAGGTAGTCCATCGCGCGACCGAGGGCGATCGCATCGGCGATATTGGGCGTGCCCGCTTCAAACTTGGCGGGCGAGGGCGCCCATTTGCTTTCAAAATATTCGACGGACGAAATCATCGAGCCACCGCCGCGGTAGGGCGGCATGGCCTGGAGCAGGGCCTCGCGACCGTAGAGAATGCCGATGCCGGTGGGGCCGCACATTTTGTGGCCGGAGAGCACGAGAAAATCGCAGCCGATGTGACGAACATCGATCGGCATGTGGCCGGCGCTTTGCGCGGCGTCGACAAGGGTGAGCGCGCCGGTTTTCCTGGCGGCGGCGCAGAGTTGTGCGGCCGGATTGATGACACCGAGCGTGTTGGAAACTTGCGTGAAGGCGAAAATCTTCACCTCGGGTGTGAGGAATTTGTCGAGCTGAGCGAGATCGAGCAAACCGGTGTCACCGGCCACGATGGGCAGGAAGCGCAGTTTCGCACCGGTGCGACGGGCGAGGAGCTGCCAGGGCACGAGATTGCTGTGGTGCTCCATCTCGGTGAGGAGAATGACATCGCCCTCATTCAGATTTTCATCGCCCCACGCATTGGCGACGAGGTTGATGCCGTCGGTGGTGCCGCCGGTGAAAACGATCTCGGTCTGGGCGGCGGCGTTGAGAAACTTGACGGCGCGTTCACGGGCGGCCTCGTAGGCGAAGGTGGCGCGCATCGAGAGCGCGTGGATGCCGCGATGGACGTTGGCGTTGTCGTGCTCGTAATAATGTGTGAGCGCGTCGATCACGCACTTCGGCTTTTGCGAGGTGGCGGCGTTGTCGAGATAGACAAGCGGCTTGCCGTTCACCTGCTGGTGCAGGATCGGGAAATCAGTGCGGATGTTTTGCCAGGCGGGGGACATCGGGAAAGTAGCGAGTAGTGAGCAGACGGACAGCGAAGATCTGACGGAGGATATCAGTCGGAAGTCTTTTCGGTGGTGGCGGGCTTGGGATCGCCTTTCACCGCATTGATGGCCGCATGCCAACTGAGGGTGGCGCACTTGATGCGGGCGGGAAACTGATGCACGCCGGCGAGGGCGGAGAGATCGGACATCTCGTCGTCCTTCACGTCGCCGGTGGTGATGAGCTTGTGGACGACGCCGGCAATGGCTTCGGCCTCGGCGACGGTCTTGCCCTTGAGATTGAGCGTCATGAGCGAGGCCGAGGCTTGGGAGATGGCGCAGCCGCTGCCTTGGAAACTGATGTCGGCGATGCGATCGCCGTCGAGGGTGGCGTAGACGGTCACTTCGTCGCCGCAGAGCGGGTTGTTGCCGGAGCCGACGCGATTGGCGGTGGGCAGGACCTTGTAGTTTCGCGGACGGCGATTGTGGTCGAGAATGACGGACTGGTAGAGGTCGGTGAGGTCTTGCATAGCCACGAAGTTGAAAGGCTGACGCTACCTTGCCCCGCCAGTTTGGCAAACAGAGTTTCCGGCTTATGACGGAGGCCGGAAACGCTCCTGGTTGTCGATTACGGTAGGTTGCGCGGCAAGCGCGCAACCTACCAAAGCGAGAACACATTCAATCAGCCGCATTTGTTCCCGAGCCGATCTCCTGCAGGACGCGGGCCATGAGTTTGCGGGCACGCACGAAGCCAACAATGCGGCGTGAGGCTTGGTCGGCGATCACGGGAAGATATTTCAGGCCATTCTCGCGAAAGACAGCGGCCGCGATGAGCGGGGTGTCGGTCGCGAGAATGGTGATGGGCATTTTCGTCATGATCTGCTCGGCCGGCGTGCCGGGTGGCGAGTTTTGGGCTTGGGCGCGCAGCAGGTCGGTGAGCGTGACAATGCCGTCGAGTCGTGCACCATCGCAGGAGACAAAGAAAAAATCAGGGGTGTGTTCGGCGAAGACGCGCGTCACCTGGCTCAGCGGATCGGTGGTTTTGAGCAGGGGCTGCGGAGCCGGCTCGATAAATTCTGCCAACGTGAAGCGTTGCAACGTGGCCACGGCTTCCGGCCGCTGCTTCCAGAATTTGCTGGTACGCCGGGTCAAGGCCTGGGCGATGGCCAGTTTCAGCGGTGCGAGCGATTGGGAAACGGTGGTGAAAACGTTCCGGCCCATGACGACCACTTCGGTCGCGGTGCGGGCGCGCACGCTGGCGGTGCGTGGTTCCTGGTTGAGGAGGGAATTCTCGCCGAAGAAATTCCCCGAGGAAAGCACGGCCAGAATCTCGCCCTGCGGCGCTTCGGGCGAGGTGCGGATGACTTCCACCTCGCCCTGGTCGATGACATAGAAATTTGCGGGCGAATCGCCCTGTTTGAAAATATAGTCGCCCGGCTCGTAGTGGGCGTGCGTGATACGGTCGGTGACGTCGGTCCTGAGGTGCGAAAGATCGCGCGGGAAAACCAGCAGCCAGGCCCAGTCAAAGCCGACCTGGATGCGGCGGGACCACGAAGGCAATTTGAACAGGTAGACCCCGCGCCAGGTGAACCAGGCCAAGAAACCGGAGAGCTTGAAACCGAACATTTCCGCGACCGCACAATGCCCGCCGATGGAGCAGAGCTGCCCCAGCACGCGGAACGAGAACGGGCGCGTGGCCTCGCCGAGGAGGGTGCGCACGATGTTTTCCGCGCATTGCCGGCCCTCGCGTTCGGCGAACTGGCCGGTGGGCGGCGAAGGTTGGCCGTCGTGGGTGTTGATGATGCAGGCGCAGTCGCCGATGGCCCAGACATTGGCGCTGCCCTTGAGGCGGAGGTCGGGCTCGGTGAGGAGCCGGCCTTTTTCCTTGGGCACATCGAGACGGGCGAGGACCGGGGCCGTGGTGCTGCCGATGGTGCAGACGATGGTGCCGCCATGGACAAAATCGTCGGACAAACCCACGCCTTCGCCGGTGGCGAGCAGGACGCGCGCGTTTAGTTTTATGGTGATGCCGGCTTTGGCCATCTTCAGGCGGGCAAACTCGCGGAGTTGCGGACTGATCTCCGGCAGCAACTGGTCGCGGGAATGGATGAGGGTCACGGAGACATCCGCTTCGGCAATGTGCGGAAAGAAGCGCAGGCTCCCCCGGACAAGATCGTTGATTTCGCCGGCGGCTTCCACGCCGCTGTAACCGCCGCCCACCACGATGAAGGAGAGCAGCCAGCGCCGGCGCTCCGGATTGTCGCAGACCTCGGCTTTTTCCAACTGCTGGAGCACCTGCGTGCGCAGCACGGCGGCGTCGCCGACGGTCTTGAGCGGGAACGCGTGGTCGGCCATGCCCGGCACGACATTGAGATTCGAGACGTTGCCGCAGGCGATGACGAGGTGATCGTAGCCGAGGCGACGCGGCAGGTTGTCAAAACCGGTGAATTCAATCTGGTTTTTTGCGGGGTCGATCTGACGGACGTCCTCGGTGCGGCAGACCACGCCCGGCAGCAACTGGCGCAACGGCACGATCACATCCATGATGTTCAAAGAAGAGCCGACGGCGTCGGCCAGCAGCGGACTGAAGACGAGATGGTTTTCCCGGTTGAAGAGGACGATTTCCGCGTCGTTGGTCCGGAGGCGGTCGCAGAGGGTGCGGGCGCACTTCACCCCGCCGAACCCTCCGCCGATGATGACGATGCGTTTTTTAGCCATGCTGGGTGGAATGGCCGGTAAGCTGGAGTCGGACAGACAGGATTGCAATGCGCCGGTGGATAAAAAAAATGAGCAAGGAATTTCCGTTGACCGCAGGAGAGGGAATACCCTTTATTCGCCCTCTTTGGTTGTCACGGAGAGGTGGCAGAGTGGTCGAATGCGCGTGCTTGGAAAGCACGTGAACTCGCAAGGGTTCCGGGGGTTCGAATCCCTCCCTCTCCGCCATGTTTTCCCTCTGAAGAGGAAAAACGTGAAGCTAGGTTGCCCAGTTGACGGGGCAACCTAAGCATGAAACCTAAAAATCAGTACTCCGTCACCCGGTTTAAGAATCGGAATGGCGTTTTCTCGTTCCGCGTCGAAGGCCGTCTGCATGGCGTCCGTATTCGCCGTAACTTCAAGAGCCAGGAGGAGGCTGCCGCCGAGAAGGCCGCTCTTGAGGTAAATTCCGAGCAAACCAAGTCCGGGC
>CAZIQP010000119.1:0-2089 GCA_964541315.1 uncultured Opitutaceae bacterium
CGTTGGAAAGTTTCTCGGGCAGCATCGGCACGACGGTGCCGACGAGGTAGGTGGAATTGCCGCGTCGCTGCGCCTCGCGGTCGAGCGCGGTGTTGGGCTTCACGTAGTGGCTCACGTCGGCGATGTGCACGCCGATGCGGATGTCGCTGTCGTCGAGATATTCGAGCGAAAGGGCGTCGTCGAAATCCTTGGCGTCGTCGGGATCGATGGTGAAGGTCGGAATCGCGCGGAAATCTTCGCGGCCTTTCAGATCGGCGGGCTGGACTTCGGGCGGAATCGTAGCGGCTTCGCTGACAACGGCGGGCGGAAACACCGGAGTGAGATCGTATTTGTGATAGATGGCGGCCAGCTCGGCGCGGGGCGCGAAAGCGCGGCCAAGTTTCTCGATGATCTCGCCGGTGGGGTTGCGGTTGCGGTCGGGCCAGTCCTGAAGTTTGACCACGACTTTGTCGCCGACGGCGGGAACAGGACGGAGCTTTGCTTCCATCAGATCGCCGACAATGATGTCGTGCGGCACGCGCGGATCGTCGGGCGTCACGAAGAAATAGGATTTTCCGCGATGCAATGATCCGGTGAGAGTGGCATTGCCGCGCTCGAGAATCTCGATGACGCGTCCGGCCTGCTCGCCGGGTTTAAGAAAACGGAACTGCTCGCGTTCGCGGCCGACGATGAGGCGGAGGACGACGATATCGCCGTGGAGGGCGACGCCAGTGTTTTCAGCAGCGACTTGGATGGGATCTTTGCGCGGTTCGGTGGCGCGGGACTCGGGGAAGACGACGGCCGAACCGCTCTGGCGGAAGCTGATTTTGCCGGTCACGAGATCGGCGACCTTGGGCAGGCAGAGGCGGTCGCCTTTGACCAGGACAATGCCGCCGCTGCGGACCAGGGCGGTGATTTCGCGGGCGAGCTGCGGGCGTTCCTTGCTTTTGAGGCGCCAGTGTTTGGCGAGGGTTTCGCAGGAGACGGGCACGTAACTCGGTTCGCTGAGACGGGAAAGAATTCGTTCTCGGAAATTCATAGGGTGGAGAATCGGGATAAAACAAACCGGAGGGAGGAACCACTAATGGACACTAACGAACACTAATTTGAAGGAGACAGGAGGTGTCTTGCGGGAAGATCATTAACAGATTCACTCGCACCGGAAGGGCCTTGGTGCCCGTTCGCTT
Source organism: uncultured Opitutaceae bacterium (assembly GCA_964541315.1). GTDB lineage: Bacteria > Verrucomicrobiota > Verrucomicrobiia > Opitutales > Opitutaceae > Didemnitutus. The sequence continues at coordinate 1,167 of CAZIQP010000119.1, forward strand.
GCCTTCGGATTCATTCGCGGTTTGATAACATTTACAGATTCGACTGGAACCGTGTAGCACTAAACGTAGCGTGGCAACATGAGAATTGTTCACGCGGCCGGCGAGATGTTTCCCTATATCAAGACCGGCGGGCTCGCGGACGTGGTCGGAGCGCTCAGCGCGGCGCTGGCCGGACGCGGGCATGAGGTCACGGTGGTCATCCCCGGCTACCGGGCGGTTTTGGAGTCGCCGCTGGTGCAAGATGCGAAACATACCCAGACGCTGAAAGTTCGCATGGGCTGCAGGGATCTCGTAGGCGAGGTGCATACGCTCGCGGTGCGGCCCCGGTTGACGCTGCAGCTTGTGGTGCGGGAGGAATTTTTTGACCGGCGACAGCTTTATTGGACCGGTGAACGCGAATACGACGACAACGATGCGCGTTTCATTTTTTTTCAGAAGGCGGTGATCGAGATCATGCGGGCCGCGGGTGGAGGTTTCGATATTCTGCACGCGCACGACTGGCAGACGGGACTCCTGCCGCTGCTGCTGCGCAATGCCGAGCAACGCAGCGGTGTGAAGCTGGCGGCGCGCACGGTGTTCACGGTGCACAACATGATTTATCAGGGCGTGTTTCCACCAAGTTCGTTTGCGCTGACGAATCTGCACGAGTCGCTCAACGCCATGGACGGTATCGAATATTTCGGCCAGATAAGCCTGCTGAAGGGCGGGTTGATGTATGCCGATCGCCTGACGACGGTCAGCCCGACGTATGCGCAGGAAATCCAAACTCCCGAACATGGCTGCGGTTTGGAAGGCGTGGTGCGGCTGCGGTCGGGAACAGTGCGCGGTATTCGCAATGGCATCGAGAGGTCGGTTTGGAATCCGGAGACGGACTTGTTGCTTCCGGCCAGGTTCTCCGCGAATAATCTGGCGGGCAAGGCAAC
>CAZIQP010000119.1:2189-12379 GCA_964541315.1 uncultured Opitutaceae bacterium
CGGACTTGTTGCTTCCGGCCAGGTTCTCCGCGAATAATCTGGCGGGCAAGGCAACTTGTCGCGCGGCGCTATTGAAGCGGATGGGTTGGAAGGAATTGTTCGATGGTCCGGTATTTGGCATAGTCAGCCGAATGACCACCGCGAAAGGTCACGATCTGCTGCTCGGGGCAATCGATTACCTGCTCAAGAAGAACTGCCGACTGATCGTGCTCGGCTCGGGCGAAGCGAAATACGAACAAGCGCATCGCACCGCTGCCGCGGCCAATCCGGACCGCATCGCAGTGTTTATCGGTGTCGACGAGGAGCTGAGTCACCTGGCGTTTGCGGGGTCGGATTTCTTTCTCATGCCGTCGCACACCGAGCCTTGTGGCCTGACCCAGATGTACGCTCAGGTCTACGGTACGGTGCCGCTGGCCAGCCGCGTGGGTGGGTTGATCGACACGGTGCGGGATATCGCGGAGGCGGGAGGAAATGCCACGGGCCTCATGTTTCGGTCAGAGCAGAACGATTTTGTGGAGGCGCTCGGGGCGGCGTTGAAGCTGTTTTCGAATCCGGTACGATATGCCGCAGTGCAGCAAAACGCGATGCGGCAGGATTTTTCCTGGGAGAGTGTGGTCGGGCAGTACGAACAGCTTTATCAGGAGTGAGCTGAATACCGATCGCACATGACGAATTCCGCCACGGTTGTCTGGTTCAGACAGGATCTGCGTTTGCAGGATAATCCCGCGCTGACTGCGGCCGTGGTGCGCGGCGCGCCGGTGGTGCCGGTTTTTGTTTGGGACGAAGCGGGCGAGGGACGCTGGCCGATGGGTGGAGCCTCGCGCTGGTGGCTGCATCACTCGCTGGCGGCCTTGGACGGCGCGCTGCGCGAACGTGGGTCGCGGCTGATTTTGGCGCACGGGGATAGTGGGGCGGTATTGCATGATCTCATCGAGAGGACCGGGGCCGCATCTGTTTATTGGAACCGGCGTTACGAACCGGCAGTCATCGCCCGCGACAAAAAGATCAAAGCGGAGTTGCTGGCCTCGGGCGTGGCGGCGAAGAGCTTCAACGCGGCGCTGCTGTTTGAGCCGCACACGGTGAAGAACAAATCCGGCGGACCGTTCCAGGTTTTCACGCCGTACTGGAAGCACTGTCAGACGCTCGCGGTGGAGGCACCGGTGAAATTGTCCACGAGCAGTCTGGCCGCGCCGCGTAGGTGGCCGAAGTCGGAAGAGCTGGCGGCTCTGGAGTTGTTGCCGCGTCTTGGCTGGGCCGATGGTTTTTCGGCGCACTGGCAACCGGGTGAAGCGGGTGCGACGAAGCGGCTGAAGCAGTTTATGGCGCAGGCGATGGAGCCTTACGCCGATCGGCGGAATATTCCGGCGGTGGACGGTACGTCGGCGCTGTCGCCGCATTTGCATTTTGGCGAGATCGGGCCGCGGCAGATCTGGGCGGCGGCGCAGGCCTTGTCCAAGGAGAGCGGAGTGTTTCCGGCGAGCCGGGGGGCGCAGGTTTTTCTGAACGAAATGGGTTGGCGCGAGTTCGCCCATCATCTGCTTTTTTATTTTCCGCAGACGCCGGTGGCGCCGCTGCGCGAGGATTTCGCGCGATTTCCCTGGGTGAAAAACGCGGGGCAGTTGCAGGCATGGCGGAAAGGGTTGACAGGCTATCCCATCGTCGATGCGGGAATGAGGCAGCTCTGGCAGACCGGCTGGATGCACAATCGCGTGCGGATGATCGTGGCGTCTTTTCTGGTGAAGCACCTGCGGATATCCTGGCAGGACGGAGCCGGCTGGTTTTGGGACACACTGGTGGATGCGGATCTCGCGAGCAACACACTCGGCTGGCAGTGGAGCGCCGGTTGCGGGGCGGATGCCGCACCCTATTTCCGGATATTCAATCCGATCCTGCAGGGACAGAAGTTCGACCCGGATGGCGACTACGTGCGCCGTTGGGTGCCGGAGCTGGGGCGGCTTCCGACAAAGTATCTGCATCAACCTTGGGTTGCGCCGCCAGCTTTGCTTGCCGAGGCAAGTATTGTTCTGGGGGACAACTATCCGAAGCCCCTCGTGGAACACAAGGCGGCACGTGCAGCAGCCTTGGCCGCGTTGAAATCCATGCGCAAAATATCGCTTTAGGCGCGCTTGGATGCCTGGGCTTTTGGCTAAAATCGAGACTTCCCAATCGGCCTTCGACTTGTATGGTCGGCTGTTTATATGGAAAAGACATTCATTATTTTTAAACCGGATTGCATGGAAAAGCGCCTTGTCGGCACGGTGCTGCAGCGCTTCGAGGCCGCCGGTTTTGACGTAATTGGCTGCAAAATGATGCGCCTCAGTTCCGCCCTGCTGCGCGAGCATTATGCGCATGTAGCCAACAAGCCGTTTTATCCCGAGATCGAGCAGTTCATGAGCTCGCGTCCTGTCATCGCCCTGGCGCTGCGTGGCGAGAATATCGTGCAGAAAGTGCGCGACCTGCTCGGGCCGACGGATTCGCGCAAAGCCCCCAAGGGCACGATCCGCGGCGACTTCGGCACGGAGATGATGAAGAACGTCGTGCACGCCTCGGACAGTGTCGAAAACGGCAGGATCGAGATCGCCCGTTTTTTCAAGGCGGATGAGATTTTCGCCTGATTTATCTGCGCACTTGACGCCAACCCGCCGGGTGCGCTTTTCTGTCGGTTCGTTTTTCGCCCTCATCGTCTAACGGTTAGGACAGTTGATTCTCATTCAATAAATCGGAGTTCGATTCTCCGTGAGGGCACCACTTTAAGCCCCGCTTTCTTTCCGGAAGCGGGGCTTTGTTTTGCCTGCATAATTTGTGCAGATGGTCCCCGGAACTGGTCGGGTCGAAACTTCTCACTGTCTCCACCAGTGCTTAAAAACTCAGTTATCCAGTTCTTCCACGCCTTTGGCTTTGCAGAGGGCACTGAGGATGCGGTATTCGAGGCTGAGGGCGTCGTGCTTTTCCGGAGTGACCACGAATCCGGTCAAAAGCGTCTTCATGACTTCGCCGTGAGATTTCACGTTCGGAGTGATCTGGATGCGTTCGAGCGCCTTGGGCCCGTGCTGGATGAACGTGGCGGCGGCGGCGTAAAGATCGCGCACCTCGGCTTTCCCTTTCACGGCGCCACTGCGGACCGTGATTTCCATCTGACCATCAGGAGTGATAAATTTGAAAGGCATATGTGGCAGTTTGATTTCCATTTTCGAAGTGTATCGGGCCACACTCGGGTAGGGAAGGGTTAATGTGGCATCCGCTGGATTTGCCTGGACCTTCGCCTGCAACGAACAGTTGCGCTGCACGGCTCCACTCCCATAGTGGGTCCATGTCCCAGGATCACACGCTTTTGAAAGACTGTCCGGCCACGGCGATTCCCGCAGGTGGCAAGGTGCTGCTGCCCGCCGGCGCCAAAGTTTTCATCACCCAGACGTTGGGCGGCAATGTGACGGTGCGGACCGATCACGGGTTGTTTCGTATCGCCAAAGAGGACACGGCTATGATTGCCGGGTACACGCCGAGCCCGTTGGGTGTGCCAGCCGATTCCAGCGAGACGGCATTTTCCGAAGAGGCGGTTTGGGCGGCGCTCAAAACCTGTTTTGATCCGGAGATTCCGGTCAATATCGTTGATCTGGGTTTGGTCTATGATCTCGCAGTGGAAAAGAATCCGGCTGGAAAACACGCGGTGGAGGTGAAGATGACCTTGACGGCGCCCGGTTGCGGCATGGGGCCGGTCATCGCAGAGGATGCGCGGCAGAAGATCGCGGCCCTGCCCACGGTGGAGTCCGCCAAGGTCCACATCGTGTGGGACCCGCAATGGGTGCCGCAGATGATTTCGGAGCACGGCCGGAAGGTGCTTGGCTTGGAGTGAGGGAAAGCGTGCCGACATCATCCATGCGGGACATCTTTAATGCTTTCCTTCTGGGGTTGTTTTGTGCTGCTGCGGCTGGCTGCAACCGAAACGCGCCACCTCCGACCGCCCTGGAAGCACCCGTTGCAAGCGCCCCGGTTGTTCCCGCCCAGCCGACGGGTGAAAAGCCAACAAAAACCGCTAAGGCCGCGGCTCCGGCTGGCGGCGTGCCGTTTTATACCTACGAAGTGGTCAAAGTCCTGCCGCATGACCCGGGCGCGTTTACCCAAGGCTTGGTTTTTCTGAACGGCGCGCTGTTCGAGAGCACCGGCTTGAACGGGCAATCCACTTTGCGAAAAGTTGATTTTGAAACCGGCCAGGTGCTGAAGCGGGTGGACGTGCCGGCGGAATACTTTGCCGAAGGTCTGACCGTGCTGGGCGACAAGGCGTATCAACTGACTTGGAAAAACCACAAGGGATTCGTCTACGACCTCGCGAGCTTCCGTTTGGAAAAGGAATTCGCCTACGAAGGCGAAGGCTGGGGGCTGACGACGGATGGGCGCTGGCTTATTTTGAGTGATGGAACCGATCAAATCCGGTTTCTCGATCCAGGCACTTTCGAGACAAAGCGGTCGATTCACGTTCGGTTCCAAGGCAGCCCGGTGGGGCAGTTGAATGAGCTGGAGTATGTCAATGGCGAGATCTTCGCGAACATCTGGCGGGCCGATTATGTGGTGCGCATCAACCCGGAAGACGGCAGTGTTGCCGGCGTGATTGATTTTTCGGGGCTGCTCGGCGCGCCGGATCGGAGCCTGGATACGGATGTGCTTAACGGCATCGCTTACGATGCGGCGGGACAGCGTCTGTTCGTGACAGGAAAAAAATGGCCGAAACTTTTTGAGGTGCGCCTGAAACCGCGGGGATGATTCGGCGCCGGCCCGGGCTCAGCTCTCGTCCTTCCGCTTCCGCCGGTCGACTTTCTCCACCGTCATTTCGTCCTTGGGGAGGATGTTGTCGGTGACGACCACGGCGACGGGCATCTTCGTTTTCACCCAGAGCTCGGATTCCTTGAAATATTTTGCGCCGGCGCTTTCGAGCGCCTCGCCCACGGATTTGACCGGCAGCATCCGCCCGCGCTTGGACGCGTTAAAATCGTAGGCTCCCTTGAAAATCCGGTCGGTGGTGGAGTAGGGGCTGGCGTCCTCCGGGATCTGCACGACCCAGCCGGTGAGCTCCTTCTTGGGCAGCTTGCCCGACGGATCGGAGAGCAGCACGACGAACTGTTTTTTCGGCGCCGGGGGCTTGATTTCGTCGTCGGCTCCAGGCTGGGAGACGACGTTCATTTCCTCGACAATCTCGCGCAGGAGGGAGGGCTCGAGTTTGTGTTTCTTGAGGATTTCGGCGACTTGATTGACTTCGATTTTGGCCATGGAAAAAGAGGGAAAGGGGGCATGAATGGACACGAAGCACGGCGGATGACAAAGCTAATTATTCCTGACGTATTTCCACTTGCGGATGGCAAGGACGTGGACTCAATCTCCCGCATCCTGAGCGCAGCCTCTCTCGGGATGTCAGACACGGACCACCCCATTTGTCCGGTTATGGCCCCACTATTTCCATCCGCCAGCCCATGCCGATCATTCCGTCCAGCCAGGTGAAACCCGAATACGACGTGATTGTCGTCGGCTCCGGCGCCGCCGGTGGCCAGACCGCTTACACCCTCACCATGGAAGGGGCGAAGGTGCTCATGCTGGAGGCCGGGCGCGATTATGATCCCGGACGGGAGACGCCGATGTTTCAGACCAACGGCCAGGCGCCGTTGCGCGGAGCAGCCACACCGGACAAGCCGTTTGGGTTTCACGACGCCACCGTGGGCGGCGGGTGGCAGGTGCCGGACGAGCCCTACACGCAAGTTTCCGACGACCCGTCAAAACAGTTCGAATGGTGGCGTTCACGCATGATGGGCGGACGCACGAACCATTGGTCGCGCCACGCGCTGCGCAACGGCCCCTATGATTTCAAAGCCTTCAGCCGCGACGGCCTCGGATTCGACTGGCCGGTGAACTACGAAGACATCGCGCCCTACTACGACAAGGTTGAGCTGCTGATCGGGGTGTACGGTGAAAACAACGGCCTCGAAAACACCCCGGACTCCTCGCCCGGCGTGCTGCAACCGCCGCCCATCGCGCGGGCCAACGAGCAATTCGCGAAAAAGCACATGGCCCCGATGGGCATCCCGGTCATTCCGATCCACCGGGCCGTGCTCACCCAACGCCAGGATACCGAGGTGCTCCCGAAAAAAATCCACCCCGGCAACGCCAAGGCCCAGCGCATTCTGGCGAAGGCCATGAGCGAGCGCGCCGCCTGCTTTTATGCCACGCCCTGCGGTCGCGGCTGCGCGATTCGCGCCACCTACCAGTCCACCACGGTTCATCTTCCGCCCGCCCTGGCCACCGACAATCTCGACATCGTGGCCAACGCGATGGTCCGCGAAGTCACGCTCAACCAAAACGGCCGCGCCGACGGCGTGCTCTATATCGACAAGACCACCGGAGCCGAGTGCCGGGCCAGGGCCCGCGTGGTTGTCCTCGCCGCGAGCGGCATGGAGACCGTGCGCATCATGCTCAATTCCAAGTCCGCTCTCTTTCCCCACGGACTCGCCAACTCCAGCGGGCTCGTGGGCAAATACATCATGGACACGGTCGGCGCGAGTGTCAGCGCCCAGATTCCTGCGATGGAAAATCTCCCGCCACACAACGAGGATGGTGCCGGTGGCGCGCATAGTTATGTGCCGTGGTGGCTCTACAAGGAGCAGTTGGCGGGCAAACTCGGTTTCGCCCGGGGCTACCACATCGAATTCGGCGGTGGGCGCAGCATGCCCGGCATGGGCATCGGAGCGGGGCTCGAAAAATTCACCCGCGGCAGTTATGGCCTCAAGCTCAAGGAGGACGCCCGTCGCTACTACGGTTCGTTCATGTATTTCTCCGGTCGCGGCGAGATGATTCCCAACGAGCAGTCCTACTGCGAGCTCGACCCCATGGTGAAAGACAAATGGGGCATCCCAGTCCTTCGTTTCTCCTGGCATTGGTCCGACCATGAACTGAAGCAGGCCGATCACATGGAACGCACCTTTACCGATGTGGTGACCGCGATGGGGGGCAAGGTTCTCGGTCGCAACCCGAATCGCAAGCGCATCAACGATACTTCGGCCATTGAAAAAGGCGGGCGCGTGATTCACGAAGTGGGCGGCGCCATCATGGGTGCCGACCCGAAAAAATCAGTTACGAACCAATGGTGTCAGACTTGGGACGTGCCGAATCTCTACCTCACCGACGGAGCGCCTTTTGTCGGCAACGCCGACAAAAATCCCACTCTCACGATCATGGCTCTCGCCTGGCGGGCCGGAGATCACATTCTCGCCGGACTGAAGCAAGGGAGCCTGTAACATGAATCCCTCCGACCTTCCCCGTCTCGACCGCCGCACCGCCATCAAGTGGCTGCTCACCGCCAGCGCCGCCCTGGCCATCACCGACCGCTCGCTCTTTGCCGCACCGGCGACTGCCGCCACCCCGGCCACGAAGGGCTACGGCACCGATGCTCCGCTCAATCAAGAATACCAGCCCGGCGCCTTCTGGCCGCTGACCATGACCGACGCGCAACGCCGTACCGCTGCTGCGCTTTGTGCCGTCATCATTCCTGCCGAAGGATCGATTCCCAGTGCGGCCGACCTGCATGTTCACGATTTTATCGACGAGTGGATCAGCTCACCGTATCCCGATCAGAAGAACGACCGGGCGATTGTGCTCGATGGCTTGGGTTGGATTGACGCAGAAGCCCAGCGGCGCTTCGGCAAGAAATTTCCGGGCCTCGATGCGAAGCAGACATCCGCCATTTGCGAGGATCTCTGCCACGAACCCGACGCCAAACCCGAGCACGCGGCGGGAGCAAAATTTTTCGCCAGGTTTCGCGACCTCACCACCGGCGGATTTTTCAGCACGCCCGAAGGCATGAAGGATATCGGTTATATTGGCAACATGCCTCTCGCTGAATTCAAGGGCCCGCCACCGGAGGTTTTGCGGAAGCTCGGATTGGCCTGATTGCACTTTGCCGTCCCTATGATCTCCGCCATTTCCCGTCGTCTTGCGCTGAAGCGCCTTGCGCTCGCTGGAGTGAGTTTGCCCCTGTTGGGATACGCCACCACCGAACCGGCCGGTGAGACCAAGGCACCGTCGGCTTCTCAACTTGGTTTCAAATTAGGCGTCGCCACCGTCACCCTCAAAAGTTTGCCGCTGGAACAGATGCTTCAGGCGGTGAAACGCGTGGGGCTGGAGCATATCTCACTCTTTAAGGCGCATTCGCTTTGGGAAAATTCGCCGGCGCAATGGTCGGCGACGGCCGGCAAAATCCGCGCGGCAGGAATAACACCGGCTTGTTGCGGAGTTCTTTACTTGAAGAACGACGAGAAAGAGATGCGTCGGATGCTCGACTATGTGCGGGCGCTCGGGGTGCCGCTGTTCAGTTGCAGTCCCGAGCCGGCGGCCCTGCCGTTGCTGGAGCGTTTGGTGAAGGAATACGATTTGCAGGCGGCGTTGCATAACCACGGCCCCGAGGACAAAGTCTGGCCCGCCCCCGAAGGTATCTGGCAGGCGATCAAGTCGCGGGATGCGCGCCTCGGCCTGTGCCTGGATGTCGGACACACCTTTCGTTGCGGGGTCAATCCGGCGGAAACGATCCAGCGCTACCGCAGCCGGCTGTATGATGTCCATGTAAAGGATACATTGGCTGATGTCGGCGCAAAGGACACGCCCGTCGAAATGGGCCGCGGCCGGATCGATCTGCCGGCTATCTTTACCGCCCTGATTAAGATTGGTTACAGCCAGAACGTCTGGTTCGAGTACGAAAAAGACCCGGATGACCCCGTGCCCGGGCTGGCCGAGTCGGTTGGTTACATTCGCGGCTTGCTGAAAGGCCTTTCAGTTGTTTGAAAATTTCCTTTGTAGTTTCGTTCACCCTAACCTCTACCCCCATGAATCCATCCCGTCTGTTTACGGCCAGTTGTGCCGCCCTTATTACCACTGCCATGAGTTTCGCCATCCGTGGCGGCGCCACGGGCGACTGGGTCACCCAGTTCAATCTATCGAATGAGCAGGCGGGCTGGGTCAATGGTACCGCGTTCTGGGGCTTCACCCTCGCCATGATGTTTGGTGGCCCGCTCGTCGACAGCCTGGGCTTCAAGCGCATCCTTAGCATTGCCTTCTTCGGCCACCTGGCCGGCATTCTGCTGACGATCTTCGCCTGGGATTTCTGGAGCCTGTTCGTCGGCACTCTCCTATTTGGCATCGCCAACGGCTCCGTCGAGGCGGCCTGCAATCCTCTTGTTGCCACCCTCTACCCGAAGGACCAGACGACCAAGCTCAATCATTTCCACGTGTGGTTTCCGGGCGGCATCGTGATCGGTGGCCTCCTGGCCTACGTGTTCGCCGAGAAGTTGCACCTCGGCTGGAAGGCGCAGTTCGCCACGATGCTGATTCCCCTCGCCGCCTACGGCTCCATGTTCTTCAGCGGCAACCAGCAGATGCCCCAGACCGAGCGTGTGCAACGCGGCGAGTCCACGGGATCGATGTTCAAGGCCTGTCTCGCTCCCGCCTTTCTTCTCATGGTGGGTTGCATGCTCCTGACCGCCGCGACCGAGCTCGGGTCCGGCCAGTGGATTCCCAATATTCTCAGCCATGCCGGTGTCTCCGGCATTCTTGTCCTCGTCATGATCAATGGCATCATGGCGGTCGGCCGCATGTTCGCTGGTCCCTTTGTGCACAAGCTTTCGCCCATCGGTATGCTTGTGCTCAGCGCGATTCTCAGCACGCTCGGCCTCTACGCCATGAGCCATGCCACGGGCAGCATGCTGTTCGCTGCCGCCGCCATCTTTGCCTTCGGCGTATGCTTTTTCTGGCCGACCATGGTCGGCTTTGTCTCCGAGAACTTTCCCAAGACCGGCGCGCTCGGCATGGCTATCATCGGTGGCGCCGGCATGCTGAGTGTCAGCATTGTGCTGCCGATCATCGGCCGCTGGTATGACAATGGCATTGCGCTCCGCACTCCTGCCGGTGTCACGCTTTCCGGCAGTGCGCTGGCTGACGTCCAGGCTGCGGCCGGATTGCACGCCCTTGGCAATGTTGCGGTTCTGCCCGCCGCCCTCACGATCATTTTCATCCTGATTGCGGTTCTCCGCAAAAAGCCGGCGGCCGCTTGAGTTATTCTTAATCTTCCTCGTTCCCTCCCATGCCTCGCCCAATCACCTTGTTTACCGGCCAGTGGGCCGATCTTCCTCTCGAAAAACTCGCCCCGCTGGTCAAGAAGC
>CAZIQP010000120.1:0-12317 GCA_964541315.1 uncultured Opitutaceae bacterium
ACCGTCGTCGGCGACACCGTGGGCGATCCCTTCAAGGACACCTCCTCCGTCGCGATGAATCCCGTCATCAAGTTCACGACGCTCTTCGGTCTCCTCGCTGTCGAAATCGCCGTGACGATGCATGACCAGATGCTGAAGACCGGCATCGGCGTGTTCTTCTTCGCGATCGCGTTGGTGTTTGTCTATCGCAGTTTCTACACCATGCGCATCCCGGACGAAAACAGCGCCGGCATCTGATTGGGTGGAGCGCGTTGCCTCCAACGCGCTTGCTTCACCTTTCGAGGCCACGGCACCCCGCCGCGGCCTTCTTTGTTTTCACCGGAAAGTCACTCGCCGTGCACGGCGGCTGCTGTATGCTGCCCGCAACCGATGTCCGTTTTTCGCGCCACGCTTCGCGGTACCACCCACACGTTTCCCGATCTTCGCACCCTGCTCGCAAAAGCAACCCCGGCCCGCTCGGGAGATGAACTGGCCGGCCTCGCCGCCGCCAACGCCGTCGAACGAGTAACCGCCCAACACGCCCTCGCCGACGTGCCGCTCACGCAGTTTCTCACTGAACCCGTGGTGCCCTACGAGACGGACGAAGTCACCCGTCTCATCCTCGACACCCACGACCGCACGGCCTTTGCCCCCGTGGCCGATCTGACGGTCGGGGCCTTCCGGGACTGGCTGCTCCGTTACGAAACGGACGCAGCCATGCTCACCGCCCTCGCGTCCCATTCTGCCGGGCTAGATTTCCGCGTCGGCTGCCTGGTTTTCTTCCTGTTTGGGGGCGGAAGCCTTGGCAAACCAAGTATTATCCCGTTCTTTGAGCTCAGGCCGGTTGGCGCTCACGGAGGTCAAAAAATCGCGGGTCAGTTTTTCGAACAGCGCGATATCACCCCCGGAGATTTTCATCAGGGACTCGTTATCATTCATTGAAAGCATGACCATGCTCGAAACATCCCCGGTTTCGGCTGATTTTCAAGCCTTAATCAGATAGCCAAGCAGGTAGCAAAGCGGACTCACCAGACTGACAATGGCTTCCCGTTCCTCCGCATTCCGCCCAAAGGCATGCTCCTGACTGGCCTCGATGTTCAACACTCCGCATTGGGCCGGATGATGGATGATCGGCATCGAAAGAAAACTCTTGAAGGTCTTGCCCGAAAAATATCTTCGGATTTCAGCCGCCACCGCGACAGCCAGTTTTTTGGCAAAGGCCGGGTGTCCCGTGTCGTCAACAATCACGGCCCGGTTGTGATAAAAGGCCGTGGGCGCGCCGGGCAGCAGATAATCCTCCGCATCTTTGGCCCGTTTGCGCACGGCCAGGCCAAAGGTTTCGGACTCCTGATCGCTGGCATATTGCTCCAAAACCAGCAGATGCTCATAATCCGACCATTCGCCGTGGAAAAAACGGGTCTGGGCCTTCATGGCGTCGGTCGCGTCTTCGATGCGGCAGGCCCGCATGTAGTTCACGTTGATTTTCAGCCCGTCCCGACGCTTGTTGTACGCCATGATGACGGCCTCGACCGCGATCAGGATGCTCCGGGCCGTCTGCCGCCGAACTTCCGGCGTGCCATTGAGCGCATAATTCGTGGCCGCGATGGACCGCGTCACCTGCTTGTTGTACTCCGTCAGAAAGCCTTGGATGAATTTCTGGTAGTCCGCCAATTCCGTTGAACGGATTTGGGCCTGCGCCTCCTTCGCGGCGGTCAGTTTCTCCACGTAATCACTGTAGCCGTAAATAATGTAATGCAGCCAGGGATTGGAACCCGGGAATGAAATACCCGGAAGCTCCCGCCGCAAAGCGCGAAACTGATACCAGATCACTGCGGCAATGCCGCCAATGGTCAGGATCGAGAAAAACGAAAAGCCCTCCAGATAGACCTGCAGGAGACGGTCTTTCCCGGTGGTGATGCCCAGCGTTTTGAGATCGGCGATGAACGCCACAAAAGCCGCCCCGGCCGCATATTTGAAATTACGCAGACGAGGCGAGTCCTTCAGGCTCTTGGTCGTCCTCGAGCCGCTCCAACCATCGAGCGCAAAAAGCAACCCCATCGCCACGCCGATGATGAAAAGGCACGCTTCCAATGGACTCGCAGGCAAAACATGCATCGTGATCTACATCGGTTAAGGGGTGAAACAATCCGGCGGTCTTTGGTCGCGTGGAAAAACATTGGGAGATTGCTCCAGCTTGTCGAGTTCTGACCTTTCCCGAATCGGGCAAACCCGGTTTGGTGATGATCCCGCCAGCATGGTCGGCCTCGGTTTCCAGCGCGCTGATCGGAACGAATAGCCAGCCCGTACGTCGCAGCCGGGGCAAGCGGCGCGGCCTTTGACTTGCTGCAGAGATCCGGCCCAAATGCCGGCGTCTCGTTTAACTTGCAGCCGGCGGCGGGCGGTGTAGCTGTTTCTTAACAACGCCGGGCTTGCCTCTGGGTGGGCAACCCTTGCTGTTGAAAAAAACGACCCTGATGAACCGCACCTTGCCGCTTCGATTGCTTTTCGCCGGTTTCCTCGCCGCCGGTTTGGGCGGCTGCACCTCGATGAACAAGCTCGCGGTCAACAAACTGGGCGACGCTCTCGCCTCGGGCGGCACGGCGTTTTCCAGCGACGGCGATCCCGACCTGGTGCGCGACGCCGCCCCGTTCTCCTTGAAACTGATGGAGAGCCTGCTGACGGAAAACCCGCGCCATGCGGGCCTGCTCTACGCCGCCGCGAGCGGCTTCACGCAATACAGCTACGCCTTCGTCCAACAGGAGGCTGATGCCTTGGAAGACCGCGATCATTCCGCCGCCGCAAACCTGCGCGCCCGGGCCCGCGGACTCTATCTGCGCGGCCGTGACTATGGTCTGCGCGGACTGGAGGTGGCCCACCCCGGCCTCGCGGCATCTTTGCGGGACAAACCAAAGGCGGTGCTCCGTGCCTGCCAGCCCGCCGATGTGCGGCTGCTTTATTGGACGGCTGTTTCCTGGGCCGCGGCCATTGCCTCCTCCAAGGACGATCCGACCCTGATCGCCGACCTGCCCATCGTTGAAGCCCTGATTGACCGCGCCCTCGAGCTCGACGAAGCCTACGACCGCGGCGCGATCCATTCTTTCCTGATCTCCTATGAGATGAGCCGGCCGGGTGTCAGTGGTGATCCGGCCGCCAGATCCCGCCAGCATTTCGAACGCGCGATGAGCCTGAGCGGCAATGCGCAGGCGGGGCCGTTGCTCGCCTACGCCGAGGCCGTGTGCATCCAGCGCCAGGATCGCGCCCAATTCCAATCATTGCTGCAACAGGCGCTCGCGATCGATGTCAATGCCCGGCCCGAGTTCCGGCTGATCAACCTGGTGATGCAACGGCGGGCCCGCTGGCTGCTCGGACGGATTGACGAGTTGTTTTTGCCCGTCGATAGTCCGGCCTCCCCTTAGTACCATGCGACCATTCTCACCCCGTTCCTCTCCTGTCCGCGTCTGGCTGATCGCCAGCCTGCTCCTGACTGCGCTCAGTTGGAACCGAATGCTCGGGGCCGGCGACACCATCACCATCCGCCTCGGCACGCTTCTGCCCAGTGGCACCGCACAGCACCAGTCATTGCAGGCGCTCGCGGAAGAATGGCAGAAGCTTTCGGGCGGTTCGCTCAAACTGCTCCTCTATCCCGACGGCCGGCTCGGGGGCGAAAGCGAGATGGTGAAAAAGATGCGGATCAAGCAGCTCAATGCCAGCGTGCTGACCGCCTCAGGCCTCGCTGAGATCGACCAGGGAGTCGCGTGTCTGCAGGAAATCCCGCTGATCTTCCGCACCTGGGCGGAAGTCGATTATGTGCGGGAGAAAATGCGCCCGATGCTGGAACAGCGGCTGCGCGCCAAAGGATTTGAAGTGCTCTTCTGGGGCGACGCGGGCTGGGTCCGTTTCTTTTCCAAGGAACCCGGAGTCCGGCCCGAAGATTTCAAGAAGATGAAACTTTTCACCCTCTCGGGTGATGTGCGGCAGGCCGAAATCATGAAAGCCATCGGCTACCGGCCCGTGGCGCTGGAGACGACGGATATCCTCCTCGGACTCAACACGGACATGATCAACGTGGTTCCCGTACCACCGCTCATCGCCCTGGCGGGACAATTTTATGGACCGGCACCCCACATGCTCGACTTGAACTGGAGCCCGATTGTCGGCGCCGCCGTCATCCGCCGGGATGTGTGGGATAAAATCCCCCCGGAACTCCAGGCCAAGCTGCGCGTGGCCTGTGACGCCACCGGCGTGAAATTTCGCACCCAAAGCCGCGAAGAAAGCGAGAAAGCCGTGAAAGTGATGGAAGAACGCGGATTAAAAATCCATCACGTCCCGCCCGAAGCCGTCGCCGAATGGCAACAACTGGCCGACATTCTTAATCCCCGGGTGCGGGGCAGTCTGGTGCCCGAAGATGATTTCGACGCAGTACTGCGGTTGCTCGCCGAATATCGGCGCAGCATCACGACCGCCCAGCCCTGACCAAGCATGGATATCGGCCTCCTCGGAGATCAGCCCGCCCCCGAATCCGCCGACCGCTGGCACCGGGCGGAAAATTTGCTGACCACTTTCGCGCTCGCTGTCATGGTGGTTTTGCCGGTGCTGGAAATCATCCTGCGCGCCGGCTGGAACACCGGCCTGACCGGCTCAAGCACGCTCGTGCAACACCTGACGCTCGTGGTCGGCATGCTCGGCGGCGCGCTCGCGGCGCGCGACGGCAGGCTGCTGTCGCTCTCCACCGCCACGGCTTTGCTGCCGGCGAGCTGGAAAGGCCGGACTTATTGGTTCAGCCAGTCCTTCTCCGCCGCCATCTCGTTGTTGCTCTGCGTCGCCAGTGTGCAATTTGTCCTGGCGGAGCGGGGGGGAGAAAGTTTTCTGCTGCCCGGCATCCCCTTGTGGATCATCCAGTCCGTTTTGCCGCTGGGTTTCGGGGCGATCAGTTTGCGCCTGATATTTCGCGCTTCGCCCGGTTGGCGCGGCCGGTTCCGGGCGGTCTTGTTTGTCGCCGCCATTGTGGCGTTCGGAATCTGGACGCCGTGGCCGGTCGCCACGCTGGTATGGCCGATCATGGCGGTTTTGTTTGCCGCCACCTTGCTGGGCGCGCCGGTGTTCGTCACCCTGGGCGGAGCAGGGCTGATTCTTTTCTGGGGCGCAGATCAGCCGATCGCCTCTGTGTCCGAAAAACACTACCAGCTCGTGACGAATCCCGCATTGCCTTCAATTCCGCTTTTCACACTGGCCGGCTATTTCATGGCGGAGGGCGGCGCCTCGCGCCGTCTCGTGCGGGTTTTCCAAGCCCTGGTCGGCTGGTTTCGCGGCGGGCCGGCCATCGCCACCGCGTTGCTGTGCGCCTTTTTCACGTCGCTGACCGGAGGGTCGGGCGTCACGATTCTCGCGCTGGGCGGCCTGCTGATGCCGGTGCTGATCGCGGCGAAATACACTGAACGCGATGCCCTCGGCCTGCTGACAGGGGCCGGATCACTGGGCATTTTGCTGCCACCTTGCCTGCCGGTGATTCTGTACGCCATCGTCGCCAAAGTCGGCATCAAGGAAATGTTTCTCGGCGGACTGATTCCCGGCCTGCTGCTGATCGCCATGACCGCAGCGTGGGGCATCTGGGCCGGACGGCACGCCGCCGGCAAAAGAAAAGCCTTCGATCTGACTGAAGCGCGTGCCGCGACCTGGGGTGCAAAATGGGAGCTCTTGCTTCCCGTGGTTTCACTCGGCGCGTTGTTCAGCGGCTGGGCCACCCCGGTCGAAGCGGCAGCAGTGACCGCATGCTATGCCTTCGTGATCGAGGTCATCATCCATCGTGACCTGCACATCCTCCGGGATTGTCCGCGAGTACTAACGGAAGCGGGCCTGCTGATCGGGGGAATTTTGCTGATTTTGGGCGTAGCGCTCGGCCTGACCGACTACTTCATCTATGCGCAACTGCCCGACACTCTCGTCGCCTGGGCCGCGTTACACATAAAATCACGCTGGCTGTTTCTCCTCGGTCTTAACGTGGTGCTGCTGCTGGTGGGCGGACTGATTGAAATCTATGCCGCGATAGTGGTGGTGGTGCCTTTGCTGGTGCCCATCGGAATCAGCCTCGGCCTGCATCCGGTGCACCTGGGAATTATTTTTCTGGCGAACATGGAACTGGGTTTCCTGATGCCTCCGGTCGGACTGAATCTGTTGCTGGCCTCCTCCCGGTTGAAAAAACCCATGAGCGAAACCATCCATGCCGTGCTGCCGTTGCTCGTCGTGATGCTCATCGGTGTGCTGCTGATCACCTATTGCCCCATGCTGACCACCCTGCTGCTGCCCTAAACGTGCGCGGAAATCGCACTTCGCCCACACCGATCACCAAAAGAAATACCGGCCATCGTTGCTGAGGAAACGTTCGCTGGGCGGCTCGTAGACCACGCGCCAGACATCGGCGTATTTTGACCACGCTCCCGGCACCGGGCCGTCAAAGACCAGCCGGGGTGCCAGCTTGGGCAACCATCTCGGGGTGCGCAGGCGTTCCTGAAATTTTTCGTATCCTTCCGCCTGGGCAAAGTAGACGCTGCGGCGTTCGATGGCATGCGTGGTGGACGGCAGGCAATCATCCACCCCACCGGCATGGACCAACAGGTACTGTCTCACCACAAAATCGTGGCGCTCGAGCTCCATCGCCGCACGTTCGCAGGCCGAATCAAAATCCGGGCCGGCGGCATGACCGTAGGCATGGTGCCCATGCACCGCCTGACGATGCAAAATGACCGTGACGCCGGGCAGCTCGGATTGAATGACCACCGCCCGCACTCCCGGCCAGCGGGTTTCGGTCACCGTTCCATCCAGCCGCCCTTCCCACCAGGAAAGAACATTGAAACGTTCCACGGCTTCCCAGAGTGCCGCCGGTCTGGCCTGACGCTGCCTGATGCCGGGAAAGGCCGCCATGCCGTTGCTGGAAGGATCGACTTCAAAACCATAGCAACCGCGTTCCGGCAAAGACACCAAGGCCATGTGCGCCCAACGCTCGATCGCCTCGGAGATCGCCTTATAACGCGCAACCATGGGCGAATCCGCCGTGCCGGTGCCGGCCGCATCGCTGAACACTTCGCTGGACACTTTCCAAGTGATGAGGTCGGGCCGAAGATAGGCGTTGGCCTGAAATTGCCGCACGCCCAGAATCAGGGTGTCACAGAGCGTCAGTTTTTCAATCGGGCCGCCGGTATCGGCCATGATTTTCCGGTAGCGAAAAGCGGCAAGGGTTAGCATGGGAAAAAGGGCGATGAGGGAAAAGGACGGCAAAAAGCAGCGAAGGCGTTGACCTCCGCTGCTGCCCGGAAACCGGGGTGGGGGCTTAAACTTGCTGCCAGCGGCAAGGCAAAGTGCAGCCTATCGCAGCCAAGTGTTGATCGCCCGTTTTGGGGGTGGCAGTGGCTTGATTCAGCCGATCAAAACGAGCCGCCAGACGTGAGAAACCGAGGGAGAGCAAAAGGCTCGCAAGGAGCCCGGAGAGCGCGGAGTTGAGGGAGTTCATGAGTCCACTATCGTCTCAAATCGCTTTTTCCAACATGGCGAAAATCGCCTGCTTACAGGCAGCGTCCGCCTTGCCGGGCGAAATCCTGCCAGCCTTAAACAAGGTGTTGCCCCGGGTTGCGCTCATTGGGCATGCTCCTTCTGCTTTCCGACGTTACCGCATGAGTCCGAACCGCCATTTTTTTCCGCCAGTCCTGTTCGCCCTTTTGTTCACAGCATTGTCGCATGCGGCATGGAATGACAAATGGCAGGGCGGCCCCGCGCTGGAGTTTTTTCCGAACCGTATAATCGGGGCCACCCCGCAAACCACCGCGGCGGTGCAGGACGCCCAAGGCCGGCTCTTCGTGGGCAGCGATGCCCTGCTGGTCTTTGATGGGGTAAACTGGACCAGCCACCCTTTGCCGGATTCGTACGGCCTGGCCGCCCTCTGCTTCGGGCCGGATCATAAACTCTGGGCCGGCGGCCACAACCAAATCGGCTATTACACGGAAACGGCCGGCGGAACATTTGTGTTCACTTCGCTGATGGCAAAACTGCCCGTGGAACATCGGCGCCTGGAATTCACCTGGGGCTGCGGGCTCGTGGGCACCCAGGTGTTTTTTGTCTGCCAGTCCAAAGTGCTGCGTTGGGATGGCACCCAATTCACGGTCTGGGATTTTCCCAATGAATCCCGTTTGTATCCGGTCCGTCTGGGCGACGAACTTTGGTTCACCCATCTGGAAACCGGTCTCTACCGGCTGACCGCTGAAGGACCCCGGTTGGAATATGGTCCGCAAGATCTGCCGAAAAATCCCGCCTTTGGCCTGGAACGTGATGCCCGGGGCCTTCGCCTTTTCAGTCGCGACGGGCTTTGCTACGCCGGGCAGCCCCAACAACAGCTCTGCTCCCCTGAAGTCGTCGAATTCCTGCGCACCCGGCCGCTCAGCAGCGTGCAACGGCTGCCCGAGGGCGATTACGCCATCGGCACGCTGGGCGGGCTGGGCATCATGTCCGCCCAAGGCCGGTTGCTGCGGACGCTCAGCCAGGAAGACGGCCTGACCAGCAACTCCATTTGCGCCCTGTATCTTGATCAGGAAAAAAATCTTTGGATCAGTCATGCCACCGGCGGCATGGCCCGGCTCGATCCCTCCGGGGCGGTCTCATTGTTTCAGCACTGGGGACAGGCGGATCATGCGAGCATTTTACGATTTGCCCAGGCCAGCAATGACAATGCCTTGTTCGCCGCATCCGATGCCGGGCTTTTTCGCCTGGCACCGGATGCGGCCGGCGGCATCAGGTTTCTCCCGCTCGATACGATGCCCGCCCATATCGAAGAGGTCTTCCCGTATCGGAACGGGCTGCTGCTGGGTCGCTTTGGCGGACTGGATTTTTTCGATGGCAAAAACATCCGGACCATTTGGGAAACTCCCTCCCAGATATTCTGGCGCATCCTGCCCTCCCGGACAAAGCCTGATGTTTTTTTCTGCCTCGTTAATCAGAAAATCGTGAAGCTGATCCTGGAGACCGACCGAGAATGGAAAAAACAAGAATTGGGCGAGATCCCCGATCTCGCCAACAATTGCTATCTCGATTCCCAGGACAACCTGTGGCTCAACAGCGCCCAGTCGGGCCTTTGGCACTTCGATACGTCCAGCAGTCAGCTTACCCAGGTTCACAAGGGGGTTAAGTCGGGTTTCGTGACCGAATCCAGCCAGGTCACGGGCTACGGCCAAAACGTTTATTTTTTTACCACGCGCGAAGGATATGCGGCCCAGGTCGGATCAAAAGAGTATCGCCGCATTCCCGGCTACCCCGAGGTGACCGCCTTGCAATGCACCACCTCGCTCGATGGCCGGCGACTCTATGTCGTGTTTGAGCGCAAGCAAACCTCCGGCACAGTTTACGGTCTGGGCCGGTTGGTACTGGACGAATCCGGCGCCACGCGAGAATGGACCGAATTGCAAGTGCCCAAGCTCCCGGTCGCCGGCGTGCCCGGCACTTTGCTTGTCACCACGGAAGACGGCAACGATGCGCTTTGGGTGGGAGGCAGCGAAGGGGTGGTGCGGATCAAGCCCGATGAGCTCGCCCCGGTCCAACCGCCGGTCAGGCCGTGGTTGATTGCCACTGAAACCTCCGGCCAGTCCGCCTCCGCCGGTCCCGTTCCGTCCTACGCGTTTTTCGGGCACCATCTGGTGATCCATGCCGGCACGGCGGAAATCGACGCCCGGCCTCATCTGCTTTTCCAAACCCGGCTGGGCAACGGCCAGAGCGAGTGGTCGCAAGCCTCCCCCCGCAGTTCCTTCGAGTTCACCAATCTCATCGACGGCGCCTACACGTTCGAAGTGCGGGCCGTGAATGAAGCAGGGCTGGTCAGTGAGCCGGTGGCCCATGCTTTCCGGATTTTGCCCCCCTGGTATCGCACCCCCTGGGCTTACGCCGGTTTTGCCGCCGCGCTCGCCGCCGCCGTTTTCGGGTACGTTCGTTTCCACGAGCGCCGGATCCGCGCCCGCAACCAGCAGCTCGAATCCCTCGTGGACAAACGCACGGCTGAACTGGTGAAAGCCAACGCGGCCAAGGACGAGTTTCTCGCCGGCATCAGCCATGAGATCCGCAACCCGATGAACGGCGTCATCGGCATCGCCACGGTCATCGACAGTTCCCGTTTCGATCCCACGACCAAGCAGCACATGGCCCAACTGCGGCATTGCGCCACCCACCTCTCCGGACTGCTGGAGGATATCCTCGACTACTCCCGCCTGCAAGCCGGGGCGGTGGAGCTGAACCCTCAACCCTTCGATCTGCTGGAAATGACCGAGGCGATCTCGGCCATCACCGCCGCCGAAAGCGAGCGGCATGGAATTCCTTTGGAAATCGCCGTTTCGCCCGCGGTTCCCCGCCGCCTCATTGGCGACCTGGCCCGGCTCCGGCAGATTCTCCTCAACTATGTCCTCAACGCGCTGAAATATTCCGGTCGCGGCACGGTCTGCCTCACCGTCTGGGGTCAGCAAACCAGGCCCGATCAGGTCGCGCTGACTTTCGCCGTGAGTGATGATGGACCGGGCATATCGGTGGAAGAACAAGCCCGGCTTTTCACCCGGTTTGAGCGCGGTGCCGCCGCCCAAACCCAGCGGGTCGCCGGCACCGGGCTCGGGCTCGCCCTCTGCAAAACGCTCGGGGAAAAAATGGGCGGGCGACTCTGGGTGGAAAGCAAGCCGGGCGAGGGATCCACGTTTTATTTCGCCCTCACCCTCCCGGTCGCATCGGGCGCACCGGCGCTGATACCGCCCGGCAAAATCAGGGCCGGCCCGCTCAAATTCATGCATGCCCTCGTGGTCGATGACGAGGAATACAACCGGATCACTCTCTCCCG
Organism: uncultured Opitutaceae bacterium; assembly: GCA_964541315.1. GTDB lineage: Bacteria > Verrucomicrobiota > Verrucomicrobiia > Opitutales > Opitutaceae > Didemnitutus. Next base: position 10,832 of record CAZIQP010000120.1, read on the forward strand.
TTTTCTCCATGAAGTGGGTTTTCGCGTCACCACGGTCGCGACCGGTGATGAAGCCCTGGACGTGGCCCGGCGGCAAACCCTGCACGCGGTGTTTCTTGACCTGAACCTCCCCGGCATGAGCGGCCCGGAAATTGCCCGGGCGCTGCGGGCCATGGAAGATCTGGACCCCGACCTGTCCATCATCGCCACCACGGCTTACACCACCGCTGAAAAACGCCAGGAATGCGTCGAGGCCGGCATGAGCGCGTTCCTCAGCAAGCCGATCTCGCTCGATAAGATTCATGCCGCCCTCTCCGCCGCCACTTCCGCGCAGCGCCCCGCACCTTCCTTCCATCTCCCCGGTGAAAATCAACGGATCGATCCCCTCGGCAGTCTCCGGCTTGTCGCCGAACGCAAAGGGGTTCCCCTCGAGGCGGAAATCGCCCGGTTCTTCACCGAGCTCGCCAGCGAGGAACGCCTGCTCAACGACGCCTTGCAACGCCACGAGCCCGTCACCGCCAGCGACGCCGCCCATCGTCTCATCGGTCGCCTGGCTTTCATCCAGGCTGCCGCCGAGGTCCAGTTGGCGCGCGACATCGAGACCAACTGCATGAATGAATATTGGGATCAGGCCAATGCCTCGGCCGCCCGGCTGGTCGGCCTGCTGCCGGGCTTGCGCGAACGGATTAAAGCCGGGGGATTATCATCCGTGACATAACCGTGCCGGCTGCACCGCTCTGCCCGACGGGCGCCACGTCACTCCCGCTTGTTTAATTGGTCCGGCCGCGTGAGGCCGTTCACGATCGCGAAATGGATCAGCTTGGGCGTCGTATGGACATCGATCTTGCGCATGATGTCCCGCCGCCGGGACTGCATGGTGGCCGGACTGATGTTCAAGAGAACCGCAATTTCCTCATCCGACATCGATTCGCCGATCAACGACAGGATCCTCAGCTCGTAATCGGAAAGCACCCGGATGAACGCCTTGGGATCGCGCCGCAACCGGGCGGTCGCCTCGTTCACCACCGGCACATAATAGATCCGGCCGGCCAGCACCGCCAAAATCGCCTCGGTGAGCACCTCGGTCCGCTGCTCATGCTTGTCCACGAAACCATGCAGTCCGATCCGCTGAACCTGAAGCATCGTCCACGGATCACGATGCGCGGAAATTCCCAGCACCTTGATCTCGGGGAATTCTTCAATAATGCCCTTGGCTCCCTCGAGGCCATTGCCATCCGGCAGGGAAAAATCCAGGAGCAGCAAATCCGGTTTGGCCGCGCGTACTCCGGCGAGGCCTTCCGCCAAAGTCGAATAGATCGCGAGCACCTTCAAATTCATCGCCTGACAATGCAGTTGAAAAAATTCCGCCACCAACCGCTGGTCTTCAATGATGATCACCCGTGCACTTCCATTCTGGGTGCTCTTCTCCGGCTGCCCGGTCTTCTCCTTGGGGTTGATCACGCAGATCTGTTTGCGGAACAAACCGGCCATCGGCAAGACATTAGCC
>CAZIQP010000121.1:0-12311 GCA_964541315.1 uncultured Opitutaceae bacterium
CCGTTAGTGTCCGGTTGCCCGGACTGACCGTGGTGGAGCCTGCGACCAGCAGACTACCACTAACGCAAGAGCTCATTAACCAAATCGGGGTGGGGTCGTGCAAGCGTAATTTTTCGGTGGATAGTGAGGCAGCAGGTAATATTCAGGAAATTATTACCAACCGGCAACTTCCTTCCTTGGTTGGACGGGGAAAATCCTGGGCGATTTGCCCTTGTTGAAAAGCGATGGGATGGTAACCGGCTGGGGTGCGGGAAAATTCCGGTTTGAACGACCGGGATGCCGGTGCCGCCCGCCGCATATTCGTGTTCGGCGACGGGGCTTGGGGTTTTGCGCAAAGCATCGTGCCCTTGCATAGGCTGGGCGCGGTGTTCGCGGTGCGGACCGATCATTGGCTCGTTTTCCTTCCCGCTGTTTTTCCTCCACGCGGTGGCCGGAATCGTGCTGTGCGTTGGCCACAGCTTTTTATCATGAAAATTATTTCTATCAACGTCGCACAGCCCGAAGAAGTGCTGATCGGCGGACGGCCCGTGCTGACAGGCATCTATAAATCCCCGGTGCGCGGACCGGTTGTCCTCGGGAAGCTCGGCTTTGCGGGAGACGGCCAGGCCGATTTGAAAGTCCATGGCGGCGAGTATCAGGCCGTCTACGGTTACCCCGTCGAACACTACGCGCACTGGGAGAAGCGTTTTGCGCGCGGACCGCTCACGCCCGGACTGTTTGGCGAAAACCTCACGACCAACGGACTCCTCGAGACGGAGGTATGCGTCGGCGACATTTTTCAAATGGGCACCGCGCAGCTCCAGGTGACGATGCACCGGTTGCCCTGCTTCAAATTCGCCCACAAGACCGGGCGGGCGGATCTGCTCAAGGATTTCCTCCAGAGCGGTCACAGCGGATTCTATTTCAAGGTCGTGGCCGAAGGGGTTCTCTCCGCGGGCGACACGATCGTGAAGATCCGGGCCGACCCGCACGCCATCAGCATCCGCACTCTCCTGGGCATGCACAAGCTGGACGCCTTCGATCCGGAGTGCGTTCGGCAAGCCTTGAAAATCGCCGTCCTGCCTCCGCTGATTCGCGACGATTTCATCGCCAAACTTGCCGCTGTTGAAGCCTAGAAATATCGTACGGCAGACCAGCGAGAGGCTTTACACCATTTGGAGTCGATATCAAAAAGAAGGGTATGGCCAAGACCCCGCCCTGCCTCTGCAACGTTCTTTATCGCACCGCCTCCGGTCTGCCGCTGACACCGTCCCTGTATTCCCGACGGTGGTTGCCCTTGCCAGTGCGCCGATGGGCAGTAACCATTGGCTTTGGATTGATCGGATTGATCCCGGTGTTCGCGAAAAAAGAAAATCCGCTGGAACGCCTCGATCCGGTGCCGGCCGGCCAACCGATTCCCATCGTTGATTTCTTCCGGCCCTGGCTGTTCACCAATCCCGAGCTGAATCCTGCCGGCACCCATTTTGCCGCCATTGTTTCCACCGGAGAAGACACCCACGATCTCGTTTCCTTTGAGCTGGCGGCGAAAAAAATGGACCGGATGTCGGCGGGCAGCGGCTACGATGTGGTCGACTTCGACTGGCTCGGCGATGAGCGCCTTCTTTTCGAGGTGGCCAAGGGCAAGCTCTACGCCAACGGCCTCTATGCCGTGGAGCTGGGCCATTTTTCCAGCGCCTACGTTTTGGAGCGTTACAATGCCACCGTGCCAATCGGCTACCCCAAGAAGAAACCGCATGAAGCCGTGCTCTGGATCAGTCACAGTGCCGCCGACGCGGGCGATGACGGCGGAGTGGTGCGCATCGACACCCGCCGTCCGGCGATGGACAGTTTTGCGACCACCGCAACCTCCATCGGCAACGAGGCCGAGATGCACGCCACCATCGTTTATTCGTATCCGAAGCTGAAAGGAACGCCGGTTGGCTATCTCGCCGACCGGGATGGCGAGCTGGCGTTCGGTTTCACTGCAAAAGACGGCGTCTCAACACTCCACCGGCTGGCCGGCGACCAGTGGGTTCCCTGCGCGGTCAACCTCGACGAGATCGACATCGAGGCACCCGGCGACGCCCCGGGAGAGCTGTTTGTGCTCGGGCCCAGGCAGCCGGGAAAGCCCCGGGCCTTGCAGCGGTTCGATGTCATGGCGGGCAAATTGGGTGAACCGTTGTTTCAGGATGAGCGTTACGATCTCGACACCGCCCACCTCTACCGGAGTCCCGTGGATGGACGGATTCTCGGCATCCAGTATCACGGTACTGCCGGCCATTCCTACTGGTTTGATCCTTCCTATCACGCCGTGCAGCTTCTCCTGGAAAAATCCCTTCCCCATCTGATTGTCCGCATCATCGGCAGCGACCGTGCGCAAAAACATTTTTTTGTCAGCGCCTCGTCCGATGTCCGTCCGCCTGGCTACTACCATCTCGATCTGGAGGCCAAATCCTGCAGTGCGCTGGTCAATGTGGCGCCGTGGATCGATCCGGGCCGGATGCAACCCATGCGGCCTTTCAACTACAAGACCCGCGATGGTTTTTCGATCGAGGGTTTCGTAACGCTGCCAGCCGGCGCATCCAAAGCCAACCCCGCGCCGCTCGTTGTCCTTCCGCATGGCGGCCCTTGGGCGCGGGACATCTGGTGCTTTGACCCGGAGGTGCAGTTTCTGGCCAGCCGCGGGTATGCCGTTTTCCAACCGAATTACCGCGGATCGACGGATTACCAATGGATGTTTCCCGAAGGGGACATGTGGGATTTCCTGAAAATGCACAACGACGTCACGGACGGCGTAAAGGAACTCTTCAAAACGGGTTTGATCGACGCGGATCGCGTGGCCATCATGGGAGCCTCGTTCGGCGGCTACCTGGCCATCAGCGGCGTGGCGCATGAACCCGATCTCTATCGTTGCGCGATCACCGTGGCCGGCGTGTTCGACTGGGAAAAAATGCTCAAGGATGCCCGTTCGAGCAGCTATTTCAGAGGCCGTTACGGAGTGTTGCGCCGTAATCTCGGTGACCCGAAAAAGACGCCCGAAACTTTTGCCGCAATTTCCCCGATCCGCCATGTCAGCGCCATCAAGGTGCCGGTCTTTGTCGCCCACGGTTCCGAGGATATGGTCGCGTCCGCCAGTCAATCGGGCAGTCTGATCACGGAACTGAAAAGATACGGGGTGCCTTTCGAAAAGCTGATCGAGTCCGATGAGGGCCACGGCTTCCATCAATTGGAAAACCAAATCGCGCTGTACACCGCGATCGAACAGTTCCTGGCCAAAAATCTTGCCGTGCGCGACAAGCTCCCCGCGCCGGTCGGTACGAAAGCCGCCGCACCCTGACGGTGCGTTTTCGCCGTGGCCGGCGCTGGGCGCGACCCGGCTCGATTGGGCTCGCGGGGTGCCCGTAATTGCTTGAACAATCCAATTTCCGCAAAGTGCGGCACAGCTCATCCCCACTCAAAACACACATTGCCATGAAATCAAAAATCAAATCCCGGAAACTGTATGGAATCGTTCATCATTTTCCCGGCGGCACGAAGAAACAATACGCCGCTTCTGTCGCGGCGGTGCATCCCGGGAAAACCATCCTGCCCAAAGGCCAGATCTTCCATGCCGCCGGCGCGTCGACGGGAGGCTGGACGATTGTGGCAGTCCATGAATCCAAGAAAAGCTGGGTGCAGTTCCGGGACAAAGTTCTGATGCCGACGATGGCCAAGGGAATCAAAGGCGGATTCAAGACTCCGCCGCAGGAGACAGTGATCGATATCAAAACCCTGCTGGCGTAGCCAACGGCAGGGACTGGAGGGTTCGATAGGTTAGGCGCTGCCGGAACCCGGCGTCAGGGTTTTACTGGCGGCGGGACCATGAGCGGATAACCGCGCCAGACCCATTCAAGCGCCTCGGGCAGGGTTTGCTCCCGCACGCGACGGTCGGTGTGCCCCGCGTTTGTCGCGAAGACGTATTGGTAATGGTAACCCTTCGCCTTGAGCACGGCAGCCATGCGGTGGTTGGCCTCGACCCAATCGTGCATTCCGTCCCGCATGACGTTCGGATTGTAGTTGTCCCGGTCGCCCACTTCCAGCCAGAGCCGGATGGGTTTTGGGGCGCTTTCGGGAATCAGTTTGCGGTGAAATTCCCACGCGCCACCGGGCGTTTCGGGATTGAACGGCCATTGCTGGTTCACATAGGTGCCGGAGTAGGTGATCACGCGATGATACCATTCGGGGTGATACCACGCCATGATGAGCGCGGCCGATCCTCCGGAACTGCCTCCCATGGTGGCGCGACCGTCGGGATCCTGCGTCAGCACCACATGGCAGTTTTTTTCCACCAGCGGCAGCACTTCGGCTTGGATGAACTCGGCGAATTTGCCCGACATCGTGTCGTATTCCAAGCCCCGCTCGCTGCCCTGGGCGTCGCCGCCGCCATTGGCAATCATGATGGCGATCAGGGCGGGTACGCGGTGCCGGGCGATCAGGTTGTCGAGGACGTGCGGGAGACTCAGATCCGGTTTGCCCATTTCCTTCGGACCGTCGTGCGTGATGATGAAGGGCGCCGCCGTGCCGGGCACATATTGGTGCGGGATGTAGACCGTGATGGTGCGCTTGTAAGGTACTGGATGGGTTTTCACGATCAGAGTCTGCGGGTTCGCGGGATCAACCGTGCCGAAGACCTCGCGACCGATACCGGGGTAGAATTTGCTGTCGGCCGAATCCATGCTGAACTGCTGCAATGTTCCCTGGGGGACGCTCTCAATCACATTCAGCTCTGGCGCCGGCACGTAGTCCGGGCCGATGAGAAAATCCCCGTCGGTGTCCGCCGGAGGATTTATGCCTGTGGCGGCGTGCCAGGCGGGATCACCGGGCTTGGCCCCCACGACAATGAAGGGCGGAGCCCCGGGACCATCTGGCTGGCGCGTGGGCGGCGTGGGCCGCGCAGGCGGGGCAGGTGTGGCCGGTGGCGGGTTGGCGGGTGCGGCCACGTCAGCGGCCAACGCGAAATTGAACAATGCCGCCGGCAGCAGACCGACGACGCTTAGGGTGACGCGCAGCGAGATGAATCTCATGGGGTAGGATGATAGTCCAACGTGCCAGCGGACAATGCGCCGACTTTGGCTTTCTGCGAGCAGAGAATTCGCGGCCTCTGGTTGCCAGTACATGTCGGGTGGATGCGGGGTTTTCGCTGGTGGAGGGCCGGCCGGTTCCATTCTCCGCCCTTCATCATGCAATCTGATTTTTGGTCTCATGCCCTGCCTGATACTTGTTTAGAGCCGGTCGCATCGTTCTTGCCTGAAGATACACGATACCAGCCGGATCGTCCGAAATAATCTTACATTGCTTTCAATCCGGGGCATTTTAATCCTTGGACTTTAAACGATGCCATCCCCTCAAGTGCCTGTCTCCCTGCCTGCGTTGCGCCCGATTCGCAAGATCATGGCGGCCAACCGAAGCGAAATTGCCGTGCGTATTTTCCGTGCCGGCACCGAACTCGGTCTCCGGACCGTGGCCATCTTTGCCCAGGAAGACCGGTTGAACATCCATCGCTACAAGGCGGACGAGGCGTACCAGGTCGGGCAGGGCAAGGGTCCGGTGGCCGCCTATCTGGACATCGACGGCATCGTCGGCGTCGCGAAGGCGAAAGGGGTCGATGCAATTCATCCCGGCTACGGGTTTCTCTCGGAAAACGCCGACTTCGCGCGCGCCTGCCAGAAGGCCGGCCTTATTTTTGTCGGTCCGCGCCCCGAACTGCTGGAAATGATGGGCGACAAGACCGCCGCGCGGGCGCTGGCGAAAAAAATCAACGTCCCCGTGCTCCCCGGCACGGAGGAACCGGTGACCGATCGCGACGAGGCGATGAGGATCGCGAAATCCATCGGATTTCCGCTCATCATCAAGGCGGCGTTCGGCGGCGGTGGTCGCGGCATGCGGGTCGTGCACAAGGCCGGCGATCTTGCGACGCTGCTCGACGAGGCGCAGGGCGAAGCCGGCCGTTCGTTCGGCAACCCGGCCGTTTTCCTCGAGAAATATATCACGCGCGCCAAGCACATCGAGGTGCAGATCCTGGGCGACCAGCACGGCAATGTCATTCATCTGCACGAGCGCGACTGTTCCGTGCAGCGCCGGCACCAGAAGGTGATCGAGGTCGCGCCGAGCTTCGGTTTGCCCCCGGCCATCGTGTCCGACCTGTGCGAAGCCGCGGCGCGCATGGCCCGGGCCGTGAAGTACGACAACGCCGGCACGATCGAGTTTCTCTACGATCTCGACCGCCACGAATGGTTTTTCATCGAGATGAATCCGCGCATCCAGGTGGAGCACACGGTCACCGAGGTCATCACCGGCCTTGATCTGGTGCGGGCACAGATTCTCATCGCGCAGGGGCACTCGCTGTTTTCGCGGGAGGTCGGGATGCCCGCGCAGGCGGAGGTGCCGCGCAACGGCTTCGCCATCCAGTGCCGCATCACGACGGAAGATCCGGAGAACAAGTTCATCCCCGATTACGGCCGCATCCTGGCCTACCGTTCACCGGGCGGCTTTGGGGTCCGGCTCGACGGGGCGATGGGCTATTCCGGTGCGGTCATCACGCCGTTCTACGATTCGATGCTGGTGAAGAGCATCACCAGCGGACCGAGCTACGAAATCGCCATGCGGCGCGCGCTGCGCGTGCTGAGCGAATTCCGCATCCGGGGCGTGAAGACCAACATTCCTTTTCTCGAGAACGTGCTCACGCATCCGCTGTTCCGCGCGGGCGAGGCGACCACGGCGCTGATCGACACCTCGCCCGAGCTTTTCACGTTCAAGCCGCGCCGCGACCGCGCGACCAAGCTGCTGAATTTTCTCGGCAACGTCATCGTCAACGGCAACCCGCAGGCGAAGGGGTTTCGTCCCAACAAATCCCAGCCGGCCCCCGTGCCGCCGCTCGCGCCGATGGGCGAACCGGCGCCGGGGACGCGCCAGCTCCTGCTGGAACTCGGGCCGAAAAAATTCGCCGAGTGGACGCTGAAGCAGAAGCGCCTGCTCGTGACCGACACGACTTTCCGCGACGCCCACCAGTCGCTCATGGCCACGCGCGTGCGGAGCTACGACATGCTCGCCTGCGCCGGCGCGCTCGCGCATGAGATGCCCGGGCTGTTTTCCCTCGAGATGTGGGGCGGCGCGACCTTCGACACCGCGATGCGTTTTCTCAACGAAGATCCGTGGGATCGCCTGCGCCAGTTGCGGGTCCGCGTGCCGAACATCTGTTTTCAAATGCTTTTCCGCGGCGCCAACGCCGTCGGCTACACGAATTATCCCGACCACATCGTCGCCGGGTTTGTGCGGCACGCCGCCGCCTCGGGCATGGATATTTTCCGGATCTTCGACTCGCTGAACTACCTGCCGAATCTTCGCGTCGGCATGGACGCCGTGCAGGACACGCACGCCATCTGCGAAGCCGCGATCTGCTACACCGGCGACATCCTGGACGAGCGGCGCGACAAGTTCTCGCTGAAATACTACGTCAAACTCGCCAAGGAACTGGAGCGGATGGGCGCGCATTTCCTGGCGATCAAGGACATGGCCGGCCTGTGCCGCCCTTACGCCGCGCACAAACTCGTGAAGACGTTGCGCGACGAGATCGGGCTGCCGATCCATTTTCACACGCACGACACCAGCGGCATTGCCGCGGCGTCCGTGCTGCGCGCCTCCGATGCCGGCGTCAACGTGGTGGACCTGGCGCTGGCTTCGATGAGCGGCAGCACGTCGCAGCCGAATCTCAATTCCGTCGTCGCCGCGCTCCAGCACACCCCGCGCGATCCCCGGCTTGATCTCGACCGGCTCAATGTGTTTTCCGACTACTGGGAGCAGGTGCGCGAGGTCTACCGGCCCTTCGATACCGCGCCGCGCACCGGTTCGGCGGAAGTTTATCTGCACGAGATGCCCGGCGGCCAGTACACCAATCTGCGGGAGCAGGCCGCGTCGATGGGCGTGTCGCACCGCTGGCCCGAGATCGCGCGCATTTATGCCGAGGTCAACCAGCTCTTCGGTGACATCGTGAAGGTCACCCCGTCCTCGAAAGTCGTCGGCGATCTCGCGCTGTTTCTTTTTTCGCGCGGCATCAAGCCCGCGGATGTCGTGAATCTCGAACCCGGGGCGACGCCGTTTCCCGAGAGTGTGATCGACATGCTGATGGGCGGTCTCGGCTGGCCCGAGGGCGGCTGGCCGGAGCCGGTGTGGCGGGCCGTGCTGGGCGACAAGCGCTTCAAGGAAGCCAAGGCCGGATACCTCGCGAGCCTTGGCGCCGCCGCGACCAAGACGGCGAAGAAATCCGCCAAAGCCGTGGAAGCGGGCGAGGCCGAACTGGCCCGGTTGCGGACCGAGCTGGGCGAGAAACTGAAACATCCGCCGACGGACGATGAACTTTATTCGCACCTGATGTATCCGGCGGTGTTTGCGGATTTCGCCAAGCACCAGCGCGAATACGGCGACGTGAGCGTGCTCCCCACCTCGGCGTTTTTCTACGGGCTGCAACCCGGCGAGGAAATATCCGTGGAGATCGAGGAGGGCAAGGTCCTGATCATCCGGCTGGTGGGGGTGTCCGCGCCGGACAAGGACGGCCGCTGCACCGTGAATTACGAATTGAACGGCATCACCCGGGAGGCGTTCGTCCTCGACAAAGGAGCGACGCCCAAGGCGAAAGCCCGGGCAAAGGCCGATCTGGCCGACGCGTTGCAAGCCGCCGCGCCCATCCCCGGTCTGATCGTGGTGATGTCGGCCTCCGTCGGCGCCAAGGTGGCGAAGGGCGACAAGCTTTTCATGATGGAAGCGATGAAAATGCAGACGACGGTCTATGCGCTCGCCGACGGGATCATCGCCGAGGTTCACGCCGCGGTGGGCGATACCGTGGAAGCCAAGGACCTGATCGTGAGGCTCCGCGCGGCGAATTAAGGCGACAAATTTTCATCCTGGACGATGGCGGTGAAGATGCTTTCGACCGGGTGCGAGATTGATTTTGGATAGAGCAACCATTTCACGATCTGGCGGGTGAGGTAGCCCGGGTGGCCCTTCGCGCCGAGCAGTGGAGCAAGGCGGTTCCATTCGGCGATGCGTTCGGGTGTCACACCCGGTTGCTGGAGAAACCACGTGGCTGCGGCGGCATCATCGGGCCGCGCGCGGATGGCGGCGAGCACCTGCGCCTTGCCCAGACCGAAGTGCCGGAAGAAATAGCCGTCCACCCCCACGCGGCTGCCCAAGGCGATGCGATAGGCGAACGGCATTTCACCGCGGAGGTAGACGCGGGTCTTGGCGATGTGGCGCGGCAGCCAGCAGCAATCGGCCAGTCGGGTGAGGGGATGGGGAAGTTGCATCGAAGGACTATTTTTCTGATCCGGTTTTTAGCCGTTCGGTGATCGCCGAGAAAACCGTCACGCCGGCGAATCCACAGAGTACGCCGGTCAGAAACGCTCCGGCCTCGGTGGCGGCGATGGCGGCGGGCAGATGCAGATAGCCCACCCCGAGCACCGCTGCGACAAAGGCGACCAGCCCGACCACAACGCCTTCGAGCACGTTGCGCGTGGCTGAGCGTTTGCGCGCGCCCTTGACCCAGCGCCGGGCCAGACCGCCCAAGGCGCCGCCCAAAAGGGCCGCGATAAGCGGCCCCGTGGGAAAGCGCTGGTTCAGTTCGGTCGTGGCCGTCAACGCGCCCACCGTGGTTTGCACCGTGATTTTGCCGAGCCCCGACGAGCGCACGACAAATTCCGCGTGCGCGCCGCCGGCAGGAATCACGACATCTTCCGTGCTTTCGCGCCGAGCGGCACCGCGCACCTGCACATCGACATTGGCCGGCGACGCCGTGGTTTGCGGCTGGCCATCCGCCCGAACGGGTGCGACGGCGATCGCCACGGTTTCCAACCCGAAACCGAGCACGACCGTGCGGGCGGGACGCAATTCGAGCCGGGGCAATGCCTCAATCGTGAGATCGGAATCCGAGACGGTGGAACGCACCATGAGCTTGGGCTGCATGGTGGACGGCAGGAAATGCAGCGGAATTACTTTTTGGTGTTCAAGCCCGGCTTGTTCGATGGTGAACGTCGGTATGTCCTTTGCCGTCATGCCGTCGAATTCGAGACTGACCGTCACCGGATGGGGCAGGTTGATCCTCTCGGGCGAGTCTTCAGTCGGACGGACGGTGAATTTTATCTCGGTGACGTAGCTGTTTTCATTTTCATTCCATGGGGCCGGTCGCGGGCTGATCGAGCAAAACAACCGGAACCAGATCGCCTTCACCGGGCTGCCATGATCGGCCGGCAGTGCCATGATCATCCCGCCGGGAAGAACCGTGTCGGTTTGCGCGTTCAAAGCCACGGTCTGCGGGACGCGTGACTTCATTATGAAAGGCCGGATCGGCTGGGCCATCGTCACGACGCCGTTTTCGATTTTCGGCGCGAGCAGCCCGGAAATGTCGTTGCCCGCGAGATCGATGACGCGGGTGCCCTTGAGATCACTCTTCCAGCCTTTGAGGACGAACCGTTGATCCCGAACCAATTCTTTCTTGGTGATGGCGGACATTACGTCCGGATTGATGCGGGTCGTGGTGTCGACCGCCGCATTGCCCGGATTTACTGCGTGCATCGTCAAACAGAGCAAAAGAACAGCTCTAGTGACGGAACGCAAAGGCGGGGCATTCATGGGGAAGGGCGTGGGCCTGTGCCCGACATCTTCCAGTCGCAACGGTCCGATGCAAGAAAATGCTCCGGGCAATGTGGTCCAAGGTTGGGCCGAGCAGCGCCGGGTCGTTAGGTAATCCGTAGTTGAAATAGATAAAACGTTATGTAACGGTTTATCTATGCCATATGAAGCCCTCAGCAAAGTTCGCATCACCCAGGCGCTGCGCCGGCTGGGGGCGCTGGCTGTGGCGGAGAAGCTCGTGCTTGAGGTCTCGCTGTATGGCGGGGCGGTGTTCACGTTGGTCTATGGCTCGCGCGACTCCACGAAGGATGTCGATGCGGTGGTGCGTCCGGCGGCGGCGGCCAAGCGCCTGGCGTTGGTGGTGGCCCGGGAGCAGGGGTTGCCGGAAGATTGGCTGAACGATCAGGCGCGGCAGTTCATTGCGAGCCGGGAGGAGAAGAACCGGTTGCACGGTGCGGAATTTGGACCGGGCCTGCGGCTGTCGGTGCCGACGGCGGCCTACCTGCTGGCACTGAAATTGCAGGCGTGCCGTCCACGGTTGCCGGGCTATGCGGGCGATGAGGATGACATCCGTTTTCTGCTGAACAAAATACGTCCTGCTTCGGTCGATGCGGTGGAGGCGATCAGCGAACGTTTTTTCCCGGGCGACGGTTTGCGTGAACGGGCGCGGACGCTGGTTGGCCAGATATTGAAGGAGCTGAAAAAGAAATGAGCGTGCGCCCCACCACTTTGAAGCAGATTGCCGAGCGATCGGACACGCTCGAGGAATTCGGCCTGCACTTTCGCGACTGGCTCCATGAACTGCGGCGCTTCAGTTCGCGGGCGGAGATCGTGGCGGCCATTGGTGAGGAGCCGCCGAAGGTCGCCCGTCGGTTTCCCCAAGGATCTGTGGCCGACGCCTGGTTGGCCGCTTATGCCGAGCTGATTGCAGGCCGGCTGAAACTGCCAGCTCCGGATTGGGTTTTCTCCCGGCAGCGAGTGTCTCCGGAACCGTGGTTTGCGGTAGACGCCACCGTGCCTGCTGCGCGGTTGGCCGCGCTGCGTGATTCGCCCTCGCCGTTCAAGAAGCGCAATCTTTTCACGCCGGTGGTGGATCTGCCGCTCGCGTTGCGGGCCGGCCGCCCGGTCAAATCGGCCGAGCATAAACGCCGGCGAAATGCCGACCGCCAGCGTCGGTTTCGCGAACGGTTGAAGGCGGAATTGAAAGCGCTGCGGGGCTGAATGGTGTGGAGGATGAGACACTCTGCTTAGGAACTGCGGTCAGTTCATACTCAGTAGTGGTGGATTCCTGCCTATTAATTCTCACTGAAGATCTGTTCAAAAGTCATGCCGCTGGCGATTCCTGATTCAAGGTTGCTTAGGTATATGCCTAGTTCTGACCGAATCTGCTTGTCGGACTTTGCCACTCCAGCGTCGTTGAAGCAGAGAGTGATTTCCTTAATACTGCCGCTGCCATAGACAACCTGTAGACCAAATTGATAGTCATAGTTCTTATCTTGGATAAAGTCCCTTATCTTGTTAAGATCACGCTTTAACTTGAGTTTTGATGCTGGGCTTTTTTTGCATTCGACCACCAAGAAATTAAATTTTTCCTTAGCATCCTTTCTATCGTGGATAATAATATCTGGTCTGACTTCGATAAACTTGCCGTTCTTAACCCATCCTTTGAGGCC
>CAZIQP010000122.1:0-12205 GCA_964541315.1 uncultured Opitutaceae bacterium
CGCGCACCATGGTGCCGGCGCTCCAGGCATCGACGATCTTGCCGTCCTTGATTTCAGCCTCGATGCGAAGGTGGCCTTCGATGCGGGTGACGGGATCGACTACAATTCTTGTGCTCATGTGCGGTGGAAGGGTTAGGATTTGTGGTCGGCGGAACCGTTTTGCTTTTCATTCTCGGCTTTCTCGGCATTTTCGCCGGCCTGCTCTCCGATATCGTGGCGCTTGCGGAAATTCGTCATCACCGCGTGGCCGGCGGCCCCGGCCAAAGCAGCACCGGTCGCCACCAGGCCGATGGTGTCGGCGGTTGCCTCGATGCCGAAACCCGGGAAGTTGGGCAGTCGTTGGTAGAATGGGCCGTTGTCCCAGAAATTCGCCTCCGAACAGCCGATGCAACCGTGACCGGCCTGAATCGGGAAGCTGACACCGCCGTTCCAACGGATCGTGCCGCAGGAGTTGTAGGTCGAGGGACCGCGGCAACCCATTTTATAAAGACAGTAGCCTTTGCGCGCGTTCTCGTCGTCGAAGCTCTCCACGAAAAGACCCGCGTCGTAATTCGGCCGGCGGTAACAGGTGTCGTGCACGCGGCGGGAATAAAACGTTTTCGGACGGCCGAGATTGTCGAGCTCCGGAATCGTGTCGAACGTCAGCAGATGCACGAGCACCCCGGCCATGACCTCCGCAATGGGCGGGCAGCCCTGGACATTGATGATGGGTTTTCCGGCGATGATCTTGTGGATCGGTTTTGCCTCGGTGGGATTTGGCTTCGCGGCCTGCACGCAGCCGGAACAGGCACAATTTCCCCAGGCGATGACGGCTTTGGCATGCTCGGCGCATTCCTCGGCAATGCTCTTCGCGGTCTTGCCGCCGATGCAGCAATAGACGCCATCTTCGGCGAGCGGCACGGAACCCTCGATGCAGAGCAGGTACTCGCCCTTGTATTTTGCAATCGTGTCCTGGAGGCATTTCTCCGCCTGGTGACCGGAGGCGGCCAGCAAAGTCTCGGTGTAATCGAGCGATATTTTATCGAGCAAAATGTCGGCGACGATCGGATGCGAGCTGCGCAGGAATGACTCGCTGCAGCAGGTGCATTCCTGAAAATGCAGCCAGATCACCGGGATGCGTTTCTTGGTCTCGAGGGCTCTGACCATCTGGGCGACGCTGGTGGATTGCAGGCCGATGCACGCTCCCATCCAACCACAGAACTGCAGGAATTCCCGCCGGGACACCCCGCGAGAAATGATTTGTTGGTAGATCGTTTCTTCCGGAATGAGGGTCTTTAGCTCCATGGACATATGAGTGGGCGGGTCGCCGGCCGTGAAGCCGGCGAGCACCGCGTTGGGGGTTGGACGCGTTTTTTGAGGAAGCCTATTTTTTGGGGACTTCTCACACTAGCGCATTCGGGGCACCCGCGGATATGCGTTCCTTGGGGAAGGCTGGGCGTATCTTGTGAAATGGCCGGCCCGCACTGGACGTGCCCGCCTGTGTGGTCAATCTTTGGTCTCATGCACGAGCTCGGTATCATGGAGTCGGCGCTGGATGCCATCCGGCATCAGGCCGTCAAGCACGGCGCCTCCCGCGTTTCCCGAATCGTCCTGCGCATCGGCACACTCGCCGGCGTCGATCAGGATGCGCTACGCTTCGCGTATGAAGCCCTCGCCCCAACCAGCATCGCCGCCGGGGCCGTGCTCGATATCGAGACGGTCGCGGCCCGCGCGCGCTGCGCCGCCTGCCAGACAGAGTTCGGCGTCGAGCGCGGTTTTATTTTTCAATGCCCCCAATGCGGCGAGTATTCCGGCGATATCCGCGCCGGCCGCGAACTCGGCATCGCCCGACTGGAATTCCCCGATTTATGAACAATCCCACCACGTTCCCCACACTCCCCGAACCAACCTCAGGCTATCGCATCAACGCCCTCACCGGTGCCGCGACCGGCTCGTCCCGCGCGCTTTCCGCCCCGTTATCTGCAGAAATCGCCGCCGCTCTCGCCGCCAGCCCGAACGGCGAAATCGCCGTGCGCTCCGTCGATCTCAATATTCCATTGCTCGAAAAAAACGACATTCTGGCCGAGCGAAACCGCGGCTACTTCCTTGGGCGCGGTCTTGCTGCGCTCAATCTCGTCTCGTCTCCGGGCGCGGGCAAAACCACGCTGCTGGAGCGCACGCTCGATGAGTTCGGCCGGCAAACGAAGTGCGCGGTGCTCGTGGGTGATCTCGAGACCGACAACGACGGCCGCCGGCTCAGCCGGCCTCACGCCCCCGTCGCCCAGATCACCACCGGCACCGTCTGCCACCTCGATGCCGGCATGATCGCGCGCGCTGCCCAGTCGATCAACCTCGATGGCGTCCGCGTGCTCTTTATCGAGAATGTCGGCAACCTCGTCTGCCCCGCCTCGTTCGATCTCGGCGAGCAGGTGCGCGTCGTGTTGCTTTCCACCACCGAGGGCGAGGACAAGCCGCTCAAGTATCCGCCGATATTCAAGTCCGCGAACCTGGTCCTTCTCACCAAGGTCGACGTGGCGGATGTGCTCGGCTTCAAGCGCGACATCGCGGTGGAAAACATCCGCCGCATCGCCCCGCAGGCCAAAATCATCCAGCTTTCCGCCCGGACCGGCGAAGGTTTGCCGGCGTGGTATGAGTTTTTGAAAAACCTCGCAGGCGAAACCTGAACCCCCGTTGCCAGCGGTCCCACCATGCCCCTTTCCCCTCCAACCACCGATGTGCTCCTCCGCGTGCGCGGCACAGTGCAGGGCGTGGGCTACCGGCCATTCGTGCACCGCACCGCCACACGTCTCGGATTAAACGGCTGGGTGCTGAACGACACGGAAGGCGTGCTGATCCGGGCCGCGGGAGATTCCGCCCAAGTGAACGCCTTGGTCGAGGACCTCGTGCATGCCGCACCGCCTGCCGCAGAAGTGACGGGGCTTGATGAGATGACTCCGGGCGCCGACCAGCCTCTCGCGGGAGAAAACTTCACCATCATCGCGAGCCGGACCGACGGTGAAATCATCACCGCCACCCCTTCCGATCTCGCCCTCTGCCCCGACTGCCGCCGTGAACTCCTTGATCCCGCCGACCGGCGCCACCGCTATCCCTTCATCAATTGCACGCAATGCGGCCCGCGCTATTCGCTGATCGAACACCTGCCGTACGACCGGCCGTACACCACGATGCGGGGTTTCCCGATGTGCCCGGACTGCCGGCGCGAATACGACGATCCGGCCAGCCGGCGTTTCCACGCCGAACCCAATGCCTGTCCCGTCTGTGGCCCTCATCTCAGTCTGTGCGAGGCCGGCGGAAAAATCATCAACGAACGGGAAGCGGCGCTCCGCGTCACGGGCACCCGCTTGGGCGAAGGGTTTATTTTCGCCGTCAAAGGGGTCGGCGGTTATCACCTGATGTGCGATGCCACCAATCTGCGGACCGTGGCCGAGCTGCGCCGCCGCAAGCACCGCGAGGAGAAACCGCTGGCCGTCATGTTCCGCGATCTCGCCCAGCTCCGCCAGTATGCCGGAGTGTCGCCCGCTGCAGATGCCCTGCTCACCTCGGCCCAAGCGCCCATCGTGCTGGTGCCGCGCCTGCCCGGCAGCACTCTGGCCGAAGGATTGGCTCCGAAAAATCCCTGGCTCGGTGCGCTCCTGCCCTATTCCCCGCTCCACGTATTGCTGCTGAACGCCGTGAATTTTCCGCTGGTCGCCACCAGTGCCAACCTGTCCGAGGAACCGATTTGCACCGACAACAACGAGGCCCGCCACCGGCTCGGATCGATCGCCGATTTTTTCCTGGAGCACAACCGCCCCATCGCCCGGTCGGTCGACGATTCCGTCGTGCGGCTCGCCGCTAACGACGAGCCGATCTTGCTGCGTCGCGCCCGTGGCTACGCTCCCGCGCCGTTCCGGCTGCCGGAGCGTCTTCCCGGTTCAATTCTCTGCGTCGGTGGTGAAATGAAAAACACCGTGGCCGTCGCCTCCGGCCGGCAGGTCGTCCTCAGTCCGCATATCGGCGATCTCGGCAACGTCACGACCCGCCGGGCCTTCGAACAAACGATTGCGATGCTCGGGGAACTCCACGGGGCGAATTTCTCCGCCGTCGCGCATGACAAGCATCCGGGATATTCCTCAACCTGTTTTGCTGAAAAACTCGGGTTGCCGCGCATCGCGGTGCAGCATCATCTGGCCCATGTGCTCGCCTGTCTGCTCGAACATGCGCATCCGGCCGACGACGTGCTCGGTATCGCGTGGGATGGCACCGGCTATGGCGAGGACGGCACCGTCTGGGGCGGCGAATTCATTCTCCTGCGGAACAATCAGGCTGAGCGATTCGCCCGCCTGCGCCCGTTCCGCCTCGCCGGTGGCGAGACCGCCGCAAAAGACGCCCGCCGCGTCGTCGTCGCGCTGGCGCACGAGATCGGGCAGTTCCCGGCTGTCGCCGCACGGTTTGGTTTTGCCGATCATGAAGCCTCCACTTTGCAAACGATGCTCACCCGCGGTCTGAACTCACCGATTTGCTCAAGCGCCGGCCGGCTGTTCGACGGCATCGGGGCGTTGCTCGGACTCGGCGTGCGCAATGCTTTCGAAGGCCAATTGCCCCTCGCCGTCGAGGCCGCAGCGGCACTCGCTCCGACCAGCAATCGCGCTCTGCCCTTTTCCCTTGTCGCCGCGCGGACTCCGGGAGCCCGGCTCGATCTCGACTGGCAGCCTGCCGTCGAAGCATTGCTCCGGAGACGCGCAGAGCCTGCCATGCTTGCGGCGGCGTTTCATCGCGGTCTGGCGCAGGCGATGGTGGACGTGGCGCGACAAGCCGGAGCCGGCACCGTCGTGCTCACAGGTGGCTGTTTTCAAAACGCCCTGCTTCATTCGCTCGCATCCACGGCTCTCACTGCGGCCGGTTTCCGCGTCCTCGTGCATCAACGGCTGTCCCCCAACGACAATTCCATCGCCGCCGGCCAGGCACTCGCGGCGCTGTTGAATCTCACGACCGTCACGATACCCGCCTGAACATACTGATTCACCGCAAACCATATCCCAATTCATGCCGGGCCGGCGCTTGTCGCCGCGCCTTCTCCGGCTGCCGACAAGCGGCAGCCCTACAAATACAACCACCTCCATCCAACCCCTCCCGCCATGTGCCTCGCAGTTCCCGGCAAAGTTATTGAAATCATCGGCGACGATCCCTTTCTGCGCTCCGCGAAAGTCAGCTTCGCCGGCGTCGTGAAACTCGTCAGTCTCACCTGCACGCCCGAGGCGAAGCTCGGCGATTTCGTGCTCGTTCACGTGGGCGTCGCCATCAGCACGGTTGACCCGGAGGAGGCGGCGGAGACCTTCCGCTACCTCAAGGCCATGGGCGAGCTCGATGGGATCGACCTGCCGGATTCACGCGCCAATGACCCCAAACCCATTACCACCTCTTTGTAGGAGCCTGTTTACAGGCGATCAAAAACGTCAGTAACGGACCACCCCTGAGTCGCCTGCAAGCAAGCTCCTACAGCCAAACTACACGCCATGAAATACGTCGACGAATACCGTGACGCCGCTCTGGTCCACCGGCTGGCCGCCGCCATCGCGCGCGCCACGACCCGGCCGTGGACCATCATGGAAATTTGCGGCGGCCAGACCCACGCCATTGTCAAATTCGGTCTCGATGATCTGCTGCCAAAAAACATCACGCTCGTTCACGGACCCGGCTGTCCGGTCTGCGTGACCAGCGCCGACCTGATTGACCGGGCGGTGGATCTCACGCTCCACCACGACGCCATTCTCTGTTCCTTCGGCGATATGCTCCGCGTGCCGGGCAACGGCATCGACCTGCTCACCGCCAAGGCCCGGGGTGGAGATGTCCGCATCGTGTACTCACCGCTCGACGCCGTCACCATCGCCCTGGAAAACCCCACGAAGCAGGTCGTGTTTTTCGCCGTCGGTTTTGAAACCACGGCGCCCGCCAACGCCCTTTCCGTGCTTCGCGCGGAACGTGAGCATGTGGAAAATTTTTCCATCCTCACCTCGCATGTCCTCGTGCCGCCGGCCATGCGCGCCATCCTTGGTTCTCCCGACAACCGCGTGCAGGGCTTTCTCGCCGCCGGGCACGTGTGCACCATCATGGGCCTCGGGGAATACGGCCCGATCGCGCGTGAATTCGGCGCACCGATCATCATCACCGGTTTCGAGCCGGTGGACATCCTCGAGGGGATTTTGCTTTGCGTGAAGCAACTGGAGAACGGCCGCGCCGAGGTGGAAAACGCCTACTCCCGCGCCGTCCGCCCCGAGGGGAATCTCCACGCCCGCCAGGTGGTCGAAACCGTTTTCGAAATCTGCGACCGCGACTGGCGCGGCATCGGCGTCATCCCGCAGAGCGGACTGGCCGTTCGCTCCGTCTACGCCCGGTATGACACGAACCGGCGTTTCCCGCTCACCCATACCGCCGGCTCTCACAAACTCGGCGCGGAATGCATCAGCGGATCGATCATGCGCGGCATCAAGAAACCGCACGACTGCCCCGCGTTCGGCACGCGCTGCACCCCCGAGCAACCGCTCGGTGCACCGATGGTTTCCAGCGAAGGCGCCTGCGCCGCGTACTATCGCTATCGCAGCCGCGTCCTCGAACCCGTGGACGTGTGAGGCAGGGCGCGTTGACCGCAACGCGCCCGCTATTCCACGGTAGTAGCCGTTGCCCCCTACGGCCCAAGCTGGGAGCAGTCGGGATAAATCATGGCAGCCAAAATCAATTAGCGTCACAAAACCCGTTTTTGTGACGCTAATTGATTCAAGTGTTTCAAAACGTTCTTCTTGATTCGCTTGCACGATGCGTAATGGAAGCAGTGACTCCTGATTTTCGGGCGTCGACAGGTCGGCCATTCTCCCAGGCCGATCCACCGCGCGTCATCGGAGATAACCACAGGCGGCACACCAGTAGTAGTAAGCCTCCGGGGCCGTTTTGCGTAGAGCGCGGAGTCGCTCGTAATTGCCGGTGAGTGCATCGCCTGATAAAACGACGCCACTCGCCGCTTCGGTGCGAATTTCATCCAAGGTTTCACGGGCGTTGCCCAGCAACATCGCGGCCAGACAAGCGGCCTTGGCTGCGGCTGCTTTCGCATCGGGTACTGAAAGGCCATTTCCAACCAAGTGACTGTCGATATTGGCGATGCCGTCATTGAGAAAATCCGACTTGGCATGTGGCTCGCCAAACTTGAGGTCGCGTTGACTGAACCAAAAAGCAGCATCGATGGTATCACACAGCGTTTCCTCCAGCGTGTAATTGCGCCGCCGATAGCTGTTTTGTACCGGGAGAATGGCTTGATAGGTGCGGCGGATCGTATCGAGGCTGTGGGCGACCCCGAATAACTCCGCCACATCGTAGAGTTGCTTGGCCACGCGGGTCTGCTGCGGCTCCATTGGGTCACCGGCCCGGTTGAGCGGCGGCTCGTACAGCACCCCAATCGTGCTCGGAGCAAACGCCGCCAGCTTGTCGCCAAGCAGACAATCCAACGTGGGCACAAATATGGGGGCGGGACCGAGCGTGCGAATAAAATCGGCTGAAAGGTCGACCTGTGCGACCTCGGGATAGACCGAGGCCTCAAAAAGCACATCGAGCAGGATGTGGGATTCGTGTCCCGGGCGGACGGCTGAATCGAAGCTCACCAAGAAGTGTTTGGTCGGAGGTTCATCGCGGTCGCGATGATCTTGGTGATGGTAGCGCTTGAACGGTTGCCCGGCATAAACCACCGCATCCAACGCCCGCTTGATTTCGGCCAAGGAGGCGCCGCAGGCAATATCCACGTCGATCGAAAGCCGTCGGATCGGGTGGAGGTACAACACCAAACTGGTGCCTCCTTTGAAGATGAAATCCAGACCGGCGTGACGCAGTCGGGCCACCAGTTCCAAGGCGTGGATACAACGCTCCAGCAGCGCCTTGTCCCGGACTTGCAGACGCTCTGCTTGGGCTTGCAACCAAGGGAGGCGAAAACACTCGGGAGCGATCATCGTGAAAACGAAGGACTCGATATTGTCACGAAACGTCGTTTTGTGACGTTATCGAGTCTAATAGAATTAAAAACCTATCCTGTAACCGCTTGCGATGTGAGTAACGTAGTAGTTCTGGGATATCAAGGCGGCCTGATTGGCTTGCGCTTGAAAAAAGGCCGGTAAATTCGGCGACGTCCATGAGCGGCAGCAGAGGCAGTTCGGCGGCAAGATCTACGAAGACTTTCTCGGGAGTTGCGTAGGGACCGTCCACGGGGGCTTGAGCCGGGCTGCCAGGGCGGATGACAACGGTTTTGTCGCGCACAGAGAATGTCTTGGCCTCACGTTTGCCGGGGTCGCGATAGGCGTCGTAGCCCGCATCACGCAGGAGTTCCCACACGGTGGCGACACCTTCGCTCTCCACATGCACAAAGGTCACGAATTTACCGAGGAGATGGTGCATCCATGGGTTGATCTGCTGCGTGGACCACACGCTGAAGCCGAGCAAGGGAAACGCCTTTGAGATCAACGCGACCACCGGCTCCACCGGCTCGCGATCAAGCACGAGTGGCTTGGCCAGGGTGGAATACCAGCCGCGACCGGCATCGTGGAGAAACCCCAGGCTGACGATTTCCTGCAGGTAGTTGAGCAGGGTGGAATCAGCCACCTTGATTCGGCGCGTGGTGAGTTCGGTACGGATGGCATCGAGGGAAATATAGGGCGAACGGCGGCCGAGTTCGGCGAGGATGTGGTCGCGGAGGATCGACTTGGCGTCGGCGGTGGCGCGTTCGATGCGGACGGGCGGCGCGCCTTGATTGTCGCCGATGCCGTAGAGCCCGGTGACGAGGCGGTCTACCTCGGTCTCCAGAACCGACACATCGGCGTCGGGCTTGGCGCGTTTGGCGGTCAAAATCTTTTCCACCAAGACCACGATGGGCGCTTGTTGTTCTGGCGTGACATCAGGGATCGGGAGCTGCTTCCAGTCGTCGGGGTACAGATCGGTGTTGCTGCGGCGATTGGCACGGAGGAATTCGCGAGCCTGGCTGGAGTTCAAGCAGGCGAGCAGGAACCTAGTGGCAAAGCGCCGGCTGTTGTCCTCGAACTGTTCACGAGAAGGAAGATCGTCTGACTTGGGTTCGCTAGCGTAACGGGCGCTTTTTCGAATCGAGCGGTTGATTACACCTTGGAGTAAGTGCCACGGAACAGCAATGACCGTGGTGTGATTGGTGTAGAGCTGTTGATCGTCGAGGCAGGATTTCAAATCATCTCCCGCAACCCGAAGAATCATCAACTTCTCAGGAACCTCATATAACTCTTCGAATGTGACACGTCGAAAATGATGGGGCGCGCGCGTGGTCCCCCATTCCAACCAACGATGGGCTAGCGGTGTCCACTTACCTAAGTTTTTGCCTTCCACCCAAGGCTTGGGATGGGTCGCGTCACGTTTGTCCGAGGTCACATCGCTCGTGATAAATTCTCCCTTGTGCTCCTTCTCATCGCTGCTGGCCGCAAGGCCGTATGAAAGGTAGCAAAGCGATTCCAGCTTCAGTATCGCCGAGGAAAAAGTCTTCGCCACCGCATCTTCAGGGAAAAAAGTGCGGTGCGTGAGATTTTTTTGTTCGTCGGTAGGCAGCAGCTTCACATTGCCAATCATCGGTTCCTCAGGGAGGCGGTCCGGACGCTCAAGATGAAGACGACGCTCAGGACGCCAGTGAGTGCCGCCGGCCTTCTCGACAAAGAAGATGATGTTGCGCACACCGGCATCGAAGAGTTTTAGTTGCCCGACAAAATCGAGGCGCACGATACGGGCGTTTTGTAGAAACCAGTTCTGTGATTTCTGCGCGTATTTGGCGTGGCAGTAGCCGTCGGACACAATCTGCGCCATCACTCCGCCCGGCTTGAGCAGATGAAAACTCTGCTCGACGAACGCGACGAAGAGATCCCACTTTTCCCAGAGCGTGCCAAACTTGCCGGTGGCGAGAATATCCTGACGTTGTTGCACCTGCGAAGGGTGATCGGCACGAACGTAAGGCGGGTTGGCTATGACGATGTCGAAGCCACCTTGGGCAAACACGTCCTGGAAATAAAAATGCCAGAGGAAGAACGGGCGTTCGGCAATATCCTGCAGTTCATGCAGCCGGGCTTTTCGCTTTTCATTGGTGGCGATGGCGGTGACCAGCTCGGTGATCCGCGTCTGAGTGCGGCGGGCACGGGCGTCGTTGGCCAGGAACTGTTCCTGCTGTGCTTTGGTCCGCAGCCCGCGCAACATCCGGGCTAGCTCGGACTCGTGCTGCTGTTTCTCAATTTCCAACTTTTCCCGCACTGCCGCGATCCGCTCGTCGATGAAACGGAGCACTCGCTGATCAATTTTGTCGTGGAGGGCGTTTTTCCGGTCCTTGCCTTCGATGGAGAAATAATCACGGAGCAGTTTTGTGAATTGCGCCGACTCGCTCTCGGTGGGTGCTGCGCTGAGATCGGCAGTATCGCCTGGCGCCGTAAGCAGGCTCATCTGCCCGGGTAGGGCCACGCGCGTTTTGGGGCCGGCGAGTTCGTCGAGTGCGATGCCCTCGAACCATTCCAAGAGCGCATTGCCCTGCATGATTTTGTAGTCGAGGTTGGGCAATGGCGTGGGCGCATCCTCGTCGACCACGAGAGAAAGCCAGAAGCGGAGGCGGGCAATATCCACCGCGCCGGAATCAAGATCAACGCCGTGAATGCAGTTCTGGATGAGATCGCGCTTGGCTTGCGCCCGGTCGAGGGTGAGATCCAGCGTGGTCTTGATCGTGAAAATCACCTGGAGCAGGCCGATGGGAAACGCACCGGAGCCGATGGCGGGGTCGCAAACCTTCACCCGGTCAAGCGCAGCTTCGATATCCTTGCCTTTCCGCCGGACAAACTTGCCGGATACTTTGGTGTCGTCGCCGAGTTCGTAGGTATAAACGAGACGTCGCAGCGCGTCGGCCTCGGGTGCCGTCTCGGGCAAACTGTCCGCGAGAAGCTGCCCGCGCAGGTAGCGGTAGAGAGCGTGCTGGCACATGTAGTGCACGACCTCGCGCCGGGTGTAGTACGCGCCCTTCTCTTTGTTCTCCTCGAGAAGATTTTCGAAGATGCGACCCAGCATCTCGGGATCGATGCCGACCTCATGATCGTCAGGCGAATTTTCGTCGATGGTGAAGTTGAAGCGTTCGAAGAAATCAAAAAGGTCCTGGAAAAGCGCGGCCGGAAAATCCAGTCGCTGCGTGGGTGGAGGATCATCGTCGAACAAACCGCCGTTGAGGTACGGCACCTGGGAAGGCTTGATGCCGTCCACTTTGAACAGATGCCCTTCGCGCCGGACATTGAGTGTCTCAAAGAACAGCTGGACGAGGCAGCCGCTGTAGAATTTCTCCGGCTTGGGGAAGGAGCCGAATAAATTGAGGAAGAAACGCCGGTCACCGCCGGTCCAGTCGGTGCGTTCCGGCGCGGCGCCCAGCCAGCCTTTCTTCTGGAGGAAATGCAGGAAGACGAGGCGACCGAGGAGTTTCTTGACGAAGTCGCGGAGAAGTTTGTCGCTTTTCTCGTCCGCGCCGAAGGCACGCTGACGAACGGTTTGGGGCAACCCCTGAAGGTGCAGGCAGAAGGCTTGATAGCGCTCCTTGTATTCCGCGAAAAACTCGTCGGAAAGTTTTTCGACGGAGAAGGCCTCGATCAGCGTGGTGAGAGCGGCGGACTTGCCTGCGAGCGAGAGGAAGCGCTGGGCGGCGGTAGTGCAGGCATTGCCCTCGCCCAGCACGTAGGTGAAGCGCTTGGGATGGGTTTCGTTCGCCGATAGAGTGCCATCGGCTTCGATGCGGGATTGGCGCGAGATGAAACTGAACCGGTATTCGCCCACGTCCGGGTGAAAGTAGAAAGCGAGGGCACCGTGGATGGTGGCTTCGTCAATGAAGCGCCGGGCAAGGTCGCGCAACTGGACCCGGTTGCGGGCGATCTTAGTGCCGGTGTCCTTCAGCTCGACCTCGAAGACGCCGAGGCGCTTGCCGTCGGCCAAAGTGATGACACCCAACTGGAGAATCTGCCGCGTAATGTCACCGGCAGATTCGACGGTATAGGGTACGACACGAAAATCGGCCCGCGCGAAGAGCTGACGGAGCAGGCCATTATCACCCGTCCAGAGGGCACGCTGGTAGGGTTGGCGGAGGGATTCCTGGAGGGTGGCGGGGATGGCGGCGGGCATTAAGAGGAAGGCAGAAGGCTGGAAACTGATGGCGGAAGAATGA
>CAZIQP010000123.1:0-12063 GCA_964541315.1 uncultured Opitutaceae bacterium
ATGTTGCCGCCGCCGATGACGACGCACACCTGCGCACCGAGATCGTGGATTTCCTTCACCTGGCTGCACATCCGCTCGAGGGTGACGGCGTCGATGGGCTCGGTGCCCTTGCCGCGCAGAACTTCACCACTCAGCTTAAGAATGATGCGCTTATATTTGAGTACCGGGGTAGCGGCAGACTTGTTAGGCATGGGCTGAGATAAAACGGTCCGGCAAAACCCGCGTCAATGGCGGAGATGAAGGGGTGCGGTCGTGCGGGCTGCACCTCATCGCATGGCCACCGGCGTTGGGCGGGGCTTGGGACAGGCTGGTGGCTTTTCGATTCAGCGACCGGCCTCGGCCGTTTTTTTGGCGTAGTAATCTTGCAGGATGAAAAAGGCTTTTTTCTTCATCCCGTTTTCGCCGACGAGGCCTTTGCGGTTCCAACCATCCTGAATGCCCGCCAGCGGCCGGCGCGGGGAGCGGAAATCGCACAGAATCCAGGGCGTAATGCCGCGCAACTGGGGGATTTTGTCCAGCATCGGCAGGGTCTGGCGGTAGACGTCTTCCTGAAACTCTTCGGTGAAGCGGGCCAGCCTGTCGCCGTGCATGCCCTGGCGCGCATCGGCCCCAAATTCGCTGACGAGCACGGGCTTGTTGTAATTCACCACCCACCTGGCCTTCGGGCAGTCGTCGGGCAAGCCGGCGTACCAGCCGATGTATTCGTTGAAGCTCACGATATCGGTCACCTCGGCGAGCGGATCCTCGACGATATTGGTGGCCGGGTCCGCCGGATCGGAGCGGCGTTCCATGGCGGCGGAGATCAGCCGGGACGGATCGAGCTGGCGGGCGAGGGCCACCTCTTTCTTGAGAAAGGCGGTGCGGGCCGGGGACACGGGGGTTTCATTGGCCATGGACCAGATGATGACGCTGGCACGGTTGCGATCGCGCGCAATGAGTTCGGTCAGTTGGTTCGCGGCGTTGGCGTAGGTGGCCGGATCTTCCCAGTGAATGGTCCAGTAAACGGGCACTTCCTCCCAGAGCAGCAGGCCCATTTCGTCGGCGAGGCGGGCCATGGCTTCGTTGTGCGGGTAGTGGGCGAGGCGGATGAAATTGCAGCCCAGTTCTTTTGCCCACGTGAGCACCAGGCGGTCGTCCTCGGCCGAGGTGGCGCGGGCGCCGCGCAACGGATTTTCCTCGTGCAGGCAGATGCCGCGGAGAAAGACCGGCCGGCCGTTCAGCAGGATGTCGGTGCCGCGCGTCTCAATCGTGCGGAAGCCGATCTTCTCGGTGATGCGGTCGGCGCCGGCGGAAAAAATCACTTCGTACAATTGCGGGTGTTCGGGCGACCAGAGCGCGACTCCGGGCAACTCAAAATCCAGCGCGGCGCGGCCGGAGGAGTCGGTGGCGACGGCGGTGGAGATTTTTAATTCGGGGATCTCGATCCGCACATTCCGGGCGAGCGACGATCCGTCGAGCTGCACATAGCCGGTCACATGGCGGCTCGCGCCGCGTTGCAGTTGCACGGAGTAGTCGCGGATGTGGGTGGCCGGCGCTTCCAGCAGCATGACGTCGCGGGTAAGGCCGCCGTAGTTCCACCAGTCGGTGTTGACGGTGGGCACGCCCTCGGGGTGGCGCTGGTTGTTCACGCGTACCACAACCGAGTTGCCGGTGGGGCGGAGCTGGCCGGTGACCTCGAATTGAAACGGCGTGAATCCGCCGACGTGCCGGCCGAGTTTCCGGCCGTTCAGGTAGACGTCGGCCTCATAGTTGGCGCCGCCAAAATGGATGAACTGCCGGCTGTCGGTCGCGCGCGGTGTGTAATCGAACAGGCGGCGGTACCACACCGAGCCTTCGTAATAAAAAAGTTTGTCGTCCTGCGAATTCCAGTCCCCCGGCACCTTGAGCGTGGGGCTCCGGTCAAAATTGTATTCGATCAGATCGCTCGGCGAGGCGGGCTGCTTGTCAAGAAAGTAGCCGCTGGTCGGATTCTTCGCGGCGTCGTAGGGTTCCAGCCGGTAGTTGAAATAGCCGTTGTCGTAGGGATCGACGATCACATGCCAGTCACCGTTGAGCGAAAGCACCTGGCGGGCGGAAGCGTGCATGAGCGCATCGGCGGCGGCCACGGATAGCGTGGCGGTGAGGGCGAGAAAAACGGGGAGGAGCGGATTCTTCATGGGGTAAACCATCCTTTCATCCGGAAGTCGGCGGAGTCAAATGCAACGGATCAAGCACGGAGCCCGGGCCAGCCGGGTTGATTCAGGTCCTGTTTCACCATTGAAATTCAGCCATGCCCGCGGAGGTTGAAAAAAATTGCCTCGTCTTGATATTTGTGGGTCAAGAAGGTGCGTTTTCAACCCCACCCGCCCCGACATGAGATTTGAACACTTCGCCCTCAATGTGCCTGATTCCCGTGCGATGGCGCAGTGGTATGTGGACCATCTCGGCTTCATTCTCGTGCGCAGCCAGGAGGTTGCGCCCCATACGAGATTTCTCGCTGATGAGACCGGTCGGGTGATCGTGGAATTCTACACCAATCCCGCCGCGACCATTCCCAGCTACACCGCGTTGCATCCGCTCACGTTTCACTTTGCGGTCTGGTCGGGCGATGTGCGGTCCGATCAGGTGCGGTTGGAAAAGGCCGGCGCGACCCTGTTTCAGGCGGAAGTGATGCCCAACGGCTCGCAGTTGACCATGTTGCGCGACCCGTGGGGGCTGCCCCTGCAGCTTTGCCAAAGGACAAATCCTTTCCCCCGGGAATAGCCCTCGGGTCCGACCACCTCAGTCCTACATCCCATGTCATTTCCACGCCGCATCCGGCAACTGACATTGCTGCTGTTCCTTGGCTTGGCGGGCGCGCTCGGCGGGGCCGAAGGGCCGGCGGCGGAACCGGGATTGCTGTTTTATCTCTCGGGTGAGAAGGGCACGACGGCGGACTTTTCGGCCGGCGGCACCCCGGAGCCGAACAATGTCGCCGAAATCACGCCGATCGCCGACGGTGCGAAAGGCGCGGCGTTAAGCTGCGGCGATTTCCAGCGCCTCGCCTGGTGGGCCCCGGGTAACATCTATGCGCAGCGCGGCACGCTCTCGTTTTTCTGGCGGTCGCGCTACCCGGTCGGGCCGACGGAGTTTCCGGTTTTTCGGGTCGGCTACGCGGAGCATTCGAGCTGGGACATGGTCTGGCTGCGCATCGACTACAACGGCCACGGGTTTGATGCGTTCGTGACGGATGCCAGTCTCGCGCGCACCCGGGTGTCGGTGACGCTGCCGGATTTCCCCAAGCCCGATCAATGGATTCATCTGGCGCTCGCGTGGGACGAGACGGGCGGCATCCGTTTCTATGTCAACGGCCGGCTCGCGGCGAAAAATGAAACCGTTGCGGTCTACAATGCCGCGCTCGACCAGTTCGGTCCGCACTCGCGCATCATCAGCCCGCACAATGTGCAGAGCGACTACAACTACACGCGCGGCGGCGACATTGATGAGATCCGCATTTATGACCGCATGCTGGGCGACGCCGCCATCGCCACTTTGGCCAGGGGCGACGCGCCGGCACCGGCCGATCTCCCGGCGCCGCCCGTGCGTGATCTCGCCCAAAAACGCTGGCGCAATGAATGGTGGCTACGCCACGGCTGGAACCGCGCCGGCAACCCGCCACCGCCGCTGCCGGCGAAAAATGTCAGTGTGCGCAAGGTGGAGATTCACGAGGCGTACGATTTGAAGCGCTGGTGGTGGAAGGCGACGGACGGTATCCGCGAAACCACCTGGCCCGGCGTGTACAACCGCTCGCGACTCCCCGGCCGCAACGATTATTTCCAACTCCCCGACTGGGACTGCTATTCGCTCTCGGGAAAATCCATCACCTTCAAAATGCCCGATGAGCCGTGGAATCATCTGGAGATTTCCGGCGCCGCCTGGGGCAAGATGGAATTGCTGCCCGCCGGCACGGTGATGGAGACGGCAAGCGAAGCCCGGGCCGAGTCGCTGCTTTTCGAGCGGCCGAAGGGCCAGGAAAAAACGGTGCATGTCTTTCCCGCCCCGATTACCGGCCGGGAAATCCGTTTCACCAATGCCGAGCAGGAGGAGCCCATCGGCGAGCTTAGCGCGTACAATGTCACCCCGGCCGGCGAGCCGGCGGACAGCCCGAAGATCGCGTTGCGCCTGACCATGCAGGCGGAAATTGATGCGCCAAGTCTTAGGCCATTGTATCGCTTCATCAACGGCCGTTACCCCGCCGATGAGCGCGCCAGCATGGTGGCGCTGCCCGAAACCTCCGTTGCCCTACCCGCGCCCCTGACCGGCCAACGGACCGGCCGGCCGAATTTCCTGCCCCTCGTGCATGTGCTTATTCCCGATTCATGGGACGACCGCACCGACGGCCTCGACGGCATCGCGATCGATCTGCCGGCGATGAAGGTGCCGCCGACCCATGGCGACTATTTGCCGATGAACATCCGGGTGATGGATCCGCTCTGGCCGCTGCGGGCGATGTGCGATTTTTCATTCAGCGTGAAATCCGGCGAGGCGCACACGCTCTGGCTCGATCTGCGCGACCGGCTCTTGCCGCCGGGCCAGGCGCTGTATCTCACCATTGCGGCGGCCGGAGCCGATTTTGGCCCGGCCCTGCTCGAAGGTGCGGCCATCCGTCTGGTATTCAAACCCCGCGAGGCCGCCCGCGCCGAGCACGAGACCGATCGTTTCACGCAGGCACGCGACAGTTACGCGATGCTGGTGGAGGAGCATCCGTTTGGTCCGAAGTTTAATCTCTGGGTGCGCTTTGAACGCGACTTGAAGGACCTGTTGCGCGTCAATCCCGACCATGTGCTCGGCCGGCAGTATGCCGCCGTGGCGATGGGCGCGCCGCGTCCGCCGTTTACGCAGCCCGAGCCGCCGGCCGGTGTGCCGCTCTGGGCGTTTCGCCAGGTCACCCAGCTTGGTCTCGTGGAAAAATTTGTCACCTGGTATGTCGATCACCGGCAGATTACGAATGGCGAATTGGGCGGCGGGATTTCCGACGACACCGATCTCGCCAATATGTGGCCCGGGGTCGCCCTCATGGGTTGCGCACCGGACAAGCTCGCCGCATCCGTCGCGCGGCTGCTCGACGCGGCATATGCGAACGGAATGTTTACGCGGGGACTGCCCACCATCCAGACCGATGAACTGCACAGCTACGAGGAAGGGATCAACACTCTCGGGCAAAATCTCATCCTCAACTACGGCAGTCCGCGCCAACTGGAGCGGGCCATGGAAACCGCGCGCGGATTCGAAAGCATCACCGGCATCAATGCCGCGGGCCACCGCCACATCCGCACCTCCTACTACAATGGAAAGAAGATGGCCGAGGAGGAGCCCTGGGGCTGGGCCAAATCCTATTCCTACCTCGTGGCCCAGCCCGATCTGCTGCTTGTAGATTACAACGGCAATCCGGCGGCAAAAAAAATCGTGCTGGAGCTCGCGGACGGTTTGCTCGCCCACCGTTACGCCGATGAGTACGGCAAGGCCGCCCTGCCGACCGCGATTCGTTTTGCCGATGACCGCGACGGTGCCGCGGCCCGGGGCAGTCTGCCCTGGCCGCTGTTGTGGGGCGCTTGGAAATTTTCCGGCAACCGCGATTATCTTGATCCTATTCTGAGCGGCGGTCCGGCTGCGCTCAATGCCGTCAACGCCAACGCGATTGACCTGCTCGGTTTGCGCGAATCGTGGCGCGGGCGCATCCTCGCCGGCGAACAGGGCCGGCCGGTCGAGACCCGCCGCAACGACGGACGGAAGCAGCCGGCCAATCACAACCGTGATTCCGCCAGCGCGCAGGCCACCTGGCAGCTCACGGGTGACAAACACGCGCTCGAGAAACTGTACGCCGCGCAGATCGAGGAAACGATGCTGCTGGACTATATCAACACCGAGGGAAGCCTGTGGATCGACCGGGTCGGGGTTCCTTACGCCGAATTGCAACGCGCCCGTCTGGGCGGAATCGCGCTCACGCGCGGGGCCACATTCCCGGGGCATGCGGTCAGTTGGCGGTTCGCCGCTCCGGCCACGGCGGAAAGCGTGGCGATTCTTATTCCCGACGCCACGGCCACGAGCTTCAAGGTCATCGCCTACAATCTGTCGACTGCGCCGGTGCAGGCGACGATGACCGGCTGGAACATTGATCCCGGCGTCTGGGAAATCACGCAGGGTCTCGACACGAACGACGACGATGCGGCCGACCAGGGCATCGAAACACGTTCCGCGGTGTTGGAGCGTTCGCGTTCTGTTGAGCTCACCTTTGCGCCGCGTGCGACCACCGTGCTCACGCTCAAACTCAAAACTCCCGGTACGCCGTACTGGTCCCGGCCCGATCTCGGAATCGATCCGGAGGATGTGAAGGTGCAAGGCCGGAAAGTGCGGGTGACGGTGCACAGTCTCGGCTCGGTGGCGTCGCCGGAAACGTCAATTGTGCTCCGGGATAAATCCGGCCGGGTGATCGCTGCGGAAAAAATCCCGAGCCTGCCGGCCCCGGTGGATTTGCTGCCCAGGATGGTGACGGTAGTTTTGCCCTTGCCCGCCGGGGTCGAGCCGCGCGGCGGCACGGTGGAGATCGATCCCGATCATGCGTTGGAAGAAATCACGAAGCTGAACAACGCGGTGAAGTTGTAAGTGTCACTTTGCTGCTGGCGTCTTTTGCATCTCTTCCGGCGCAAGCGCGACCGCATGAAAACGCACTTCGCGGATGCTGCCTTTGAACCAGAAAACTTTGTTCTGCCGCACGCCGAGGGATATTTTTCCCGCCTCCATGGGAGGAAAATCCACCGCGCCCTCCATTTCCGGAGCGCCATTGACGAAGTGGGCCATGCGGCCTTTTGCGTAAACCAGCGCGACCCACGTCCAGCGGTTCGCGGGATGCAGTTTGGTGCGGTCGAGCTGGGCCCGGCTTGCCTGGTTGGTTTCGGAGCGCAGAAACGAATCGAGCGCCCACTGCCCGTCCTTCAGCCGGATTTCCAACAGGCACCGGCTGCCCGTTTTGTCCTGGATATGGAGAAAGCGCTGCTCCTCCTGCCCGCTCGCTTCCGGCCTGATGAGGACTTCGACCGTGAATTGCGCGAGGCCCTCGAGGGGATTGACCGGCAGGAGCAGGCCGTCGCCAACCCCATCAAAGTACAGCGCTTTCTTTCCGGATTCGTCGAAAACCCGCGGTGCGCCCAGCACGGTTGCCGCCGAGCCGCCGACTTGGGTCGGATCATCCATCCGCCAGATTGTCGCCGAGCCGGCCGGAGGTTCGGCCGAATTCAGGCCGGGGTCGGGCAAAAGGGCAAAAAAGGCGACCAGACAGATTGGCGGGAGCAAGCGCATCACCAGCTTGATAAGCCGGGCGGGACGGGTAGCTCAAGCTTGCTGATGCCGCATTTCCCGCACCGCGCCGGGTGGCGGCAGGGCCGGCGATTTTCACGCATAAGAACCGACATTGCCAAATTGTAATGTTCGCGCAATCAGACCGTAATCGACGCGGAGCAAATTATGCTGCATTGAAAAAGTCTTCCATGAACTCCGGCCGGAACCTCCGCTTCGCTCTCGGCGCCATCGCGGCGCTCTGCCCGTTTGCCCTGGTTCCCGCCTCGGCCGGGGAAAACATTTCGGCGAATCCACCGGGTTTGGCCGCCCCTCCCGGTCAGCGCACGCCGGGCGAACTCACCCGCTTCGAGGAATTTCTCGACCAGCATCCTGGCGTCGAGGCCCGCCTGCGCGACAATCCTGAAATCATCGGCAATCCGGCGTTTCAGAAAAATCATCCGGTGTTCGTCCAATTTCTGAATCGCCACCCTGGGTTCGGCGCCGCACTCGCCGCCACGCCACGCTGGTTTATCCACCGTGAACTCATCCGGCAGTCGGCCATCCCGGTTTCCCCGGCGCAGGTGGCCGAGTTTGACCGGTTCCTCGATCAGTATCCGCGGCTGGAAAAGCTGCTTGCCGAGCATCCCTCGTTGTTGCGCCACCCTGACTTTTTGAAAAACTATCCCGAACTCCGCGAATTCATGAAACGGCATCCCGGCATCGACCGCGCCGCCGAATCAAATCCTGGCCGTCTGATGAGGCGTGAGCGCAAGAATTGATCGGCGTGGAAATCCGCTGGCGGGCGCGACCAATGGTTCCGACAGGTTCCGTGGACCATTAATTTCCACCGATCTTGATTGCCGGTTGCCGCGGCAGACGGAGCAGAAAAATTGAGCCGCGCCCGGGAGTCGAATCCGCCTCGGCCTGGCCATCATGCGCTTCGGCAATCGCTTTCACCAGGCTGAGACCAAGCCCCAGGCCGGGGGCCGTCCGGCTGCGATCGGCACGGAACAACCGGTCCCAGATCCGCGGCAGATCCTCCGGCGAAATGCCGGGGCCATCGTCCTGCACTCGCAGCAAAACGTCGCGTTCCGACAACTCGGCCGAAAGCACGACCGAGCGGCCGTCACCGAGATATTTGAGCGCGTTGTCCACCAGGTTGGCGAGCGCCCGGCGCAGCCGCACATGGTCGCCTTCGAATTCCAAACCCGGGGCCGTCCGCACTTCGAGCCGCGCGCCTTTCTCCTCGGCGGCAAACTCGTAGAGTTCGGCGACCTCGGCGAGCAAGTCGGTTGCTTGGATCGTTTCCCGGCGAAGCTTCATCGCCCCCGCCTCCGCTTCGGCGACATCGAGCAGCGTATCCAGCGTGGCCCGCACCCGCTGCTCCTCTTCGAGGCAATCCGCCAGCACATCGCGGGCTGCGCTGTCTTGCGCCGTCTTTTCCAAGCCGGACTCCACCGCTGCGCGCAGCCGGGTGAGCGGGGTGCGCAAATCATGCGCCACATGATCGAGTGACTGCCGCAATCTTTCGACCAACCGCTGCTGGCGCTCAAGCACGGCGTTGAAGGCTTCGGCGAGGTTGCGCATTTCCCCCGCCGCCTTCGGTGGAGTCACGCGCGCCGCCCAGTCGCCCGTTTGCACGATGTGGCGCATCACCGCGACCGTCCGTCGGAGCGGGCTTAACGCGACAAAGACCATGAGCACGCCCCCGGAAATCCCGGCCAGCAACAATGGTCCGACCGCCGTCACGAACAACCCGCGGTAAGCGGCGCGGACGTCGGCGAGCACACCGGAAAACCGCGCGGTCCGCATAATTTCTCCGGAAGAAAGCGTCGTTGCGGTGGCGATCCAGCCACCGGCGGCGCTCACGCCCTTGTCCCCTGCGGCCGGTGCGATGCTCAGATCTGCCCACGGTGCGTCGGGCGCATTCGCGGTCGCGCCATTGAACACCACCGATCGGTCGGCACCCTCGACCCGCACCGCGAGTTGTTCCCCCGTGGTGGTCTCAAGCTCCCTGAGCAGGCCGGTCAGTCCTTCGTCGCCGGAATTTTGCCAGGCCAGCCGGATGTCCTCGCTCCGGTCCAACACGAGGGAGGCCTCCTCGCGCGCGAGGGCGCGGTCGAGCAGGGTGCCGGCGCCGAAATAAAGCGCGATGACGGCCACGGCGAAGAGTCCGCCGACCCCGAGGGCGAGGCGCAGGCTGAACCGCCAGTCCGGCCGTTCACTTGCTCCGGAGAACATAGCCGAAACCCCGTTCGGTGTGGAGCAGCTTCACCGCGCCGGGGCGGTCGAGCTTGGCGCGCAGCCGGCAAACCAGCACGTCCACCACGTTGGTCTGCGGGTCGAAGCCGTAGTCGTAGACGTTTTCCAAGACCGCTGTTTTCGAAACGACCCGGCCGGCGTTGCGCAGGAGATATTCGAGCAGGGCGAATTCGCGCGGCTGCAGGACGAGCGTTTCCTCGCCGCGGGTCGCCCGCCGGGCCAGCAGGTCGAGTTCCACATCCGCGTAGGTGAGCCGGGTCATCTCGGGCTGTGCGGTGTTGCGTCTGACGAGAGCCTGTACGCGGGCGAGCAGCTCGGTGAATGAAAATGGTTTTGTAAGGTAGTCATCGCCACCGCGACGCAAGCCGGCCACGCGGTCGTCCACGCTGCGGCGGGCGCTGAGGATCAGCACCGGCACCCGTACTTTCGCGGCGCGCATGCGCTCGATCAATTCCAGGCCGTCAAATCCGGGCAGCATCACGTCCACCACGGCCACGTCGAACGGCGTCGTGCGCGCGAGCGAGAAGGCATCGGGACCGTTGGCCGCGGTATCGACGGCGAAACCGGCCTCCCGCAATCCCTTCTCCACATACGAGGAAATTTTCACGTCATCATCGACGACCAGTGCGCGCATGGAGACAACTTGATGAAACGGCCGCGGAGGGGCGAGCCCGGATTCCGCTTCATTGCCTACTTGTAATGCGGGCGCAAGGTGGCGGCAATGCCCGGCTGGCAACATGGGGGCGTAGAAAGAAACAACGATAAAAACCTCATCAACTCATTCCATGAACAAACAGATTCATCTCCTCCTCACGACCGCCGTCGCGGTTGTCTTTTCGGCGGCAGCGACCTCGGTTTTTGCGGGTCAGGCCCGGACGCGCACCCGGACCGGCACCTACTCGGACAGCAACGGCAATTCGGGCACCACCTCTTCCAGCACGACACGCAGCCCCGGTTCGCGCCAGCATAGCGCCACCTGGACCAACCAAAACGGACAGACCGGCAGCCACAGCAGCGACTACACTTGGAACAAGAGCACGGATACCGGCACGTTCAGTTCCGCCACGACCCTGCCGAACGGCAAATCCTCCTCCCGGCAGGGCACCATCACCGAGACAGCCAGCAACAACTACGAGATCCAGGGCACGAACACGGGGCTCAACGGGAAGACCAGCACCTTTGATCTCAACAAGACCAAAACAGACACCGGCTCGAGCACAACCGGCACCATTACCGGACCCAATGGCGGTGTCAGCACCTTGAACTCCACGACGACCAAGAACGGCAACGGTTATACCCAGGATACCACGATCACGGGGCCGAAGGGCGGTCAGACAAAGATTGACACCTCGTTAACCAAGACACCCGGTGAGACCATCAAGAACAAGGAGGTGACCGGTCCCAATGGCAAAACAGACGATCGCGTGGTTGACACGAAGTACAACCCGGACGGCTCCGGCACCCGTACCATCGAGAACACCGGCCCGGACGGCAAGACTTACACCCGGACGGAAAACTTTTCCGCCCCGACCACCACGGTGGCGCCGGCCGGGCTATAAAACGGAGGATCCTCGCGACGCCGTTCCGGTCTGTACCGGACGGCGTTTTTATCCTGTTCTGGAAAACGCCTAAAATTAAGTTTTGTTTTCAATTGATTGAATAAAACCGCAGTGTCTGTCGTCATATCACCATGAATCCTGTACCAACATCAGTATCCCAACCAATGATCTTCCGGTTCGTTCTGCTCCCTCTCGGCCTGATGGCCCTGGGCGGATGTGTTGTCGAGGAGCGGGCCCAAGTCCGCCGTCCCGTTTATGTGGAGGCCGCGCCGCCACCGCCCGTTGAAGCCGTGGTGATCGATGTGCCACCGCCGCCGCCACGGGAGGAAATAATAATTGAACGGCCTTCCTCCGCCCATATCTGGGTCCGGGGTTTCTGGGAATGGCGCGGTGGCCGCCATTTCTGGGTGGCCGGACACTGGGAGCTCCCGCCGCAACCCGGCTTCGTCTGGGTCGAGCCGCGCTGGGAACACCGCGACCGGGGTTATGTTTTTGTCGCCGGCTCTTGGCGGGGAGGTTCCGCCGTCGTGAAGGAGCGGGTGACGGTGCAGCCGTCTCCGTCGGTTCGGGTGAGTTTGAATTTTGTGGCCCAGCCGCCGCCACCACCGCGACACGAAGTGATCGTCGAGCGGGAGCGTCCCTCGCGCGAGCACGTCTGGATCAAGGGTTACTATGTTTGGCGCGAAGGCCGTCATGAGTGGATTGCCGGCCATTGGGAGCGGCCGCCCCACAAGCATGCCGTTTGGATCGAGCCGCGCTGGGAACAGCGACCGCAGGGCTATGTATTTATTGAGGGAAGCTGGCGCTGATCTTTTCCGGATTTCAGACCCACTTGCGGCGCGAATTTTCGCGCCGCTTTTTGTGCCTGAATTTCATCAATCAAGAATCCGTGACCTGATGGTAACTCCGCCGGCCGCCAGCCGCGAATAAACCTAAAAAGCGCAGTGGT
>CAZIQP010000124.1:0-12035 GCA_964541315.1 uncultured Opitutaceae bacterium
GGCGGACACACTCGTCGCAGATCCACTGCTCCTTGCCCTTCATCTTGTACATGTTGGCGGATGGGCCGCCGAGATCGCTGATCGTGCCGCGGTAGTCGGGCATCTGTTTGATCGTCTCCACCTCGCGCAGAATGCTTTCCTTGCTGCGGCTCGCGACAAACTTGCCCTGGTGCGCCGAGATCGTGCAAAAACTGCAACCGCCGAAGCAGCCGCGATGCATGTTGATCGAATGCTTGATCATCTCGTAGGCCGGGATCGGGCCGCGCTTCCGATACTTCGGATGCGGCAGACGCGTGTAAGGCAGATCGAAACTCGAATCGATCTC
Source organism: uncultured Opitutaceae bacterium (assembly GCA_964541315.1). Lineage (GTDB taxonomy): Bacteria > Verrucomicrobiota > Verrucomicrobiia > Opitutales > Opitutaceae > Didemnitutus. The sequence goes on from CAZIQP010000124.1 coordinate 326, forward strand.
CCCTTCGCTCATCGTGGGAAACGGCGGATTGACCACGAGCAGACGGTCGCCGGTGGGCTGAAAGAGCCGGCGGGCCTTCACCCGATTCGACTCGGTTTCAATGTCCTTGAAGTTTTTCGCGTAGAGTTCGCGGTCGCGGCCGCATTCCTCGTGCGAGTGGAGCGTGAAGTCGTCCCACTTCTGATTTTTCGGGACAGGTATGCCGGCTGGCAGCAGCACGGCGGTTTGCGGAATGGTGCGCAGTGAGGAGAACGGCACCCCGCGCTTGAGCAGGCGGACCATCTCCCGCAGCGGCAATTCCCCCATGCCGTAAACGAGCAGATCGGCCCCGCTCTCGGCGAGGATCGAAGGCTTCAACGTGTCGGACCAGTAGTCGTAATGCGTCACCCGCCGCAGGCTGGCCTCGATGCCGCCGATCATCACAGGGACGTCGGGGAAAAGTTTTTTCAGGTTCTGAGAATAAACAGTGGTGGCGTAGTCGGGCCGGAAACCATGTTCGCCCCCGGGGGTATAGGCGTCTTCGCTGCGCATTTTCTTGGCGGCGGTGTAGCGGTTGACCATCGAATCCATACAGCCGGCGGTGACTCCAAAAAACATCCGCGGTGCGCCCAATTTCTTGAAGTCGCGCAAATCATCGCGCCAGTTGGGCTGGGGCAAAATCGCGACGCGCAACCCCTCGGACTCGAGCAGGCGCCCGATGACGGCGGTACCGAACGCCGGATGATCCACATAGGCATCGCCGGAGACGATAATGACGTCGAGATAATCCCAGCCACGCGCCTGCACCTCGTCGGCCGTCGTGGGCAGCCAGCGGGCAGGTTCCCAGAGCGGTTCATGGGAGTATACTTTCGTCGGCGTGGAAGCGGGCGTGGTCACGTGGATCGGACACTATTCACGATTTGGGCCGACGCGCAAAGCCGGAATTCAATCAATCCCAAACCGCCTTCCGTGGCCGGCGCCAGCACCCTGGCAGGCGGTTACGAGACCCCGCGCATCCAAACCTTGCTTTATTTTAGCGGGCGCGTGGCTTGGGCGGAAAAGGACCCGCACGCAAAGCGGTACCAGACACGCTTTGCGCAAGATCGACAAGTTCCTCAATCAGCACCGTGGGATTCTCTTCATAACGCAGTTCGAGGAATCTCTTCCGAAACTGCCCGTAGGTGTCGGGCGAAGTCATCCACTGGGTGATCAGTTCGCCAAATTCCCGCGCATTGGCCACCTGCGGCGTACCACAGCCATGACGGAAAAATTTCACCGTGAGTTCCTCCTGCGGCATGATGCCGCCCATGGCGTTGAAAATAATCGGGCAGCGAAAATGCAACGCCTTGGCGCAAGTCGTCGTACCGCCCCGGGTGAGAATGGCATCGCTGGCCTGCATGAGAAGGTGCACTTCCTCGGAGAACCCGTCGACATAACACTCCAGTTCGGGATGCTCCGCGCGCCAATGCACCACCGCGTTGAAGGCTTCGCGATTGCGGCCGCAGATGACAACGACCTGGAGTTTCTCCGCAAAGGGCAGGAGCAGGGGCAGAAGCTCGAGGTGGTTATTGGCCCCGTTGCCTCCGGTCGCGAGGAACAGGGTGAAGCGGTCAGGCAGCAGTTCCAGGTGGAGTTCGCGATAGGTGCGGCGGGTCTGTTCGTTTAAGACCTCAAGGTACGCCCGCGGCTGCATCAGGTAGCCGCGCACCCGGGTGCGTTCCGGAGGCATGCCGAGTTTCACCGCATAATCCCGCGCCGTGGGCGTCCGGGAAAGATAGAGATCGGCCGTGCTTTCCACCCAATTGATGCTGTAACCGAAACCGCCGGAAAATTCTCCGCAGTAGGTGGCGCAGCGCACCTTGTCCGCGCCGAGAATCTTGCGCGCGAGCTGGAAATACCCGCGGTTGAGGCAGTCATGCACACTGAAGACCAGATGCGGGCGGTACTCGCGCAAGACCTGCCCGTAGTAAGCCCGCCCAAAAGTCACGGTCCGGCGGTTGAGCACGCTGAGCAGTTCAACGACGATATAGAAAAGTTTATGAAGCCACGGGGATTTTTTCTGGATCCAATTGTAGCAATCGACCCCCATTTTGAAAAAACCCGAGGATTTTTCCAGCATCTGCTCGATGCGCACATCGACATCGTGCCGGTATAGCTCAAAGCACCACTCGGCAAAGGCCTGGGCACGGACGTCGTGACCGGCGCCGGTGCTGGAAGTGAGGACGAGGATGCGAACGCGTGACATGCTGGACCTAGGCAGGAGCCAGATCGCGAACGTGGCGAGAATTAATCGCCGGCCGGTTGCACCGGCAAAGGATGGTTGCTGCAGAAAAAATGCGCATGCTTCAAAGACCGAAATACCTTTCCTGAATCCGTCGCTTGAGCGCGAGCGAGCCGAACCGCACCAGAAACGGTGCGATCACCGTTTGAAAGCAACGCCCGGTGCGCACCGTTCCGCTGCGACCGCGCAGCAACGCCCGACACAACGAGCGGGCCGCGCCGGCGGGCGCGGGTCCGGCCCGCATCATGACGGAGAAAGCCGCCCAAGCGCGATTCAGGCGGGCTTCCGCAGTCGGATCAGCGGGGTGGCCGCTTTCCTGCTCCGGCCGGCGGACCGAGCCTTCGAAATCCGTGCGATAATCGCCGGGCCGAAAATCAATGACGATCACGTTGCTGCCGCGCACCTCGTACATCAGGCTCTCGTTGAGGGCGGAGAGTCCGGCCTTGGCCATGTTGTAAGCGGACTGGTAGGGCAGCGCGAACTCGACCGCGAGCGACGAAACATTCACGAGCGCGCCGCGTTGCCGCGCCTGAAAATCGCGCAGGGCAAGATGGCTGAGCCGGGCGGTGTTGATGAGCATGATCCGCAATTGTTCTTCCCAGATGGAAAAATCCGTGCGGGCAAAAGCACCGAAGGCCCCGAAACCGGCGTTGTTGATCACGAGATCAAACCCGCCGGCCGCACGGCTGGCTTCGAGATAAGCGTGCTCCGCCGCCGCTCCATCGGCCAGTTCAAGAACAACCGGATGAAAATTTTGCCGCACCTTCAACCGCCGGGCATCCCGCGACGTGCCCCAAACCCGCACGCCTTCCGCAAGCAGCATTTCGGTGAAAGCCTGCCCCAAGCCCGTGCTCGCACCCGTCACAAAGGCCGTGCGATAGCGGGAAGAAAACGGTGCGGCACTCATGCAAGGAAGCAGCGGTCGGGACCGATCAATCGGTGCTCTTGAAAACGAGACAGACGTTGGCACCGCCGAAACCGCTGCTGTTGCTCAGCACGACATTGGGGCGTTGCGGCAGGGTGGCGCGTATGATGTTCAGGCCGGCACAGGCCGGATCAAGCGTGGTGATATTGGCAGAACCGGGGATAAATCCTTCCTTGATGGCCAGCGCACAAAAACCGGCCTCCATCGCGCCGGCCAGCGACAAGCCGTGACCGGTCAGCGCCTTGGTGCTGCTGATCGCGGGCCGGGTGGGCGCGTGCCCGAAAATATTTTTCAACGCCTTGATCTCGGAGAAATCCCCGATCGGCGTGGAGGTGGCGTGGGCGTTGACGTAATCGACGGCATCAGGCGTCAGCTCGGAAAATTTCAGGGCATGGGCGATCGCGTTGCGCAAGCCGGTGCCTTCGGGATGGGAGATGGCAACGTTGTGTCCATCGGAGGCCTGGCCCCAGCCCGCCACCTCGCAATACACCTTGGCGTTGCGCCGCTCCACCTCCTCCTCGCTTTCCAACACCACGACGGTGGCGCCACCGGTGCCAACAAATCCGTCGCGCGCAGAATCGAAGGGACGCGATGCCTTGGAGGGATCGGTTTGCACGGAAAGCGCGCGCATCCCCGCGAACGGCAAAATGCTTTCGACGTTTCCGTCCTCGGCACCGACCACGAACATGCGTTTCTGCCGGCCCAGCATGATCTCGTCATAGGCGAAACCCAGCGCATGGGCGGACGAGGCGCACGCTGACGAAAATCCCGTGGATGCGCCCTTGATTTTGAAATGCGAGACCAGATTGAAATTCACCGTGCCCGAGATGCACGCCACGACTCCGAGCGGCTGGCAGCGCATGACCCCGTGCTTGCGCATGCGTTCAAGGTAATACCCGAGCAAGAACGGCGAGCCGCCCGATGCCGCATAGAGCCCGGTGTCGGGGTTCGACCAGTCGGCTTCCGTCAATTTCGCGTCTTCGACCGCCTGTTGCATCGCGCAATAGGCATACACGCCGTGCGGCGCCATGCCGCGCAGAAGATCCCGCTTGATGGAATAGCGGGCGGGCATGACCCAATCCTCCGCCTCGACGGTGTCGGTTTGAAAATCGCGGACCGGAGCCGCGACCTTGACCGGAACTTCCGGTTTTTGAAAAGGCGGATAAACCACAATCCCATGGCGCAATTCGCGCAAGCTCTCGGAAACGCCCGCCGCATCGTTGCCTATGCTGGTGATGAAACCCAATCCGGTGATATAAACTTTGCGCATGATGCTTTGGTCAGATCGTCAGACCACTACTTGGCGCACCCTCGGAAGATAGCAAAATGATTTGCAGGTCTGCCCGATGGCATTCCCGCGCCCCCCAGCCTGTCTGACGGCCGGAACTCAAGCGCTGGCAACCTTGGGCAGCGGCGTCACCGGTGAGGACTCGCCCATGGCCGGCGTGCCGGCACCATCCACTGATTCAAGCGGCTTCGCCACTTCTTCGGCAAAAGCGTAGGTCAGGGTAATTTCTTCCGCGATCGCAGCTTTTTCCTGTCCCACCCGGATCTGTCCTTCAAAAGTCGCGAGAGGCAGTTTCAGCCGCTTGGGTTTGATCGAAAGGCTCAGCACATCACCGGGGCGGCAAATACGGTGGCAACGGATGCCTTCGCACGAGGTGAAGAAAATGGTCTTGGGATCGACGATCTTGCCCGCCTCACCGACCTGGCCTTCGAGCAAAAAGAGCACGCCCAACTGACCCAGGGCCTCGAGCATGATGGAGGCAGGCAGCACGGGATTGTCCTTGAAATGTCCTTGCAGAAAAAATTCCTGCCCGCTGATCCGGTATTTGGCGTTGGCCCCGTGGGCATTGATGGAAGCCTCGCTCAAAAAAAGGAATGGCGCCTGGATCGGCATGATTGAGGCGATCTGCTCGATCGGAATAAATTTCGTGGGCTTGGGCAGCGGGAGGCCCCGGACTTTGCAGCCAATGAAAGTTTTGACATCACCCACACTGCGCAAGTGGCGCAACTCATCGTTGTTAATCGACATTTGAAGAACGTCTTCCACGAGAATAACAATCTCCATCATCGTCAGGGAATCGATTCCCAGATCCTCGATCACGCGCAGATCGTCGTCAGCATCCTTCAGCTTGGCCCGGAGATCGGGTTCGACGTAGCGTTCTATGATGCCAAGGACAATGGCAGGAAGATGCTCGGTATTTCCTGTTTTACGAAATTGCGCAGCCGCCTCATAAGTTGCTGCGGAACAACGTTTCAATGCTTCCCTTAGATTTGAGTCATCTTCGGGCGTAAACGGTTTAAGTTGGAGACCCGAGGAATTGTTAACTGCCTGTGCCATTTGCGTAACGTAAATTGAGCCTTCTTACGGTGTAAACTCCAAAATTTCTTTGGGGCCGCGCATCTCAATATGAACAATATAGCCATCGATTGGTTCCATCGCGCAGGGTCTCGCGAGGAAATTACAGTTGGCAGCCGGTGATTAATATCGCCTAAACGATAGCCCCGCCCGATGCCCCCTCGCTCTTCTACCCGCTTGGTCATGGTGACGCATGAATTCCATCCCCACCGGGGTGGCATTGCCGTCTATGCCGCAGAGATGGCGACAGCCGCAGCTACTTTGGGCTATGCTGTTGAAGTCTGGGCTCCGGCCCTGCCACCCGAAAACCAGGAGCCGGCCTGGCCGTTTCGGGTCCGGCGTCTGCCCATCAACGGCTCCCACAGTTTGCGCAACCAATGGCGCATGGCGCGTGAGCTGCAGCGATATCGCGACCAATTGCATAAGGCAATTCTTTACGTGCCGGAACCCGGTCCGTTGCTCTCCCTGCTGCTGTTGCAATTTCTCCATGATTTGCCTCCGGGCCGGCTTGTCTTCACTCTGCATGGCTCGGAAATCCTGAAGCTGGCCCTGCGGCCACTGATGCGCTGGAGCACGCGGCGACTGCTCGCACGCGCCGACCGGGTCAGCGTCGTCAGCCAGCATGCGCTGCAGTTGCTCAACCGCTATTTTCCCACTATCGCCCAAAAAATCGTGCTCACTTCCGGGGCGCTCCGCGCAGATTTTCAATCGACCCCGGCCGTCCCTAGGCTTTCTGAAAAAGCCGGAAACAAAATCATCGTCCTCACCGTCGCGCGGTTGCATCCGCGCAAAGGCCAGTTGCGCGTCCTCCAGTCACTCACCGAACTTCCCGCCGAACTCAAGTCCCGCCTCGAATATTGGATGGTCGGCGGCCACCCCAAAGAAGGCTATGAAGCCGCGCTTCACCATGCCGCCGCGCGCGCCGGCTTTCCCGTCAAGTTTCTCGGCGATGTACCCGATGACCGGCTTGGCGCGATCTACGCCCAGGCCGACATTTTTGCGATGACCAGCATGCCGCATCGTTTCAGCGTCGAAGGTTTTGGGCTGGTCTATCTTGAAGCCGGCGCACATGGGCTGCCCGTCGTGGCGCATGCCATCGGGGGTGTGCCCGAAGCGGTGCTTGACGGTGAAACCGGCCTGCTTGTTTCCCCCGACGATCCTGCGGCGCTCACCGCCGCGCTTGCCCGGCTCATTGACGATCCGGCTCTCCGGCGCCGGCTCGGCGAAGCTGGAAACCTCCGGGCCCGCAGCCGCACCTGGCGAGACAACGCCATAACGTTGTTTGGACATCCCTCCACCGAGTCCCCAGTCTGAACTTTTCCCATGCTAGTTTCCCGCACCCAGATCACCGTTCGCTACGCCGAAACCGACATGATGGGCATCGTCTATCATGGCAATTATCTGCCTTGGTTTGAAGTCGGGCGCACTACCCTGCTCAAGGAATGCGGTGTGCCTTACCGCGAGCTGGAAGCCCAGGGCTACTTCCTGCCCGTGATTGAAGTCGGCGTGAAATTTCAGCGCCCCGCCCTCTACGACGACACCCTCACGATTCTCACCCAGCTCAAGGAGCGACCCCTGCTGCGCATCCACCTCGACTATGAAGTACGTCGGGGCGAAGAGCTGCTGGTCACCGGATTCACGGTCCACACTTTCATCAACAAAGCCGGTGAACCGGTCCGCCCCCCGCCTGCTTTCGCCGCTAAGATGCGCGAAATATTTCCGAACGCCGGCTAGACTTCGCCTGCGTATTCCGCCAGCACCGCCGCATCAGTCTCGGCGGCACGCGCCGCACCCAGCAACGCCAGATCATCCGTGATGCGACGCACGGCCCACACCGCATGCGCCCGCACGATGGCCGATTCATGTGCCGCAAGTTTCAATAATGCCGGCAAATAAACGCAGGGCCCGCCCTGTCCTGCCGCCACATTGCCGGCGACCACGCAGGCATTGCGCAACAGCCCGGTCAGTTTCACGCGTTTGATCGCCGTCCCGCGAAAAACTCCCGCGAAACGTGCCGGCGTGAGTCCGAGCAATTCGTCCAGGCCCAGTTCGGCAATGCCAGATTTCGCCACCAACAGAACACTGTGCGCCGCCTGCGCAAAACGGTTCCACGGACACACCTCCAGGCATACGTCGCAACCGTAGATGCGGTCGCCAATGCCGGCGCGCAGCTCACGCGGGATGATCCCTTTGTTTTCAATCGTGTGATAAGATATGCAGCGCCGCGCATCGACCACGCCGGGTCGCGGTATCGCCTGGGTCGGACAGGCGTCGCTGCACCGCGTGCATTTGCCGCACAACAAACCCGCCGGTTCCGCTTCCTTGGAGGGCAGGGGTTTTCGCCGCACCGGCGCATCGGGCTCAATTGCAATCCGCGTCAGAATGCCCGCGAGAAACAGCCAGTTGCCGTGGCGGCGTGAGATCAGCATGCCATTTTTTCCGATAAATCCGAGCCCCGCCCGCGCCGCCCAGCCGCGCTCCAGCACCGGACCGGTATCCACATAGTGGCGATAATCCGTTGCCTGCGCCCCGAAAAACTCCTCCAACACCTTCCCCGCCGCCACCAGCCCCGGGCGGATCGTATCATGATAATCTTCATGCAACGCATACCGCGCCCACTTGGGACGGACGGATTTCGCGGCAGAATTTCCGCCGCCCTGTTCCGTCCAATAACTCACGCCCAGCATGATGATCGAGCGCGCGCCGGTCTGCACCAAGTTCGGATCGATCCGTTTGTCCGCGGTGCGGTTCATCCACGCCATCTCGGCATTCATGCCCGCATCGAGCCACTCCCGCAGCCCCTGCGCGTTCACCTCCTCGATCGCGGCGAATCTTACCTCATCAAAACCCAGCGTGCGCAGGCGCCGGCGCAAAGCCTCCCGGTGTTCGCCCGCCACAACCGGTGCGACAGGATCCCGGCTCATGGATGCTTGGCCGCCCAGTCCCGCGCTTCACGTTGAAACACCCGCAGCACATGCGGAGTGATGTCGCGGATGGACCGTTGATCGGTGAGAACGGTGGTGCCCGACCGGCGGTAGATCGCTTCGCGCCGGGCATAAAGTTCGCGCACTTTGGCCTCACGATCCTCGCCGGACACCAGCGGACGGTGGACCGAACGGGCCGTGCGCTCGATCACCGTTTCCAGATTCGCATGCAGACAGATCACCACGCCGCGCCCGTGCAAGAGTTCCAGCATGCCGTCGGGCACAATGAGCCCGCCGCCGCATGCCACCACGCAGCCGCGGGCCGGATGCTGCTCCTCGATGAATTTCCGCTCCAACGCGCGAAACACCGGCTCACCCTCCTCCGAGAAAATCTGCGCGATGGTCCGGCCATGCAGCCGCTCGATCTCGTGATCGCTGTCGAGAAACTGATAGCCCAGTTGCTGGGCCACGCTCCGGCCCACGGTGCTTTTGCCCGTGCCGGTGAAACCCACCAGATAAAGATTGGGACCTGTCTGTGCCATGCGCGTCGGTCGCAGCGAACACCGCCGCCGCGCCCGGCGCAAGCGCGACGTGCAGACAGCGAGCCGTTACACGGCGAAGCGGCCTGTTCCCCCTCGCAGCCGGCAACAGGAAACATTGGTCCCCCGGAGCAAAATAAAAACGCCCTCCACATTGGGAGGGCGTAGAAAATCCGAAGCCTTGGCCTGTTACTTGCCGGCGGGAGCGGCCTCCTTCGGGGCATCCTTCACATCGAGCAGTTCAACCTCGAAGACCAGCGAAGCGGCCGGCGGTATGCCCTGTCCACCCTGGTCGCCATAAGCGAGCTGGGACGGGACATAGAGCTTATACTTGGCGCCCACCGGAATTTTCTGGAGCGCTTCCACCATGCCGGGGATCAGCGCCCCGTCTTGCAGCACCAGTTTCAACGGCTCGCGTCCGGCGGAGCTTTCCATCACCTGCCCGTTCAAAGCCGAAAGCTGGTAGTGGAAGGTGACCTCCTGGCCAACCTTCGCAATCGAGCCGGTGGCGGCCTTGAGCACTTCGTAGCCCAGACCGCTGGGGGTGAACTGTACCGCCTTGTTCTCCTTCAGCTTCGCAAAAAAGGCCGTGCCTTCCGCGATGTTCGCACCGCGAATTTTCGCCAACAGCACCTGCTGTTTCTGTCCGAGATATTCCTGGAGCTGCGGGCTGAGAGTCTTTGCATCGTAGGGTGGCTCTTCATGGGCCAATGACATCTTGATGCCCTTGGCCATGGAATCGGCATCTGCCGCGGTAAACTCCAGATCGGGCATGTTCATGCGCATCGCCAGCATGTAGCCGTAGACTTCCATGAGCTGGCCCTGGGTGAATTTAACCGGCGGGGCGACCGGCGCGGGAGCGACAGGAGCGGCCGATGCGGCGGGTTGCGTGGCGTTGCCTACTTGGGGCAATTCGAATTTGATGGGTTTGGAAGCAGGTGCGGTATCCGCAAAGGCGGACGCCAAGAGGCCCATGCCAACGATGCCTGCCGTGAGTTTGGTGATGAATTTCATTGGGAGTAGTGAAGCCCGGTTGAGTAACGGCCCGGGCGATATTGTGCCGTGAAAACGCGAAAAATTGCTCACCCCTCCCGGAAAAATCAATCACATAGGCGGTAATTTTACCCTTTTCGCGTAACGCCACGGTCGCAACGCCGGGCTTGTCAGCCCTCGCCGTACAAGCCACCCTGCCAATTCTATGAACGAAAACCAATTCTGGCATAGCACCGACGGCCAGATCCTCACGGTAAGGGCGAAAAACAACGACACCCTGGCGCTCACCCTCGCGTTCTGGCCGCGCAGCCCGGCTGAAATGGAATTTCTCAAGGGTCGCCTCGCCGACCTGCACTTCACCGAGCGCAGCTCCCTCGCCCGCATCGGCATCGAGATGATCACCCTCGGCCCGCCGGTGGTGGAAAACCACCGCCTCGTGCTCGCCGCCGAAGCCTTCATCTTCGACCGCAGTTTCCCCAACGCCTCGTACTGGAAAAAACTCGTCCGCACCGGCGTGCCCGCCGGCCGGCTTTTCTACGCCCCCGCTTCCGCCAAGCTCACCAGCACCGAAGTCTGGTCCGCTTTGCAGGAAAACCTCCTGAAACTGCCGAACACGATCTCCATCGACAGCAGCGGCCGCGTCTTCTTCACCCCGCACCAGGTCAGCTACACGCTCAGTCCCCGTCTCCAGCGTCTCAACTTCGAACACATCGTCAGCGGCTACGCCGGCCGCTCCTTCATCGACAAGATCCAGCTTCGCCACGACGCCGCGCCCCTCACCATCCCGCCCCGCTCCGGCATTCTCACCAGTTGTTCCATGTATCTGCGCGAGCACTTTGTCCTGCTCAACCCCGGCGAGGGCAACTTCGGTCTCCACACCAGCGCCGTCCTCCTCGATCCGATCAAGACTTTTGGCACGAACATCATGCTGGAAATCTACAACACCGGCGAACATCCCGTCGTGAATCCCATGGTCTCTGTCGAGGTTTTCCGCGCGCCGCCCTATGATGATCCCGAGGCCAAGACCCTCGCCAAAAAACGCCAGCAGCTCCTCGGCACCGCCAAGAATCTCTACAAGTGCCTCGACTCCGCCCCCGCCAGCGACACCGGCGAAGCCCGCCCCAAAACCAAAATCAGCGTCCGCGGCCAGAGCGCCACGATGGAAAACCGGGCCATCCTCGTCCGCGCCGGTGACGATGATCTGAAAAAACTCCTCGCGGAAAATGCCTGTCCTCTCGGCAGCCGCACCATGATCCAGGCCCTTGACGCCGCACACGAACACGCCGACACCCTCATCGTCGATTTTTTCCCCGACCTGCTGGAGCACATCGAGCTCGTCACCCGCATCGGCGATGTGAAGCTGAAGCGCATCATCTTCCGCCGCGCCTCGCGCACCCACGGTTATTTTCTCTCCAGCAACGCCCACGCCCGGCTCGATACCTTTCACGCCATCGGCATCCAGATTTATTGGTACGACGAGGTCACCAAGGATCTCTACCTCCACACCTACAAGCGCGACCACGGTTTCTTTGTCCGCGAGGAGATCGCCCGCAAATTCCAGGAATCCACCATCCTCGCCTTCTACGGTTCCGCCTTCGGACTCGACCAGGCCGACACCACGCGCATCTCCGATCTCGTCCACAAACTCACCGCCTTCATGGGCTCCAACCTCGGCGTCCTCACCGGCGGCGGCGGCGGCGTCATGCG
>CAZIQP010000125.1:0-11899 GCA_964541315.1 uncultured Opitutaceae bacterium
GGTACCAAAAAAGTGACGCCGAGGCGGAAGTGCAGCATATGGCGGGCGTCAAGGGCGTGACCAATCTGATGTCGGTAAAATCCAAGCTCGCGGCCACGCACGTGAAAGCGGCGATTGAAAGCGCGTTCGAACGCAGCGCGCTGCTGGATGCCGAGAATATCCAAGTGGAGATGTCCGGAAACAAGGTGACGCTCACCGGAAAAGTCCGCAACTTTGCCGAGCGCGACGAAGCCGAGCGCGTTGCCTGGGCGGCGGCCGGAGTATGGTCAGTGGACAACAAGATCGAGGTGAATTGGGCCTGGGCTATGTAGGACTGACTCAGGATTCGCTGCCTCAGCATTGGGGCATTTTTTAGCGCGGCCCCAAGCACAATAGCATGGGGCTGCTATCGAGATGAACACCAAGGCTGGAACCGAAATCTAGCCTTGGTGTTTCTATTTGGGCCAGAAATGGCTCACGAGCAGAGCCAGACAACGGAATCCTGACCCGGCCGGCAAATAGTTCACGAAAGAGTGGCGAGAGCCTCTTTGCTGAAACCAATCAGTTCGGATGAATGGCCTTCGTGAATTTTTTGGGCCCACGCCGCGTCGGCGAGCAGGGCGCGGCCCACCGCCACCAGGTCGAAATCCCCGCGGTCGTAACGACGGAGAAGTTCATCCAACTTGCTGGGAGCCGAGGATTCGCCCTGAAAGGCGGCGAGAAAGTCCCCGGAAAGTCCAACTGAGCCGACCGTGATGGTGGTTTTGCCCGTAAGTTTTTTAGCCCAGCCCGCAAAGTTTAGATCCGATTCGGGGAATTCGGGCTCCCAGAACCGGCGTTGGGAGCAATGGAAAATATCGACGCCGGCGAACACCAGCGGAACCAGCCACGCTTCCATCTCCTTGGGCGTGGTCGCCAGCTTTGCCGCGTAATCCTGCAGTTTCCATTGCGAGATCCGCAGGCAGATTGGAAAGTCGGGACCGACGCCTGTGCGAACGGCCCGGATGAGTTCCACGGCGAAGCGGGCGCGTTCGGCCAAAGTTTTTCCACCATAACCATCGGTGCGTTGGTTGGTGGGCTGCCAGAAAAACTGATCGATTAGATAGCCGTGGGCGCCGTGAATCTCGACGGCATCGAAGCCCAGCGCCTTGGCCTTCGCCGCCGCTTGGGCAAAAAGCCTGGATCGTTTCGCCGATATCGGATTTTGTCATGGCGACGCCCCCGATTTTCCCTGGTGCGACATAGCCTGACGGTCCCTCAAACGGAGCCGGCGGCAACCAGCCGGTTTTCTTCGGGGCGACCACGCCCATGTGCCAAAGTTGCGGCGCCATCACGCCACCCGCGGCATGCACCCGGTCAATCACAGTCTTCCATCCGCCGAGTGGCTTTTCGCCATAAAAATGAGGAATGTCCGGATCATTCGAAGAAGCCGGGCGATTCACCACGGTGCCCTCAGACACAATCAGGCCAACTTCATCCTGGGCGCGGCGGACATAATAATCGGCCACGTTCGCCGCCGGGACACCTCCGGGACAAAACGAGCGCGTCATGGGTGCCATGACGATCCGGTTTTTAAGTTGTAGTGATTTCAGCCGAAATGGCTGAAAGAGTTTTTGTGCATACATGGTTAAATTCATCGGGGAAATTCCGTCCGCCTGGTACGGGCGAGATTGGTTTCACTGGTTTCGTGAACGTTGGCGTTTAGGCCACTTTCACCACCATCTTGCCGATATTGGTTCCTTGAAAAAGACCGAGGAAGGCGCTCACGGCATGATCGATGCCCACGGCCACGGTTTCTTGGTTCTTGATTTTACCGGTGCGGAGATATCCGCCCATTGCTTTCTCGAATTCGGCCTGGTGATCCAGCCAATCGCGTACAAGCAGGCCTTTCATCGTCAGTCGCTTGGTGATCATGTTGAATAGATTGGTGGGACCGGGTCTTGGGTTCTCGGCGTTGTAACCGGAGATGCCGCCGCAGGCGATGATCCGGCCATGTACCCGCAGGGCGGAGAGCGCGGCTTCGAGCGTTTCGCCTCCGACATTATCAAAATAGACGTCGATCCCTTCGGGAGCCTCCAGCTTCAACTGCTCGATCACGGGCCCTGTCTTGTAATCGAAGGCGACGTCAAAACCGCATTCGTCCCGGAGAAAAGCCACTTTCTCCATCGAGCCCGCGGAGCCGATGACACGGCAGCCGCGCAATTTGGCCAGTTGTCCCGCCACACTCCCGACCGCGCCGGCGGCGCCAGAAATATAGACGACGTCACCGGCTTTGACTTCGCCCAGTTGCAAACCAGCCCACGCCGTCATGCCCGTCATGCCGAGCGCTCCCAGATAGAGGGAGAGCGGTTGGTTTTCGCGGCTGACGGCATGCAGCTCCTTGGGAGAGGCGATGAAGTATTCGCGCCACCCGAAATTGGAAGTGACCGTATCGCCCACCTTGAATTCCTTGGCACGCGATTCGATGACCTCGCCGACCGCGCCGCCCTCGAGAGCTTTGTCCAATGCGAAGGGCGGTATGTAGGATTTTACCTCGTTCATGCGGCCCCGCATATAGGGGTCCACCGAGATGAACAGATTTCGCACCAGCACCTGCTGATCTTGCGGCGGCCCCACTTCGGTTTGAACGAGGGAAAAATTATCGGCCACGGGCATTCCCTTGGGGCGCGAAGCCAGCCGAAGCTCGCGACTGATCATAACAGTCTCCATGGTCTGGTGCTGGGTGCGATGCTCGAAACAGAGCGTGCTATTGATGGAGAACCAATGAGTCTGGTTTCCCATGGCCGAGGATTTCCTTGGCGCGGGCATTGTCTTCCGAGGTGCCCTGGGCAATCAGCAGATACTTGCCGACCTTGAGCGCGGTCTCGTAGTGCACGATACTATCCTCGGGAATGCCCAGACCGGCCAAGCCGGCCCCGATGACACTCAGACCGCCCACCAAGACCGCTCCTTCCAGCGCACCGACAATCGAGCTGATGAAAGGCCCCGCCACCAGCAAGGGACCGATCCCGGGAATAAAAAAGAATGCCGACCCGAACAGCAATCCCCACATTCCGCCCCAGAAGGCGCCGGTCTTACCCCAAAGTTTCATCCGGTCACCGGCATTGTAATAGCCCACGACCTGTTCGTCGGTGTGATAATCGCGGCCGATGATCGAGAGAGTTTTCATATCGAAACCGGATTTCTGCAGTTCCTTGATCGCTGCTTCGGCCGCCAGGTGCGACGGATAGGTCGCGACAACGGAGTTGTGTTTTGCTGTTACAGTTTCTTGCACGAGGGTGTTCATGGCGCGACGATACTCGGGAAACCCTGCCGGGTACTATAAGGTGTAACCCCACCCTGAACGCTAAGCAGCATAACGTTCACCATTGCCTTGATCAGTTATTGGTACGGATTCTCACTATCTAGCGTATGGGTATGGGCGCTTGCTGTGAAGAGAGCGCTTCAACGCCGGAAATCACGTCGAACAGTTCCTCGTCGATGCTGCTTTGGCGCAGCCGGTGGAAAGTGCCGTTAAGGGTCTCGAGCAGTTCACCAATGTTTTTGTCGGCGCGCTGCATTGCTGCGAGGCGACTCGCATTCTCGCTGGCGAGGGATTCGGCGCACGCCCGAAACAAGGAGATGAAAAGGTATTCGCGAACGAGTACGCGCAGCGTCGTGGCGCTTTCCCCCATGATTTCGGGCGGTTGTTTGGTCGGCCAGGGCAATTTGGCCAGCCCTTCCGCCCACAATGCGTCGAGCGGCAAGAGGTGCTGGCTCAGCGGCTCATAGAGTGCGCCTGATTTCGGACGGTTATGAAAGACGTACAGCTGCGCATACTCGCCTTTGGTCCGGTGGGCCTCGCTCTCGATTTGAATCTGTCCGACGAGCGGGGTGATGGCTTGAACGGAATTCGGCACGGAGAAGAGTCCGATCGGGGTCAGGCCTGCGTCGGCCAATCGCGCGTGCACCCGCTCACCCACGGCCCAGACGTGAGGTTTGCCGGGTAGGGCAGCGAGGGTCTTGATCGCATAGTCGGCGATGATATCGTTGAACTGTCCCACCAGTCCCTGGTCCGACCCAAAAACAACCGCCCCGACGGCTTTCGGGTCGGCCGGTCCTTTCCGGTTGACGTTGAGTGTCGCCAACCCGCCGGCCCGAAAGCATGCGCCCAGCCCCAACTCAACGGTCCGGTTGTAGTCGCCCGAGGCGCTCACCGACTTCTCGTATTGGCCGATGCTCGATGCGGCCAAGGCTTTCATTGAGCGGACGACCGACTGAAGGTCGCCGGCACTGCTGATTTGGCGGCGCAGGCCCGAAGTGGTATCACTCATGGCTTCTCCTTCGCCTTCACCTCTGGCTTTGCCTCAGTGTCGGATTTGGCCGCAGGCGAAGCTTTCGACGGAGTCCTCTCGTCGGGTTTTGGTTCTCCTTTGGTATTCGGTTTGGCCTTCGTCGGTGCGTCCGGTTTGGCTTTATCTGGCTGTTTTGCCTCTGCTTCTTCCTTTGGTTTGCCTGCCGGCGTGGGTTGGTACGGCGCGAGCGCCGCGCGGGCGATTTCGACGATCACTTTGCGGTCGTCGTCGCTCAATTTGTCGGCGGTTTCGATCCGTGCGCCCACCTCGGCCGGAACTTTCTCCGCCGCGTCGAGGACCGCATGTTCGGCCTCGGCCATCTTGTCCAAGGACACCGGGTCAAAGAGGCCCGCGGTCAATGCCAACAACAGGGTGATTTGCGCGGGCACCGGCACGGGCATGGATTCCGGTTGCTTGAGGCAGGCACGGATGCGCCGCCCATGTTCGATGATCTTGCGGGTGTTATCATCCAGGCGGGCACCGAACCGGGCGAAGGTTTCGAGTTCCTCAAACTGCGCGTAGGCGAGTTTGAGGTCGCCGGCCACCGCGCGGTAGGCTGCGCGCTGGGCCTTGCCGCCCACGCGTGAAACGGATTTGCCGACATCGACCGCGGGCAATACGCCCAGTTCGAAGAGAGCGGGTGATAGGTAGATCTGTCCGTCCGTGATCGAAATAAGATTGGTCGGAATATAAGCGGAGATGTTTTGGGCTTCGGTCTCGATGATCGGGAGAGCGGTCAGTGAACCGCCGCCGCGTTCCTTGCTCAGATGCGTGGCCCGTTCGAGCAGACGCGAATGAATGTAGAAAATATCACCGGGGAAGGCTTCGCGGCCGGGCGGACGCCGCAGCAGGAGCGAAAGCTCGCGATAGGCGCGGGCGTGCTGCGTGAGGTCGTCGTAGACGATCAGTACATCGCGCCCCGTCTCCATGAAATGCTCGGCAATGCTGGTCGCGGCGTAAGGGGCGATGTACGCGAGTCCGGGCGGATTGTTGCCCTCGGCGACCACGACCACGGTGTAGTCCATCGCGCCTTTGTCCCGAAGGCTGGCAATGACCTTCGCCACGGCAGAGGCGCGCTGGCCGATGGCGCAATAGACGCAGACGACGTTCCGGTCGCGCTGGTTAAGAATGGTGTCGATCGCAATGGCTGTCTTGCCGGTCCGCCGATCACCAAGAATCAGCTCGCGCTGGCCGTGTCCGATGGGAATGAGAGCATCGATGACTTTGAGGCCGGTCTGGAGCGGGACCGTGACTGGTGCGCGGTCCATGATGGCCGCGGCGGGACGTTCGACGGGCAGGCGCTGGTTGGTGGCCACGGCCCCTCCGGCATCAAGTGGCCGACCGAGCGGGTCGATCACGCGTCCCAGCAATCCGTCGCCAACGGCCACGTCCATGACCCGGCCGGTGCGTTCGACCTCGTCGCCGGCGTGCAGATGCGAGTATTCGCCCAGCAGCACGACGCCGATTTCGTCCTCATCCACGTTGAACGCGATGCCGAAAACACCTCCGGGAAATTCAAGCAGTTCCTCAAAGCCCACGCTGGGCAATCCGGAGACCCGCGCAATGCCCGTGGACACGCTGATGATCGCACCGACCTCGCGCGGCGTCAGGTGCGGCGTGAAGCGGTCGCGCGTTTGGCTGAGGTCAGCGAACGTACGATCGAAAACGTTTTCCAAAGTCTCGGGCGAGGCGCTCATGTTCCGATGGGAACAGCCCTGGACTCTTCGGGTAACGTTACCCCGTTGGGTTTGGTATCCGGCTTGGGGGTATCTTCGGATTTCGGTGCAGGCTCAGTTTTGACGGCTGTCGGAGACTTCAGTTTGACCGGTAGTGCCGGTTTTTCATCGGGCTTGGGTTCAGCTTTCGTTTCGGCCTTGGGTAAAGGCAGAGCGTTGCCTTCCCGCTTGGTTTGAGGACTTGGTTCCGACTTCGGTCCTGGCTTGGGTTCGGCTTTCGCCTCGGGTTTAGGCTCCGGCTTGTCCTGAGCTTTCAGCAGTTCACTGACTCCCTTCTCCAGTGAAGTCAGATAATCCGCAATGCTCCACGCCACTTTTTGTCCGCTCGCGGCAAGTTCGATGCCGCTGACGAGATCGGGTGCGGTTTCGAACCGCAGACGAATATCGGCGGAAAAGGTTTCGTTGAGCGCGTTTTGGATCGCCGCGCGTTGCTCTGCCGGCAGATCGAACGCGCTGCGCACGAGGGCGGGCTCTTGCGCTGATTTGAGCGCCGCGCCCAATGTCCCCTTCGCCTTGCCGTCCATCTCGCGCAACCGGCGCGTGAATACTTCACCCACGCGTTCTTCCAGGCTCACCGTGGCGAGATCCGCGAGCGCCTTGCGGGCAATGGAAAACACCTCCTGCTGCGTCCGGCGAGTGAGGGCTTGGTTCAGATTGTGGGCGTCATTTTTCAGTGTTTCCTGGCGCTTGGCGCTCATGGCATCAGCCGCCTTGCGGGCTTCGGACAAGAGCCGCTGGCCTTCGCCTTTCGCCTCGTCCGTCGCCTTGCTCAAAAGGGCAGCACGCTGCTGGTCGAACTCCTCGTTCTTGTGCTGGAATTCGTCGCGGTCCTTTTGCGCTTCGGCTTTCTTGGCCGCTGCGTCCGCGAGTTCCGCGGCGATCTTTTTCTCCCGCTCGTCAATGGCGTGTAGGATGGGCTGATAGAGAAAATGTTTCATCAGCCACACCAAGATGAGGAAATTGAGCGCCTGCGCGCCGACAGTGAACCAGTCGATGAGCATGGTATTACTTCCCAGCCCCCGCGGCCTGCGCCGCGCCGGCGATGACGTGGTTCCAGAATGGGTTGGCGAAGATGAGGATCATCGAGACCACGAAGCAGTAGATCGCGGTGGATTCAATCATCGCCAGACCGACAAACAGGGTGCGGGTGATAGTGGCGGAGGCGTCGGGTTGCTGCGCCAACGCAGTCAGCGCGGTGGCGACGGCGCGGCCCTCGCCGAGCGCGGGGCACATGCAACCGATGCCGGTCGTGAGGCCGGCGGTGGCGATTGAAGCTACGGCTATGATGGTGTTGCTATCCATGGTGACTCCTTTCTTGGTGGTTGTTGAATTAAGTTGCGGGTACAGGCGCGGGCTTGGGCTTCTGCGTGCGGGTGGCGGCCGCGATGTAGACCGCGGCCAAAATGCTGAAGATGTAGGCCTGCACCATCCCCGTGAGCAGACCGAGCAGGGTCATCACAATCGGGAAGATGAACGGCGTGATGGTGAGTAAAATCGCGATGATCATCGCCCCGCTCATCATGTTGCCGAACAGACGGACGGCCAGGGCCAGCGTGCGCGAAAGTTCGCTGATAAGGTTGAACGGCAGCATGATCACCGTCGGCTCGATGTAGGTCTTGAGGTAGCCCTTCAGTCCCTGCTCCTCGATGCCGAAGAGCGGCACCGCCACGAAAACGCAGAGCGCCAGTGCCGCCGTCGTGGAAAGCGAGCCGGTCGGCGGTTCATAGCCGGGAATGACCGTGCAAAGGGCGGCGAGCGCGATGAAGAGGAAGAGCGTACCCAGAAAGCCGATGTACTTCTTCGGGTTCTGGAGGCCGACCTCTTCAATCTGTTTCTCGATCGCGGTGATGATAATTTCCAGCAGGTTCTGCCAGCGGGAACGTTTCAGTTCCGTGGAAAGTTTGCGCGTGATCAGCTTGGAACCGACGGCCAGCACGAGCATCAGTCCCCACGTGAACACAATCGTGCCATTGAGTTTGAGAAACCCGTGTTGCCAAAAAATCATCTGATCGGGACTAAGGCGCACGGCGGACCCCTTGAATTTGACGAATTTGATTCTCTGCCGATGGTCGCGTCAGCCAGCTGACGGCGAGACGCGCCGCGATAAATCCAAGGAGACAGGCCACCAGCCGCTGCCAGTGGCCGCCGGAGACAAAGTAGAATCCGGCCAGAGCGACCCCCATGCGCCCGAGCGCGCTGGCGAAAAACAGGAGTGCAGGATATTGGGCGGAAACGCCCGTCTTCACCGTCCACCAAAGACCACCGAAAAAAATCGCACCCAGCAACAGGCCAGCGATGCCTGCCAGCGCCTGGGAAAATAGGTCAGTCATGGTTATCCTCCTGTTCGTCCCGCATGGCCTGGTCTTCCTTGGCGACCCAAAACCACGCATTCAAACAACCGATGGTGAGGCCGGCGACCAACAGCGCCAGCGTCCATCCATGCTTGCCCGGATAATGGGCATCCAACCAGAGGCCAAGCGCTGCACCAAGCAGTGTCGGCACGACCACCGACCATCCGATCAGTCCCATCATGCCCAGGCCAAACCAGACGCCTTGCGTTGAACCCCGCGCCTTGAGTTTGCGCGCCGCCTTGGCGCCGACCTGTTCGGCGAGACCGGGAGGGCTCTTGGTGGTTTTGGTTGGTACGTCATTCATGTTGAAAAGTCGCGAAGCGACGCAGAAATCCCGATTCAAGTTTTGCCATGACGGTGCGCACGCCTTGCTCGTTCTCGTCCAAGGTCAGAAACTCGCTGGTCACCGCTTCGCGCAGTTGACCGAGATCTTTTCCCCCCAACGCCCGGCGCACGGACACGAGCACGTCCGGACCGGTCTTGATGAGTACCCCTTCATCCACGGCTACAAAAACTTCTCCGTCAGCAGTGGATTCGTAGGTCAGAATTCCCGGCGCGAGAGCCGCCGCACAATCGAGCCGGTGGGGCAGGAGCCCGAACGAGCCTTCAGCTGTTTCCGCGACGATACGCGACACCTCGGTTTTTTCGGCGAAGATTTGGAAGGGGAGGAGAATTTTAAGCGTCATGTGCAGCAACAGCGGGTTCGGGCTGCGGTTCGGATTTGGGCCCGGGCTTCGCCGGCGGTTCGGGCGGTGATTTTGCCGGGGTCTTTTCGGCCAGTTTTACCCCGGTCTTGGCCGTTGGCGTGGCAACGGGCTTGGCGGCCGGGACAGGCTTTCCGTCGACCGGCACATCCGGTTTGGCTTCCGGCTTCTTTTCGGGAGGTTGCGGGCTTGGCTTAGCCTCGCTCTTGGCTTCTGGTTTTGTCGGGGAGGGAGGAGCCGCCAGTTTTTTCGCCTCGCCAATTGCACCGATCATATAGAGCGCGCTCTCCGGGTAGTCCTTGAATTCGTCCCGGAGGATGCGTTCGCAGCCATCCAACGAATCTTTCAGGCTGACGAGCTTCCCTTTGAGGCCGGTGAATTGTTCGGTCGTGAAAAAAGGTTGGGTGAGAAAACGCTCCAAGCGACGTGCGCGACCTACCACCTTGCGGTCCTCGGGTGAGAGCTGCTCCAAGCCGAGCATGGCGATGATGTCCTTGAGCTCCGAATATTGCGCGAGAGTCTTCCGGATTTCCTGCGCGAGCGCGTAGTGTCTTTCGCCGACAATGCCCGGGGTGGCCATCTTCGAATTTGATTGGAGCGGGTCGATCGCGGGGAAAAGGCCTTCGCTCGCCCGCTTGCGCGAGAGCACAATCGAAGCGGAGAGGTGGGAAAAAGTGTGTACGGCCGCCGGATCGGTAAAATCATCGGCGGGCACATAAACCGCCTGAATGGAAGTGATGGCGCCCGTATCAGTGTTGGCGATGCGCTCCTCGAGACCTGACAGCTCCGTGCCCATGGTCGGTTGATAGCCCAGCCGTGATGGCATCTGGCCCATCAGCCCGGACACTTCCATGCCGGCCTGGATGAAGCGGAAGATATTATCGATGAGCAGCAACACGTCGCGATGCTCGTCGTCGCGAAAATACTCGGCCATCGTCAACGCGGTGTGTCCGACGCGAAACCGGCTGCCCGGCGGCTCGTTCATCTGGCCGAAAACCATCACCATGTTCGGCAACACGCCGGCTTCCTTCATATCGCGGTAGAGTTCCTCGCCTTCGCGACAGCGCTCGCCGATCCCGCAAAAAATGCTCACGCCCTCGTGGTGTCCGATCATGTTGTGGATCATTTCGGTAAGCAGAACGGTCTTGCCGACGCCCGCTCCGCCAAAGAGTCCCGCCTTGCCGCCCCGTTCGAGCGGGACGAGCACGTCGATGACCTTGATGCCCGTTTCAAAAAGTTCCGACTTGGTGGAACGTCGGGCCAGTGGCGGCGGCGCCCGATGCACGGAACGCCATTGGACGTCTGCAAGCGCCGGTTCGCGGTCGATGACATGGCCAAACACGTCGAACATCCGCGAAAGAACGCCTTTGCCCACCGGCGCTTTTAACGGTCCGCCGGTGTCCGCTACCGGCATGCCTCGGGCGAGTCCCTGCGTGGGCGTCAGCGCAATTCCACGCACATGACGTGCGTCGCGCTGGGCCAGCACTTCAATGACGATCTGTTGGTCCTTTCCGGCGTGCAGCACCGAATAGATGGGTGGGAGCCGCCCCTCGAATTTGATATCAACCACGCTGCCCCGCACCGATACGACTACGCCGGAATTTGCCCGCGAATTTCCGTTTTTGGTCGAGGCCAGGGGACCATCTTCGTTCAGCGATTTCATTCGTATCTTGCGTGATCGAAAGCCTCACACCTCGCCCAACCATTTCCGTGCTTCGACGGCGTCGATCTGGTCGTAGTAGCGGACGGTCGCTTTGGTGAACGGCTTGCAAAAGATGGCCATGCCGTGCTGCCATTTCTTTTCACCGACCATGGCCATACGCTCGATATCGGTGAAGTGTTTGGTGGCAAACTTTACGTCTTCCCACACCGCGCTGAGTTCCCAGCCGTGAAAAGCGGTCATGTCGAACAACACGCGCAGCTTTCCATGTTGGACCACCAGTCGCTCGAACGCGGGCACAAAGCCCGCGTAATCCGCTTTCTCGAGTTTCCCACTGACGTGAACGACGAGTATCCTTCCGCCGCCTTCTTCGTTGAGTGTGATTGGCATGTGCTGTTCTCCTTGAGTGCAGGTGAAGACTATCCCGGTCCGCAGATAGATTGGTGGAAGCCGGGCAGCCATTGCAGTGCACCTTACTTTAGTCCGGTCAGCGCCCGGAACAAATGGGGTGTTACCCGCCATGGGACGGGGAAGGTTGAAATAATTTAGGGATTACTGGTACCGTGGGCACTGCCCGCATCGGTCGTGACGGCGATTGGCTGGTGGTGTTTGAATCGGGCTGCCAGCACGCAGCGCTTGTCCCCCGTTCCGCCTTTCTTGTTGTTCTCATCGCTGCCGTGGGATTCCACGCGGGTGACCTGCTCCGCCAGATGGCTGAGAGAGTTTTCTACCACCCACTCGGCATGCCGGGACATGGTTGCGCGTCCATCGATGTTTTGACCGGTATTGATTTGGATTTTCATTAGAATGACGTGGGTAATACGGGTTGAGTCGACCATCCTATATGCGAATCGTGGTTCAGGTCGCTGTTACCGGGATCGCTCGCGTTCCACTTCCAGTTCCGGATCTCAGGCAGATCCTGGCCGTTTTTATCGATGTAGAGCTTGTGCTCGATCAGCTTGTCCTTGAGCTGCTGCTTCAGATAAACGCCCTTTTCGCCGGTCTGCGGCAAACGATCGATGGTGTCCATGACGAGATGGAAGCGGTCCATTTCGTTTAGCACCGTCATGTCGAACGGCGTGGTGATCGTACCTTCTTCCTTGTAGCCTCGGACGTGAAAGTTGTCGTGATTCGT
>CAZIQP010000126.1:0-11821 GCA_964541315.1 uncultured Opitutaceae bacterium
CGGCGCCGCCCGCGTCTTCAAACTGCGTCTGGGGATTGCCGCTGTGCTGGGGGATAATCCACTTGTGCGGGGTCACGCGCGCATGCGTGTCATTCGTGTGGAAGATGGTGAGGTTGCCCAGGACGTTCAGGGTGAGCGATGCCGCGGCCGTGCGGCTCTGTGCGTCCTGCACGGAAAAGTTCAGCAGCTTGGCGCCATAAGAAAGATTGGCGGGCAGAGCGGCCGTATAGGCAAAGGTGTTGCCCGCACCGGCCACCAAGGCCTGCGTCGAAGATCCGCCGATGGCCGAGAGATCGCCCGTTACCGCGAGGCCCGTGCTCGTCGGATTGGTCCCGGGAGCAATGGTGACGGTCAGCGTCACGCTCTCACCCGGAGCCAGCGTACCGACGCTCCCTCCGGCCGTCGCGGTGGGATTGGTCGGGGTCGCCGTCGCGGAGATGACACCGGAGTCCACTGAATTCAGCCCACCGATGACCGCGTGAATGATCGCCGAACCCGCGGCGTGCGGTGTGAAAGTGGCGCTCTTGTTGTCGCCCGCCGGAACAAGGTCACCGCTGACCACGCTGCCTGTGACCGAAGTCAGCGACCAGGTCGCGGCGGGATTGGCCACAAATACATCGGCATTGCTGCGGGAAACCGAGTAGGCGGTGATCGAACTGTTCACGGAAACACTTTGGGCGGCAACAATCGTGCCCGAGCCGTCTGCGGCGGTTTCCACGCGTACCTTCGTGGCGGTCAAACTGGGCAGGTAGGTCGGCGACGCACTGTTGCGCGGCGTCGGTGCGACGACGGTGAAGTCGGCGGCGTTGTTGTCCGTGTCCGTCGAGCCGGAATCCAAGCGCGCCACCGCGGTAGTGTTGCTGGGTGCGGGCGTAGTCCCGCTGCCTTCGTGGCCAGTATTGGCCGTTGTGCCAAAGCCGACAAAATCGACAATGCCCGTTCCAGTTCCGGTGAGGAAAGCACCGGAAAGCGCGGTCGTGCTGCTCACCAAGGCGACTTTGCCGGCGGTGGCGCTCATGTTGACGGAGCCGGTCCCATCCGCGGTGGGCAGATTGGTCGTCCCGCCGGATCCCGCGGCTTCTTGCACAAGAAAATAGCCTCCCGCGGGAATTGAGCCGGTGAGATTCGTGACCTGCCAAGTCGTGCCCGCAGCGCTGGCATATTGAACTGACCAACCGCTGACACTCACCGTCGAGGTCGAGATGTTATGCAGCTCGATGAAATCATTTTTGTATGTGGCGCCAGTATTGCCGCCACCGCCGTAAACCTGGCTGATGACAACGGTGGTCGACGCGGCTGAGGCGGTGAGGCCAAGCAAGGGGAAAAGCAGCAGACAGGTGAAGGCCAGCAACTGGCGAGGCAGAAGCAAGAAAGAAGGCGTGAGTTTCATTGGAAAAATTGGACAGGCAAGCGGGGTGAACGAGGACCAGGGGGAATGTGAAAAAATGTGAACCGACGGGAAGAATGGAGCCTTGCTGCCGGTCGCGTTGGATTGTTACTCAAAACAAGTTCAAGCGATCGAATCACCAACCAGACGAATCTGCCGACGACGCAGAAACCATACCGAGGCGGAGGTAGCCGCGCCGAGAAGCAACGCGTAGGTCGACGGCTCGGGAATGGCGGTGAAGGTAAGGTTGTCGATTGCCAACCCGGCATCGTTGCCAGTATCATTGGTGTCCTGCCAGCGGATGAAGAGATCCTGCCCGTTCCCCCAGCTTAAACCGGTGATCGATGCTGATACGAATTGTTGATTTGCCGCGAGGTTTCCATCCTGGAGCGAGTTTGCACCGATGGTGATGCCGGAAGGTCCGACAGCATTTAAACCCGCGTACGCAGTCACGCTCGCCGTCAGGAAATTCGAACTGGTGGCAGCCCCCCCGCTCAAAGCGTAACCAAAAGCCAGCACATTGTTGGTGAGGGTAGAGCTACGCCAGAGCTCGGACGTAAAGCTGAGAGTGAAACCAGCAAGCGCACTTCCCGTATTATTGGTAAACCATGCCCCGAAGGCCGGGATTGTCGTACCAGAAGCGACCGAGCCGAGCGCACGTTCTGTTGAAGAAGTCGCCCCGTAGCTGAAAATGCTGCCGGTGTTCGAATTTCCGTTATCGACGTTGTATGGCAGCGTCGTCCCCGTACCGGATACCTTGCCGACCTGCCAACCGGCAAGCCCGCCAATCGCATTCTGGGTTGTCGCAGAAAATAACGTGTTGGATGACGTTGAGGGGAGAACGTTATCGAAGTTCTGTTGGTAAGCTAAAAGGGAATTCAATGAAATTGACTGCGCAAACACCGGGGCAGTGCCGGCGGCGAGAAGGGCAAGAACGAAGGCTTTCATCGGGAGACGTGGGTGTGGAGGTGGGCGGAAGGGGAAAGACTGAGTGAGGAGGCAAACCTAAGTCGCCCCACAGTGCGCTTGGGCCATTGCGGCCGCGGCAACATCTCGGTGATGTCCACGGGCGTGGCGCCAATTTCTGCCTTCAATTTTGCGGTGGAAAAAATATCCCGTCCGGCGTTGCGGTAGTGAGGTGTTACTTGCACGCGACCACTGAAATGCCCCGCCATTTTCTGACAAGGGGAGCTGCGTGAAATCCTGGTTTCGATCCTGCGACAGTTGCATCCCGACGGTGTGCCAACCAGGTTTCAGTTGTGTGCCAGCGAGGTAAACACGCCGGCCCGGGGGTATCTGCTCAACCGCCGGTGCTCATCGCCGTCTGGCTTCCCGTCGGGTCGTTCCCCGCGCGGGCCGGCTGCGGCAGACAATGCTCCTTTCGCAAATTGTCCCGGTCCCGGCTCGGCCGCAGCGGCCCGTTTTTCAATGTGGCCAGCAAAGCCACCGCATCCTGATAGCCGCCCGCCGCAGCGACGCGCACCCATTTTGCACCCTCAGCCTGCGCGGCTTCGTCGGATTCCTGCAGCAACGCCAGACCCAGTTGGTATTGGACCCGGGTATTTCCGAGCGCGGCGATAGTGAGCGCATATTGGTAGCGTGCCGGCGGCCGCCATCCCGTTGCCTTGGCCGCCGCCTGCGACCTGTCTGCGGCAACGGGCTGCGGCAACGCGGGCGCTGCGGCCACCGGAGCGGAAGAAAGCACCCCGTCGATCCAGGCCGCATGCACCGAGATTCGCATCGCCTGAAACCCGCTGGCAATCGGCTGGGAACCCGTGGCCAGTTTCCAATGGCCGCTGCTGCCGAAATATAATCCACGGCCATCAAAAATCGCCGCGTTGAAGCCCGGCCCCTGGTCTGTCGTGTTGAAAGCCGAGTCCACCGACGCCGCGATCCCAGCCAGCTTCCAACCCGTGCCATCGTGAATGAAAATTGGTCCGCTGGAATCGCCCTGTGCGAGATGAGCCACGCTGGGCCCGCCGGCCGGATTGAAAACCGCGTACAGCAGCGGACCCCAGGCCGCGCCTCCGTTCACGACGGCAACGACGGCGTTCTGACCCCAGCGCATTTTGCCGTCACTCTCGCCCCACTGCCAGCCGCGCAGCGTGTGGGTGGTGGCGTCGCGCACCTCGGCACCACGCGTCAAGCCCCGCCCGAATACAACGAGTCGCCGGCCCACTTCATTGTTCGCTCGATAAAGCGGAGCCCACGAAGGAAAAGCTTCCTGCACCTGCCAGATGCGCAGATCACTTGAGGGATCATCAGAAAATGCGGTGGTCGTATAGGTGACGCCATTGAGCACAAACGGTTCACCCACGGCCCCACCCACATGGCGCGCAGTAATGAAATGGTGCGAGCCGATCGGCGTCCCTTGGAACGAGCCCCACTGCCCCACCCATTGCCAGCCGCTGTTGGCCAAGGATCCGGTTGGCTCGGTCGTATTAAAACTGGGGTCGCCGGTTGAATAGAAAATGACGGCTTGAAGAGGAGAGACCAGGAAAAGGGCAAAACAGGCCAACGAAAACGCCACGCAGCCTGTCCTCATCACGGCAATTGGAACTGAAGTCGGCACCCTAACACAAATGCGGATCATCCTAACGCTGACAATAGCACCCAGGTGACATTTCTGTTTCATTTCTAAAAAACGCAGCGCGATTGTAACAATTCCGTTCCAACCCCTTTGTCGGCCGCAAGAAAAGTCGCCGTTGAATTCGCGGCCAAGCGACGCCGGCCATGAGCACGCCAATCTCCTCTTCGAAGGACTCGGCACGCTGCGACGGGACTCGGTGAAGTCGCTCCTGGAAGCGTGCCCCTCGGTGAAAGTGAAACGCCCTTTCTCCATTGGGCCAAAACATGCCCGCACTTGGTTCAAGCAGACGGACCCCGCGAAGGTTTCGCTCGTTAGCGGCAAGCGCGTGCTTGTCGCCGGTGGCAGACTCGATTCCAAATACCTTATCACCGTTCCGGCGGCGGCCGAAACCCCGTCCGACGCACCATGAAAGACAGCCCGTTTTTCAGGGAACGACCGGTTTAGAAATACCCCGTGGGTTCAAACGACGTTTGACCGCCCGAGCAATGTCCAATCAACCCGCAATCTTCCGCGCTGCTTTACGCTCAGCATTTTCGAAGGCATCGGCGAACTGCTCGAGTTCCCGGTCCGTCAGGCGAAGCTCGCGTCCCACCTTGCGCCACCCCGCGACGGCGCGTTCCACCTCGCACAAGATTGCTTTCACTATCGCGCCGCGATTGATGCCATCCGCGCGGCGAAGCTCGCGCCGGATTTCGGATTTCCGAGGTTCAGGGGCGGCCGTTTTTCTAATTGGTCAAGTGCATGCAGGCTAATTCCCCGCGATCGGATATCCCTGCCAGATCCATTGCAGTGCGGTCGGATAGAGCTGCGAAATGGTGGGCCGGTCGGTGTGGCCGGCTCCCCGCGCGAAAACGAATTTGTAGTGATAGCCTTTGGCGGCCAGCACTCGGGCCATGTTCTCGTTGGCCTGCACCCAGTCGTGCATGACGTCGCGCGCGTTGTAGTTGTCGCGGTCGCCGCATTCCATGTAGATCCGCAGCGGTTTGACGGGGTGGTTGGGGATCAGCGTTTCGTGGAACGCCCACGCGCCGTGCGGATTTTCGGGATCGACCGGCCACTGCTGATTAACGAATGTGCCTGAGAAGGTGAGGACGCGATGGTACCGTTCCGGGTGAAACCACGCCATGATCATGCCGGCCGCCGCTCCGGAGCTGGTGCCCATCACGGCGCGTCCTTCCGGATCCTTCGTCAGTTTCACGTTGGCAACCTTTTCGGCCATCGGCAGGATCTCGGTTTCCACGAAGTCGCTGTATTTGCCGGACACCGTGTCGTATTCCAATCCGCGCTCGTTGCCCTGCCCGTCGCCGCCGCCGCTGGGAATCGCGACGACGATCATCACCGGCAGCTTCTTCTGCGGGATCAGGTGGTCGAGCACGTTGAATGCCCGGCCGTCTCCGTCGGTGGTGATCATGACCGGCGCGACCGTCCCGGGCACATATTGTTGGGGAACGTAAACGGAGACCGTGCGTGTCCAAGGCTGGGGATGGCTGCTGACGGTGGGTCCGTTAGTCCCGGCGGGCGCCGCCGCTCCGGCTGCGGGCTGATCGCGCGCGATGCCGGGGTAAAATTTGCTTTCGGTCGAATGAAGCGTGAATTTGTAGACGGTGCCCTTCGGTTGGCCTTCCGCGACGGGGCTCATTTCCGGCGCCGGAACGTGAGTCGGACCGATGATGAAATTGCCGTCGGCTTCCATTGGCGGCACCTGGCCGTCGGGCAATTCGGTGGCCTGGACAAATCCCGGCGCGAGCGGATCGCGCGTGGGTGCGGGAGGACGTGCAGCACGCGGGGCCGGAGCGGCGACCGGCTGGGCCACCGCGATGCTCATACTCACTGATAGTATCGCAGCGACGAAAGAGAACTGAAGTTTCATGGGGAATTCGAAGTATGGTTTTTTTGTGGGGCACGAATGTGAGGCCGTCTGACCGAATGACAAATGCAATACCGCCGGTGACGGGGGTGACGAGCCCAAAGCCGAACCACATTGGTCAGCTAAGCGCGCGAATTGGACGTAGCTGGATAAAGATTTTTCGCAGCGAAGCATTGTGGAACGCGATAGCGAGCGAGCTGTGCATACGTTGCGCGTTGTGCTGTTTGATGTAGGAGCGGCTTTATGCCGCGATGGTTGGCCCGAGTCGCGGCATAAAGCCGCTCCTACATCAAACCAAGCCGAAGCAAGCTGCTTCGGGTTTTGGACCCAGCGGGGGAACAAAGAAAGGGTGTCGCAGGGCCTCCTGCGGACTACCCGCGTGAAATGCAGGATCGCAATCAGACAAATTCTTACTCGGCCGGAAAACTAACGGCGGCAGGCTTTTCGTTGCCGGCATGCACCAAATGGTGTTCCGCCGTCTGCTGGATATCGACCTTGGTGAGTTTCACCTCCACACTGGAATTCTCATAGTTGATGTGCTTGATCATGCTGGGCGAAATCAGGATCTCCTTGCCGGAATACCAATGGCCGGTCTCGACGATGAGTTCACGGATCGCCCAGCTCCGGTCGTCCACCATGAATCCACTCACGGTGCCGATCACCCCGTCAACCGTTTGAATCTGAAAGCCGTTTACCGACCGGGTGCTTTGCAGATGCTTGTCTTCCCGATGGGGTGGTGGAACATGCGGCGCCGGGACGACCATCGGGAAGCCACCCAGGCCCCACGCCGCCTCGGCGTCCCAGTAAGCAGGCCAGCCGTAATACCGATAGTACTCGGCTTCGTATTGGCGGGAGACCGGCAGGTGCGACTCGATCGAGGGACTGTTTTCAATCTGTTTTTTATCCAACCTCACGTGCAGCGTCTTTTCAAACTGGTTCAGCTTTCCCAAGGCATGGGGCGCGAGCAGGACCAGGCGCCCGGTCAACCAGGTCCCCGTGTCCACTGCCAGATAACGGATCATCCAGGTTTTGTCGTCGAAATAGAAATCCTTCACATGGCCGATGTCGCCATCGACGGCGGAGAGTTTGTCGTGATAGAGGTCTTTGATATTTTGTAACATAATCTTTTTCGTTGGCTGGTTGGGGGAATTTTTCACTGAAAAAAAGATCCCTGTGCTTTTGCGACCGGAGTGTATGTCGGAAGCCGCAACCGATCTATGGGGTGTAGGCCTGCCCGATCTTACGACGGTGGTTCACTCACACCCGCCGCCTGCCACTGTTTTTCCCGGGTGGCACCACTTCGACCGCGAACCGACGTAGGGTAACACCGTATGGCGCCGGACAGCAAACAGCGGTAAAGTTTACGCACACATTGTATCGCCATGTTTTTCAATCCTATCATGATGATCATCCTCGCGGGCCTTTCCCTTTTGGTCGGGACCATCGTCCTGATTCAAACGGAAATCTGGCTGAGCCTGGTTCCTTTCGTGGTTTTCACCTTTCTTTTTTGCGTCTCGCTGTTCCTCCCCGTGACGAAAAGAACTCCGGCACAGACAAATTACCGGCCGGTGTCGGTGCCCAAACCTCGGAAACAATGGGTCAAACTCACCACGGCAAGACTATCGCGTGCCCATTAGTTGTTGAAAACGAGATCCGCCGGCGAATGTTTGCCGGTCGCACCTTTTACGAGGAGACTCCGGCTCCGTTTGATTGCCAGCCGCGCGATTTCGCGCCCGAGCTGTTGCGTCCGTTCCTCCCGATATTCCTGCGCGGGCTTGGAGCCGGCTTCCGCGGCGACGATAAACCAGGCGAGTGATTCCACGTCATCCTTCGGCGTCGTTTCGTTTCCGACCATGTAGATGAGCCCCAGCCGAAACTGCGCCGGAGCAAAACCCGTACTGGCCGATTTCCTGATCAATTCCGCGCCGCTGCGCCAGTCCGCCGGCACGCCATCGCCTTCCAACAACATATCCCCAAGGATCACGCGGGCATAGTTGTCGCCCTGCTCGGCGGCGAGACCGAGCAATTTCACGGCCTTAGCCGCGTCTTTTTCCACCCGGTCATTCTCTTTCTGCAGCAAACTGAGCACAAAGACGGGACGCTGGTCGCCCAGCTCCTCGGCCAGTTCAGACCATTTGGCGGCGATGGTTCCACTCCTGAGATTACCGTCCCAGCCATCCCTATGGGCCAGTCCGAGGATGAACTGCGATTCCGCTTCGCCGCGATCGGCTGATTGCACGAGATACCTGAAAAACAAACCCTCCGCCTGCATCGGTATTGCCGGAGTCAAAATGGCCAACGAAAGCAGAAAGACTTTCACGGGGGCTGGAGGATTAGGTGAGTGAAGTGTTTTGTATCAGAATACGTGCCAAGTTCCGGTCAGAATTCCGACGAGCAAATCCCGACAAACACCAACGACAAATCGGCTGGCAATTGATCCATCGGCCCAATTGCCCGCATGGAAAGGATAAAACATGCGGAATACGGCGTATGCACTCGTTTTTACCAAAGACGCCGTGCGATAATCCATGCGACTCAACCACACCTCCGCGCATGGAGGCTGGGAAAGACGGAACACGTTGACCCAATGCGTTCGGACTTGGCAGAAAAACCGGCGCATTGGGGGGCAATGCGCTCCACCTTCTGCGAAATAAATCGCCTACGCCGCCGCAGCCGTGCCGCCCGGCAACGGAATGCGCACTTCGATCACCGTGCCGCCGTCACTGGCGGATTTGACCGTGAGCACCCCGCCCACATAGCCGGCGCGCTCCCGCATGCCGAGGAGACCGAGACCGCCCTGCCCTTGTCGTCGCGGCATTTTCGGGTCCGTATCAAAACCCTTGCCGTCGTCCTTGATCGTCAGGTTCAGGGTGTCGCCTTCCATGGCCAGCCCCACGGTTACATGGCGGGCACGGGCATGTTGTTCCACGTTTTTCAAGGCTTCCTCAAGAATGCGGTATAGCGCCAGCTCGGTGTCAGCCGGCAATCGCCGGGCCAGTTTCACGCAGTCCAGATGCACCGGTATGCCGGTCCGATCAGTGAACTCCGCCGTGGTGTCGCGCATGACGGCAGCCAGACCCAGATGTTCCAGCACGCTGGAACGAAGATTGTGGGAGATGCGTTCCACTTCTGCGGCGGTTTCGCCGAGCATGGTGCGGAGTTTCACCGCCTCGGTCTTCGCCGCACCTTCACGGGCCGAAAGGCTGTCGGCCAGCGCCTGGCTGCAAAAGAGAATCGCGCAAAGCTGCTGCGTGATGTTGTCGTGCAATTCGAGGGCCACGCGGCTCCGCTCGGTTTCCTGCACCTGTACCACCCGTTGCGTCAGGGCCCGCAGTTGCTCCTCGTTGCGCCGGGCCTCGGTCATATCCGTCACCACCATGCCAATGGTCACGCGATCGGAACTGTCCCTGGCCATTTCCCGCACGGAGATTTGTGCCGGCAAAAGCGAACCGTCCCCGGCATGCAACATCACCTGCATTTTTGAGCCGGCATGGGCGGCTTGTTTCATATGGGGACGAAGCAACGCCTGATCGGGGATGGATAGAAAACGGCGGAAGGAACTGCCCGTGATCTGCTCCAACGGACATTTCACCATGCGGGCGAAGGACCGGTTGGCGTAAAGGATCGTCTTGTCGGCGGTCAGGGTCAGCGCGCCTTCGTTCATCGATTCGATCAGCGCGCGGTAGGTGTGCTCCGCCCCTTCGAGCGTAAACATCTGGATCCCTTGCTTGGCCGTGACCACCACCACGTCCACTTCACCGCTGCGGATGGCTCGGATAGTTTCCTCGGCCTCCGCCAGGCGCCTGCGCAGTGCGGTCAGGACTTCGGGGGAGGCCATGCCGTGCTGTTCGCGATCCGGCGAGACAGCCGGCTTGCCGGCAATCACCAGCGGCGAATCAGGGCTGGCGGTGGATTGGCCCCGGACCGATTTCATTTTTGCAAGGCGTGACAATCCGGATCCCACCAAGGCGGCATCGACGGGGTTGGAGGTAGGAGCGGCTTCATGCCGCGATGGATTCCCGAATCGCGGCATAAAGCCGCTCCTACAGGAAGAAATGAGGCGGCGCACATGATAAGTCGGCGTTGGTTAGGTTAAATCAGAGGAGGGCATTTCTTTCAGGCTGATCCGGCTGTTTTCGCCCATGTCCAGCACGCTGAACAGATCGGCGACGTTGGTCAGATTGCCGATGAAACGGCGCAAAGGCACGGGCAAGGCGATAATGAGCGTCGGGGTGGCGACGATCTGGTTCTCGCGCGCCAGCGCGGGTTGCTGGTAGATGTCGATCACTTCCGGTTTGACGCGGCCCTTCAGTAGCGTTTCGCACAATTCACGGACGCGCAAGATGGCGTGATGCGAACGGTCCGTGGCTCCCGCCACGAACAGGCGCAGGATGTATTGGTGGATGACGGCCGTGACCGGGGATTTCACCGCGGCCGGCTTCGCGCGACTGGCCTTTTTGATCGATTTCTTCATCACGATTAGGCGGCCGGTCGCAGGTCCAGACCGACGAGCAGGCGGGCGGTATCGGAGAGATTGCCGATGATCGTACGGACGGGGCTGGGCAGCTTGCGCACGACAGTGGGAATGGCGAGGATCTGGTCGCCCTTCGCGAGCTGGGGATGCTTCAACAGATCAATCACCGTAATGCGATAGCGACCCTTGAGGTGAGTTTCGCAAACAGCTTTAAATTCGCGAACGCTTCCTGCGATTTGGATGGTTTGGTCCACCACATAAAGGCGCAACTGCCAGAGCGGAGCCAGCCCGCGTTTGGCGGCGGCGGGGCGACGTTTGATTGTTTTGGTTTTCATCAGACCGTCTTCCCGTTTCGGTGGTTGTTCCGTGTGATGGAAGGCACCTTAGTATCCGCCTGGCGCAGGAGCCCGGAGGCGGCCCGCTCGGTGCCCAGCACGAAGGTGCGCGTGCCGACCTGTTCGGCGATGCGCCGCAATTCCAAGGCTTCGCCCTCGTAATCGGAGCGCAGATCGCCGATCTGGCGGTCGAGCGCCTTGCGCTTGCGCTCCACTTCGCGCTTGAGCTGGGCCGCTTCCTGCTGGGTGGCCAGCACAGCGGCTTTTTCGAGGGAATGTTGCGCCGCGCGGGCGGAACCAGTGAGCACGCCGCTCGGGCCGATGTAGGCGTCGACGACGTCGATGCCCCGGTCCGAAATCAGGAACTCACGGATCTGGTTCGAGTGTTTCATGCCGCGCGCCTTGAGCACATAGAGCACGCGATTACGTTCGCCGTTGCCCTCGAAGTCTTGCAGCAAAATCCACGCATCCATGAGCGAGGACATGGCGGATTCGCTTTGCGCCAGCGCATGTCCGCCCTGCGTCAGGCTGGTGAAGAGTGATGTGACCTGGCCGGCTTTCAAATAATCAACCAGCCGTGTCACCATTCCCTTGCATTCGGAGTCGGTGCCGGAGTCCATCAGACTGGTGATGGGGTCGATGACGACGACGTGAGGTTTAAACTCGGCGATCGCCCGAAACATCGTGGCCAAGTGCATTTCGAGCCCGTAGAGCGAGGGCCGCGCTGAGTGAAACCGCAGCAGGTCTTTTTTGACCAGCGGCTCCAGGCGCAATCCGATGGAATG
This sequence comes from uncultured Opitutaceae bacterium, assembly GCA_964541315.1. Taxonomy (GTDB): domain Bacteria; phylum Verrucomicrobiota; class Verrucomicrobiia; order Opitutales; family Opitutaceae; genus Didemnitutus. The sequence continues at coordinate 11,439 of CAZIQP010000126.1, forward strand.
CATGTTGCGAATTATCTGATTGGGCGATTCCTCAAAGGAGAAGAAGAGCACGCGCTCCCCACGCCGGCAGGCGCCCTGGGCAAAGTTGGCGGCAATAATGGTCTTGCCGGTGCCCGAGGTGCCTGTGATCAAAATGCTGCTGCCACGAAAAAAGCCCTTACCTCCCAGCATCGCGTCCAATCGGGGAATGCCGGTGGCGATCCGCTCGGCCGACACCTTGTGATTCAGCGCCAGCGACGTGATGGGCAGCACGCTGATGCCGTCTTCACCGATAAGAAAGGGAAATTCGTTGGTGCCGTGCAGCGCACCGCGATACTTCACCACGCGGAGATGCCGCGTGGCGATCTGGTCGTTGACCCGGTGGTCGAGCACGATGACGCAGT
>CAZIQP010000127.1:0-10998 GCA_964541315.1 uncultured Opitutaceae bacterium
ACAGCGGCGCCACGTTCGTCGCCCGCAGCCACGCCACGCAGGTCAACCACATGGTCGACATGATGCTTCGTGCCGCCAACCACGACGGCTTCTCGGTCGTGGAAATTCTTTCGGAGTGTGTCGAGTTTTTCGAGGGCGCCTTCGACGCCGCGAATCCCCGCAAGGGCGGGGCTTTCCAGACCATCGACCTCAAGAAAAACGACGGTTCCCCCGAAGACGCCGCCCGCCACGACCCGAGCAACGAGCTCGCCGCCTTCCAGCTCGCGCTCGAACCCTGGCCCGGCAAATTCGGCGTTTTCTACGAGGCCAAAAACCGTCCCACCAAGAACGCGCTCGAACAAAAACTCATCGCCACCACGAGGGAGAAAACGAAAAACGCCTCGGACTTGGAACTCCTCTCCAAGACTTTCGCCCGCCTTCGCTAAAACGACGGCGCGGCAAGCCCGGATGCGCTGAGGAAACCGGTTTTGCGGCGGGAGCAGGCTAGATCGCACGATTGTCGGCGGTGTCGCATTTTTTCTGCACCAATACCGCAGGTCGACGCAGTCGTCTTTCGTTCGGCCGTACCTAAACGCTGACAGAACCGTGACGATTCGCAACCTTGCACGGTTTCTCTTGGCAACACTTTGCCGTTTTCTACCTTGTGCGCCTATGCCCCGTGCCCACCTGCGCGTCATCCTGATCGCATCACTTTTTGTTTTCGGCCAATCGCTGAAGGCAGAATCAGTCTCGCGGACTCCACCGGAAATTTATTCACAGCAACTCGCAGCCTTGCTCACGCCTTTGGCCCAGGTCATGGCCGGCCGCGACGTGTTCCCCAAGAAAGACTCACACGGGGTCGTGCTGCTGGATGAGACCGTCTATTATCGGGATGCCGCCGGCACCGATTACCGTCTGCTCCATGATGTCTATCTGTCGCACGACGATTCCGCCCCGGAAGTCATGGGCAATTCAATCATCACCTATGATCGGGAACATGAGTCCATTTTTCTGATCGCTGCCGCCACCATCCGCCCGGATGGTGTCCGACAGGATCTGGATGACCGCGCCACATTCATCCAGACACCGCAGCATGAGGCGGAGAACGGCCTCTACACCAGCAACCAGGAATTAAATCTTATTTTCCCAAAGGTGGTGCCCGGTGCCATCACCGAGTCGATCGTTCTGATCCGGGTCGACAAACCGATCATTCCCGGGGAATTTGCGCGGCACAAACTTTTCGCCGGCGGCTGGCCCACCTACAAATCACGCCTGGTGGTTGACCTGCCGGAAAGCGTCATGCAGCGGGTGCATTTCGTCGCCGCCTCGCCCTTGGTCCCGGAAGCACTGGTGGAAAAAACGGCCCCGGGTCGGACCCGGAAAGTCTGGACGCGTGATCGCATCGCGCAGCTTGACTGGGAGGAGTCCGCCCCATCCATCGAATTTTGCGCCCCCACCCTCTGGCTGAGCACCTTGGATTCCTGGGACCAGATCACCGCATGGCTCGACGATCTCGTGAAGGACCGGTCCGAACTCGGCCCCGATCTGGAAAAGGAGCTCGAGGGCTGGACCGCCGGCCTGACCGCACCCCGAGACATCATTGCCAAATTGTGTGCGGTGGTGGCCAACGACGTGCGGTACACCGGCCTGGAATTCGGTCTGGCCGGATACCAGCCTTATCCTTGCGCCCAAGTCTGGGCCAACCGCTACGGTGATTGCAAAGACAAGGCCAATCTCCTCCGCGCCCTGCTCGCCCGAAAAGGCATTAGCTCCCATCTCGTGCTCCTGCAAACGGAGCGTTTGGGACGCATCGAAAAACGCAGCCCTTCCTGGCGGCAGTTCAACCATGCCATTCTCGCGGTCGAAAATGGCCCGGGTTCCTATTTCTTCTGCGATCCGACGATGAAGCATCTTCCCGCCGGCGCCATCACGCAGAGTGACTCCGCCCGAAGCGTCCTTGTGGTTAAGGACCGCCATGCCGAATGGGTGCAGACCCCCGATTTGCTCAACAATGCCATCCGCTATGGGGCGGACCTCACCCTGGCTCCCTCCGGCGAGTTGAGCGGCTGGTTCTCCCTCAGGGCGGAAGGGGCCGATGCCGCTGCTTACACCGAGTACTACAATAACTTCGATCCACCGGAACGACGGCGAACGTTGCAGCGCTCCTTGGAAGGATTTTTTCAAGGAGCGGAAATCGTCGATCTTGATTATCACCCTGTTTCCGGGGTGGTAACGAATTTTGAAATCCGGGCCTATTTTATCCGCAAACCCAACTCCGCGACGGTGGAGAACGTCACGTTTCCGTACTCGGCCACCTGGCTGCCCTCGGTCAGCACGACGAAACGCGTGTTCCCCTACGCGACGGCACGCCGGATTGAAGCTCTGGAGGTCAGCATCGCTCTCCCAGCCGGCTGGAACGCACGGAAAACCCCGGAACCCTTCAGCGCGACCTCCAGCGCGGCCCGTTTTGAAGCCTCATGGAAAAATGAACCGGGCCGGTTGCGCGCCCACTTGGCATTTCAACCGGAAGCGGCGGAACTGTCCTCCGGAGATTATGCGGTTTTCCAACGATCCGTCCGGGCCTTGCGCTCTTGGTTGGAGCAACCGGCGCAAGTGGCCCGCGGCGAAAACGCCACCACTGCTCCCCGGACCGCCCTCACCAACTTTCCCGTTCTGGCCACCGGCGAAGGCCAGTTGCGGCTGCTCGCCCAACGTTTTCCTTCCGGCGAAAAAGACCGCGAGCGGCGCTCCGCCCTTGAACAGGTGTTGCAATGGTTCCCCGACGATATTCCCACCTGCTTCGAAGCCAAAGTCTTCATCGCCCTCATCGACGCCGACAAGGACAACGCCAGATTATCCGGGCTGATCCGTGAATTGTTGGCCCGCTATGAAACGCAGATTTCCAGCGAGTCCCGCGGTTGGGCCCAATATCTGGAATGCCGTGCCCGCTGGTGGGCTACGCATGAGACCGCCGCGATCAAGGATCTGCAAAACGTGGCCTCCGACAAGTCGCTCAGCGGCTACCGCCAGAATTGGAGCGCTTACTACGCCGCAGTCTTCCTTTCCGAGAAAGATCCCGTCCTTGCTCTCGCCTATCTGCAAGACTTTGATACGCGACCCGAGGAAGCCCAGGAAGACATGTTAAAACTCGAAGCCCGGCTGCTCGCCCGGCTCGCCGATCCCGCCGCTACGCGTCAGTGGGCCGAACGGATTGCCAAGCTGCCACCCGAGAATGCCGACAGCCTGCTCGAATCAGCCTTGGAAGATTTGAGCAAAAAACGAACCGAGCTGCCTGAGTCCGCCTACGCCCACATCACCGATTGTCTGACGCCCGTCCTGCAAACCATGCCCGGCCTGACCAAGGCCGCCGCCCAGCTCGCGCGGATCAAAGCCATGGCAGAAGCCGGCCGCCTGCGCCTTGCCTACACCAAGGCGATCAGCGCCTGGCTTGACGAACATCCGCTCGCGTGGATCACAAAGGAAAAATCTCCCCAATTCACGGATACCGCCGCGCTGATCAAACACATCGAAGCCAAAAATGACGCCGCCAAAAGGGCGGAGACAATCGATGCCGTGCTCCAATTGATCCGCTATCATGAAACAGATTATCCGACTTTCGCGAAATACACCTATTGGACCGCCTGGTGGCTGCACCACGACAACCTTGCCCCCGAACTATTGGCCAAGATCGCCGAGGAATCCTACACGCTGCCCACCGAGGAATCGAATGACATTGTTGAAATCTGGCTCGAATACGCTGAAGCCTTGCAAGCCCGCAAGCAGATCCCGGCCGCGCGCACCGTTTATCAGAAGATCATCACCCACCCCGGCACCCGCCCCTATCAGCGCGTCGAAACCAGCGGAGAACTCGCGCTCATGGAACTGGGCGAAAGCCAAACCGACGCCGCGCTCGCCGACTTTGCCATAGTCACCAAGGATCATCTCACCCATCGGCGCGGTTCCGAATATCTTTTCGCCGCAATGCTGCTCAATCTGGAGCTGCACCGGTATGACCAAGCCCTCGAATTGCTCAACGCCATGGGCGAGGATGTGCCCAAATACCGCGAGGCCATCCGTTATGCGGACACCCTGAAATATCTTCTGCCCGAGGCCAGCCAGCCTGAGGCGTTGCTGAAATTCTGGAAACGCCAGGAATCCTGGCGTCCGGCCTGGGATAAACTTTTGCGCAAATACGGCGTGTCCCCGAGTCAGGCCGATCAATTGCCCCTGATCGACGATATCACCGGCTTGCAAAAGAAAATCTCGACGGACGTTGGCACCAAGAATACCGCCGCCTTTCTCCGTCATTTGGATCTGCTCGTCCGCAATGCGCAATGGATTCCTCTTTTCACCAGCAACGTGTGCGCTCAATCCGGCTCGGCCGGCAACATCTCCCCGGCGCTGCATCGTGATCTGTATGAATTCGGGTTGCTGCTGGTGCATGATTTTCCTTCCTTGGACGAAGTCGCCTGCCGCAGTGCGCGGCTGTGGGAGACCGCGCTGCTGGCCGACTTGAATCGCCCGGCGGAAGCCCGTCCGCTCGCCCGGAGACTGTTCGAGGAATACGGCACCACCCAGGCCACCGGGGCCGCGGCACTTCGACTCTGGCTGCTTACCTCCGCCGATTCCGATGAGAGCGCCCAGGCCATCGCCGCCGCCACCGCCGCGCTGAAAGCAGACAAGGAACTGAACAGCCGCGCCGAAACGGTTGAAGCTCTTTCCAACGCCCTCTTCGCCCGCAAGGATACTGCGGCAAATATGGCGCTGCTCAACAGTGAGCTGAACCATCCCGATATCACCGCCACCGCAACCATAAAATCCCGCCTGACGGAAAGACTGGACCAACTGCGCAAAGATTCCACAGCGGGGGCGGATTTCAATGAAGCGGTTCAGCGTTGGCTGATAAACCGCAAACTCGACTGGCTGCTGGCCGTGCCCCCGCTCACTCTCGATGCCCCCCGTTATGCCAATCCTCCGGCCAACGGCCTTTATGAGTCCGGGCCGTTTTCATTCGACGAGGCGACCATCTGCAATCTCCGCGTTGCATTGAACGATGACAAACCCATGGATCTTCGGTATCGCGCTTTTGAATATGTCGCCGGTGCCACCGGCTATCTTGTCCACCAGGCTGATGACTACGCCGATCATTATGGCTCGGCCCTGCTTCTTAAATCACTGCCGGAAAACATCCGATTCCGTCTGTACTCAGGTCGGATCGCCTTTCTTCTCCAATTCGGCAATACCGCCGCCGCCGCGAAATTGCTCGTCACCGAACAAGATCTCAAGGCGCGCGAGCACTGGAAAAAAATCTATGATGCCGGTTTCGCCGCCGCCCGGGTCCTGGAGAACTACGAGACCGCCAAGGCAACGGAAGCTTGCCAGGCTCTTCTCCAGGAACGCATCGACCAGTTCCAAAGCATCCTGATCAAAGGCCTGCTTACCCAGATGGTAAGGGCAGGAGACTCCACTCTTGCGAGCAACCTGGTCGAAGGGGCGACAAACCTGAATGTCGCACCCGGCTTCACCCAGTCCGCCAACGGCCTCCGCCTGGACTGGAGCAGGCAGATTCGGCGTGAGACCGCCAATCTGCCGTTCTATCGTCAAATCCGGGAAATTCTGGCGCGACATTGCGATTCGAATCTGGCCGACGCCAAGATCTACCGGCAACTTACCTGGCACCATAGCCTGAAAAGCTTGGATCATCAAACCCGGGGCCGGGCCATCGCCGCTTTCTTTGCCCAGAATCTTTATGCCGAGACCGATCCTTCGATTGTCCTGGGCCTTCTTGACGACGCATCCACCTATGTAAACAAACGCCGCGCCCTGGGCCCCGATCTGGAAACCGCCATACTTGCCGCCGACATTGATGATTCCACCCGCGCCCGCTGGTTTGGTGCCATTGCGAGCTTGTCCGATCCAGACACCCCCGCCGTGCGCGAACGCGTGGTGACAATTTGCCAGAATTTTCTCTCCAACGCCGACGCCAGTACCACTGCGGAAACCCGCCGACAGATCCGCCGGCAACTTGCCCAATTCGACCTTCGCAACTCGGCGGAGGCGCGCCCCGAATCCATTTTTGGCCAGCAAGCCATCAGTGAGTCCGACCATCAGGCCATCACCAGCCTGCAATTCATGTATCATTGCTCCCGCCAGCAAACCAACGCCGCCCTCGCTCTCTTTGAAAAAATCGACGCCGACATCCTCGCCTCTTCCCGCCTCTTCCCCTATGCACAACATCTGTTGCTTGCCCAAAACAACCAGACGGAGCTGAAGATGCTCACGGCCGCAGCCAGGGAAAAACTGGCCAGCATGCTTCCCAATCTTTGGATCGAAGGCGGGGCTTCAAGTATCTTGCATGCCACCCGTCTGGCGCAGCTCATTCAGGCTCCCGAACTGCTCCCCGACACCTTTTTTGAACACACCGCGGCTGTCCAAGCGGATGAATTTGACCGGCAGATGATTTACCTGGCCCGCGCCTCTCTGCGCCAAGACTGGGCCGCCCAGAAAAAATCCGCTGAAGCCGTGCTGGAACTCGCCAACGAATTCTATCTTATGAATTATTATGGCGGCGAAGCCCGCTTCCATCTGGGAGATTTTCGCGGGGCAAAAAAGGATCTGGAACTATTCCTCGGCAAAGCGCTCGAATCCGATCTCCGTCCTGAAGCCCAGCACATGCTCGATAAAATGCCGCGGAAATGATCCGTGGTCGGAACCCTCCTGGACGGAGTTTCGCGTGGACTCGTCCGGCCCCATGGCTTTGCTCACTGCACCCCATGAGTCATCCCACCCCGGCGCGCGAAGCCACGCATCTTCGCGAAATCTCCGCGCAACAATGGAAATCCGGCATCGCCGCCTGGCTCGGCTGGTTTTTCGACGGCCTCGAACTGCACCTCTATACGCTCGTTGCCGGACCGCTCGTGCTCCATCTCCTCGCCACCACGGCGGATGATCCGCAGGTGAAGCAAAAAAGTGCCTACATCCAGGCCGCATTTCTCGTCGGTTGGGCGTTGGGCGGGGCGTTCTTCGGCCGGCTCGGCGACCGGCTCGGCCGCAGCCGCACGCTCGCGCTCACTGTGCTCACCTACGCGCTTTGCACCGGTCTCTGCGCCCTGTCGCAAACCTGGTGGCAGCTCATGATATTTCGTTTTGTCGCCGCCCTCGGAATCGGCGGGGAATGGGCCGTCGGCTCCTCGCTGCTCGCCGAGACGTGGCCAAAAGCCTGGCGGCCTTGGATCGCCGCAGTGCTGCAGAGCGGGGTGAATCTCGGGATACTCTTCGCTTCCGCCGTGGTTTGGCTGATCATGCCATGGCTCCAACAGCTTTTCATCGATACGGGGCAACCCGGCTGGCTGCACGGTTTCGTGCCCGCGGTGAAAAGCTTCCTGCCCCGCCTAGCGCCTGAACACATGGTTTTTCTCATCGGAGTATTTCCCGCGCTGATTGTTTATTGGATTCGAAAGAACGTGCCCGAGCCGGAAGCATGGCAACACGCAGAAAGTGAAACCGTGCGCAAGCCGGGCATCCGCGACCTTTTTCGTGGCACGGTGGCCTCGATCACATGGCGAACGATGGCGGTGTGCGCGTTCAGTCTCTCCGCCTGGTGGCTGTTCATCTTCTGGCAGGCACAGCATGTGCGCAAATTGCTCGTCGACGCAGGCACGCCCGCCCCTGAAATCACCCCCAAACTATCGGCGGCATTTTTCACCATGATCGCGGTATCGGTCATCGGCAATTACTTCGCCGGCTGGTTGGCCAAACTGATGGACAATCGTCGCGCCATCATGCTGATGTTGTGGGCGCTGTTCGGCAGCATGGCGGGAGCGTTCATCGTGCCGCGCGGATTCGGCGAGCTCGCTTGGTTCTGGGTGCCGTTCGTCGGATTTTTCTCCGGCGTGTTCGGCCTGTTCACGATGTATTTGCCCCCGCTTTTCCCCGTGCTGCTGCGAACCACCGGTTCGGGTTTCTGCTACAACATCGGACGCGCCGCCGCCGCCGTCGCCTCGATCATCTTCGGCTGGCTCGCCCCCGTCGGCGATTTCCGTACCGCCCTGCTCTACTCCAGCCTGCTCGCCCTCGCCGCCGCGATCTGGGCCTTCTGGCTGCCGGACGAGACGAGCGAAGCCGGGCTTAGAGGGGAGAATTAATCTGACAAGCTCCACCCATGAACACAAGGGAGCTGATCGTTGAGGAGCTGAAGACGCAGCCGACACCGCAGTTGGCGGAGGCGACCGCGTTGATCCGCCGCTTGCACGACAACCAGCAAGCCGAACAATTGGTCGTGCAGGAACGAAGCGCCGGCAGCCCCGGCCCGAGCTATTACCCCGCCTACGACGGCAACGGCAACGTGGCCGCGCTCGTCAACGCCGGCACCGGCGCGCTCGCCGCCGTCTATGAGTACGATCCCTTTGGCAACTACCTCCGCAACGAGGTGCTGGATGCCGCCGTGGCCGACAACCCCTTCCGATTCTCCACCAAGTACACCGACCCCGAGACCGGCTGGGCCTGGTACGGCTACCGGTATTATTCACCCGCCCTCGGCCGCTTCGTGAACCAGGATCCCCTCGGCGAAGCCGGCGGACTCAACCTGTACGCCTTCTGCGGGAACGACGGCGTCAACCGCTGGGATTACCTCGGCCAGCTCACCGACTCTTTCATCGAGGATAATCCCGGCACCATCGATGCCATGCACTACTCGCTCCTGCATCCCACCCAGCAGGCCTGGGCCGACAACGCGTGGTATAATCCCGGTACGGACACCCTCTACCACTACGTCCCCTCCACGGCAATCCATGTGGAGGAGCTGCCCCCGATGCCCATGCTCGGTGACAACACCCCCTCCTTGTTGGCCCAGATCGCTCAGGCTGATATCGATATTGAGATATTCCGTGCCCAAAGAGATTATATGAATAAAGCCGAAGCGGACAGGCAAGCCAGGGAGCAGGCACGCAAAGAGCAATGGAAGCGGTTGGCAGCAGACATTTTCCCGGCAGGTCCGGCACAGCCACCAAGATTGATAATACTTGGTCCGGAAAAATCAGATGCCCCAAACAGTGCAGAGCGGCGAGGCGGACTCGGTGCCGACGGACCTTTGCCTACACTAACTCAAAGTCAGATTGATGGATTTTGGAGTAAATGGGGAAAGTATTTCAAACTTTTTGTGCCGGGATTGGGGATTCCGGCAGGAGCCCCAGGGAGAGATGTAGTAGATGCCAATCTTGCGACTTTAAAGGGATTGTTGGCACAAGCATTCTTGTTTCAGCGCCCCAATGGGGACCCGGCAATTGGGATGACATTTATTACTAAAAGCTTGTTGAACCCGGATAACGAAGGCAGACAAATCACATTTGAATTTGGTAATAGCAATGAAACATGGGCCAATGATGGGTTAAATATACAAGTTCAGATAATGCGCGACAATGGGGCTCAAATGCTCGTTTCAACTATACATGAGCTTCTCCACGCAACCGACTTCATGAATGCGCGAACAGGCTGGGATATGATAGATGCGAATAGTAACGCCCGACACCTAAAAATCTATCAGTTGCAAAATCAAACGCTATGGGACGTTACCAGAACGGTGGATCGCCCGTCGGGAGCAGGTTCGGATTGGGATCCCAATCCGTATAGATAGTCATTCAAACATTATCTGCCATGAAAACTCGTCTTCATACATTCCCATTTTGGTCCTTAGCGCTATTATGTAGTTCAAGATTTAAACCGTCTGTTTTGCTGCGCGGAGTCCACTTGCCATTAAAACTCGGGGCAGTTTATTTTCTATTGTCGGTGATGCTTTCGGCTGGTCAGCCCAAGCCTGTCTTGATCATCAAAAACGATTCGGATCAGTCATATCGCGGCGTCTTGGATTGGGATTGCCCTGTCTTTTCGGCATATTCCGATGGCGTAGTAATTTGGAGGAAAGGTTGGGCTTGTTCCGTCAGTGCATTTTCAATTTCACACAACAATAAGGCTGAACTTATCGTTAATCAATTTACCGAGTTGGCCGGGGCCTATGGCGGCAAAGTTTTCGCTCTGACTAGTAGCTCCGATCCTGAAGAAACTGCTATTTGGTGCGGCGGGAAAAGTATAGTAATCAAGGGCGATTGGCGAAAGCCGCATGTTCTCAAAAGTGATAATCCTGAGATCGCAGCCGAATATGTTCAGTTGAATGAAAACGAGAGAAAACTGTGGTCGGCGCTACCTGCCAAAATCCGCGATGCCCTTACCGAAGTAGCGGCATTTGATGATGTGGATGCTAAGCGGTGGCAGCCGGAGAAGGTTGTCGTTACCCTAGAACCGGGTGGACTTGGAGACCCGGTGGCATGGCCAAGCAGTTGGCCCCAAAATTTTGTTTTTGTGCCTGGAAGTCAGATCATGAAGCGAGTGGAACTTCCAGGGAGCATGCTCGACCAGTTATTGGACCTGCTCACAATTAATGGCCGCCAGCCAAGGACTGTGTTGCTCGCAGGAGAAAGGAGATACGGCAGGATTAGTTTCCTCTTTCCCTAAATGTTCCCGGCCAAATTGACGTCGTAGAACGGACCGTGATTGTCGTCGTAGGATTTTTACGCGGATTACCAAAACGATCCGAAAGGGTCAGGCCTTGGGGTTTGGGGTTGACGGCTGCCAAAACGATCCGAAAGGGTCAGGCCTTGGGGTTTGGGGTTGACGGCTGCCAGGTGCGTCCCCAGAAGCAGGCCGATGGCCCGACCGTTGCGCATGGAATCCGAAGCCGGAGTGTATCACGTCCTGAACCGGGGAAACTACCGGACGGATATTTTTCGGACGGAAAAAGCCAAAGCCGCTTTCCTCCAGTGCCTGGGCAGAAAAAAGGGGGCCAATCTGAAGACGTCATGTCTTGACTCTTGACAAGCCGATGCCGAATTCTGCCTTTTGTCAAAAGTCAAGACGTGACGTCTTTACTTCCCTCTTTCAGGATTTCGGAAATCGTCTAACCGGTTTAATCTGGCAATGTGACAGCTCCTGTCATCCCTTGGGCAAAACGTTCCTTTTCGAGGCGCT
>CAZIQP010000128.1:0-10967 GCA_964541315.1 uncultured Opitutaceae bacterium
AAATGCTCACCGGCGCCCCCGGACTCGGCGGCTTCCTCTGGCAGGAATACAACGCGCTTAATTACAAACACATTGTCATGTGCGTGATCAGCATCGGCCTCATCGGCTTCGTGCTCGACCGCCTGATGAGCGTAGCCGAGGCCCGGCTGCGCGCCACGACCTGAACGCCTTTTGATCTAACGACCGACCACCACTACATGACCACCCGACCCACCACTCGCACCGCATCACTCACCCGGAGTGTTTGTAGTCTGTTGAACTACAAACTTCCTCTTACCGTTCTGGCCCTCGGCCTGGTCGCGACGACGGCGCAGGCCTATGTCTTCGGCGACCCGCTGACCTTCGACAACGGCAAGCTCACGCTCGATTTCAACGAGCGCGTCCGCGTCGAGTCGCGCAACAACACCTTCGATTTCAGTTCGGCCACCAACACGGTGGTCGACGACAACTTCATCCTCACCCGGCTGCGCGCCGGCATAAAATTCACCTTCAACCCTAAGTTTTCCCTCTACGGGCAGGTGCAGGACTCGCGTGAGTTCGACTCGAAGCGCATGAACGTGCCCTTCGTCAACGCCGCGGAAGGCGACGACCCGATCAACCTCCGCCAGCTCTACGCCGATATCGGCGATCCCCGCGATGATGTGATCAACCTGCGCATCGGCCGGCAGGTGCTCGCATACGGGGACGAACGTCTCGTCGGCGGCTTCGAGTGGAACAACATCGCCCGCACCTTCGACGCGCTCAAGGTGGTTTACAATGCCGCCGCGAGCAAAACCACCATCGACGCCTTTGCCGCCCGTGTCGTCACGGTCGGCGACCGCAACCAGACCGAAGAAAGTGCGTCCGTTCTCGACCGGTCTGATCCGCACGATCTTTTCTCGGGCCTGTATGTGCAGAACTCCGGCTTCATCAAAAACCAAAAGACCGATGTTTATCTGCTCTACCGCGACAAAGACCAGAATGGTCCGTTCTATCGCCCGAACACCCTCACCACCGGTGCCTCCGGTGTCGCACCGTACGACATTCCCGAAAAAATCTGGACCGCAGGTTTTCGTGCGCAGTCCATTTCGACCGCTCCGCTCTACGGTTTTGATTACATCGTCGAAGCGGCCTATCAACGGGGCAAGTCGCGGCCCGGTCTGACGAACGCAATCGTCGTCGTGCCCAACTGGTATGACCATCGAGCGTACGCGCTTCACGCCGAACTCGGCCGCAATTGGGAGCGCTGCAAGTATCTTCCGCGGCTCTCCGTGGAATACAATGTGGCCAGTGGCGACAAAAATCCCAACGACACCAACAACGATGCGTTTCTGAATCTCTTCCCCACGAACCATAAGTTTTACGGGTACATGGACACACTTGGCTGGAAAAACATGCGGCAAGTCGGGACTTCCCTCCGCTTCAAGCCGTTGGTGGACCTCGATTCTTCGCTGAAAAAATCCATCCTGCGTTTCGACTACCACTGGGACGCGCTGCAAAATACCCAGGATCTCTGGTATCGCGCCAACGCCATCACGGCCGTAGCCACGCCGGCCACCGGCATCCGCGCCGGCCTGCCCTCCGATCTCGGTCGTGAATTCGACGCCACTTGGACTTGGTCGCCCAGCCCGCCCTATGAAATCCTGCTCGGTTACAGTTATTACTGGACCGGCGGCTATCTGCCCGCCGCGCGGGCGGCTGGCACCACCCTGGGCCGCGCCGACAACGCCTCGTTTGGCTATGTGCAATTCACCGTGAAATTCTAACCTGGCAGGGCGGGACCGCTGGGACCGCCGCGAACAACAAAATCATCCACAAACCCAACGGCGCGTCCAGCGGTCGCGCCCCACCTTCAAGCCACGAGCCCTTCAGCTTTTTCGGCCAATCCCCCGCCTCATGCCTTTTCTCGAACTCAAAAGCGTCAGCAAATCGTTCCGCACCGCCAGCGGGACGACGGACGTGCTGCGCGATATCAACCTGACGATGGAACGCGGCGAGTTTGTCGCCATCGTCGGCTACTCGGGTTCGGGCAAGACCACGCTCGTCAATCTCGTGGCCGGCCTGATCGCCGCGGACTCCGGCACCGTCATGCTTGACGGCAAGCCCATCACCGGACCCTCGCTCGAACGCGGGGTGGTTTTTCAAAATTACTCGCTGCTGCCGTGGCTGACGGTGTTCGACAATATTGCGCTCGCGGTGAACCGCTGCTTTCCCGATTGGTCCGATGCCAAACGTCTCGCGCACATCGAACATTGGATCGGCATGGTGAAACTGATGCCGGCCCGCGACAAGCTTCCGCGCCAGCTCTCCGGCGGCATGCGCCAGCGGGTGGCCGTCGCCCGCGGTCTCGCCATGAACCCGGCCATTCTCCTGCTCGACGAACCGCTCGGTGCCCTCGACGCGCTCACCCGCGGTTCTCTGCAACAGGAAATCGTCAACCTCTGGGAAGCCGATCGCAAAACGGTTTTGCTGATCACCAACGATGTCGATGAAGCGCTGCTCATGGCCGACCGCATCATCCCGCTCACCACCGGCCCGGGCGCCACGCTCGCCGAATCATTTCCCGTCACACTGCACCATCCGCGCGATCGCCGGGAATTGAATCATGATCCCGAGTTCAAGCATCTCCGCGCCACCATCACAACCCGCCTGCTTGAGATCGGCCAGGCCCGCCGGACCGGACTCGGCACCGACCGCGCCGCGCCCGATCTGATCCCTGAGGATATCACGCTCGGCCGCCCCATCCTCAGCTGGGGCCAGCGCCCACGGCGGCGTGAAAACCTTACGGCAGTAGCGAGCAGCGAGTAGTGGGTAGCGAGCATAACAACCAAACACTCCGCCAACCACTACTCACTACCCGCTACTCTCTACTCGCTACTTTTTCCTCCCATGTCCTCCTACCTTGATCTTTCCCAGGTTTCCAAATGCTACGGTCCGGCCGTCATAGTCGAGGATTTCACCCTCAAGATCGAGCGCGGTGAATTTGTCTCCATCATCGGCCACTCCGGCTGTGGCAAATCAACGGTGCTCTCAATGATCGCCGGCCTCACCGACATCACCGCTGGTGGCATCGCCCTCTCGGGCAAACAGGTCATCGACTCCGGTCCTGATCGCGGCGTGGTTTTCCAATCGCCCTGTCTGCTGCCGTGGCTCACCGCCTTGGATAATGTGCTCCTCGGGGTGAACCAAGTTTACTACACCGCCACGGCGAAGGAACGCCGCGAGCTCGCCGAATATTATCTCGCACTGGTTGGCTTGGGCAGCTCCTTCCACAAACGCCCGGCCGAGCTCTCACAAGGCATGCGGCAGCGCGTGGGTCTGGCCCGCGCCTTCGCGCTTGCCCCCAAGATGCTGCTGCTCGACGAGCCTTTCGGCATGCTCGATTCACTCACGCGCGCCGAACTCCAGGACGTGCTGCTCGAAATGTGGCAACGCCTGAAGATCACCGCGCTCATCATCACTCACGATGTCGACGAGGCGCTTTTTCTTTCCGACCGCGTCGTCTGCATGACGGACGGCCCGGCTGCCACCGTTGGCGATATTCTCGAGGTCAAATTCCCCCGACCCCGTTCACGCGTTCAGCTGTTGGCAGATCCGGAATACTACCGCTGTCGCGAGCACCTGATCACGTTCCTCGAAGAACGCAGCCATCTGCGCCCGCTGCGCAACACGGATGACGACGGTCCGCCCACGTTGTTGGGGAAAGCAGTTGAGCCGCCCAGCGCACTCACGCGGTTTCAGCACAACTTCGCCCGCTGGAGCGGACGCCGAGCCGCCGAAGCCTGAACAGGCGCCCGTCACTGGATTGCTCACGAACCGCTTCACTAAAAATCGGGTGATTTTTTGCGAAAAATCGCCTTTCCATCGTCGTCGCCACTACCGGTCATAATACCGGTTCATTGATCACGGCTTTTTGCGGGCCGATTAAGTTAAGGCGCTCATTTAATCGGCAAATTAATAGTTTTGTATGAACACTGTTCATCAACGTGATGAATTCTTTGCGTCGCCGATTGAGGCCACTTCCCACCCGCTGGCATGGAGCGCGCTATGGATTGGATACTCTTATGGAATCCGTCCTCACTCAAATCGCCACGCCGCTCAATGTGCCGCCGACTGCGCCTGCTATCGTCGCCGCGCCTGCTCCTGTCTCCGTTGCCAAGAGCGGGGTTTACAGCCAGCTCCGCCAGCACGGCCACTGGCCCACGCTCGCCTCGGCATTTCTCTATTTTGACGTCAGCTTCATGGTCTGGACTATGCTCGGCGCGCTCGGCGCCCTGATCGCGCCGTCGCTCGGCCTGAACACTCAGGAGAAATTTCTGATGGTTTCCACGCCCATTCTCTCCGGCGCCTTTCTTCGCATCGTCCTGAGCCTGCTCGTCGATCGCATCGGGACGAAGAACACCGGCCTGCTGGCCCAGTTGGTCGTCATGGGCGGTCTGGCCGCGGCTTGGTACTTTGGTATCCATAATCTCCACCAAGCCCTCGCCCTCGGACTCGTCCTTGGCGTCGCCGGTGCGAGTTTCGCCGTCGCGCTGCCGCAAGCCGGCCGCTGGTATCCGCCGCACCTCCAAGGCGTGGTGCTTGGTCTCGCCGGCGCGGGCAACATCGGTGTGGTGATCGACCACCTCATCGCCCCGCGCATCGCCAGCGCCTTTGGCTGGCAATCCGTGTTCGGCGCCGCGCTCGTTCCGCTCGCCCTCGCTTTCGGTCTCTATGCGTGCTTCGCCAAGGAGCCGCCGGGCGTCGTGAAAAAGAAAAATCTTTCCGACTACCTCAACGTCCTCCGTTCCCGCGACGCCCACTGGTTCTGCTTTTTCTACACGATCAGCTTCGGCGGCTTCGTCGGCCTGGCCACCGCGTTCGCAATCTACTTCAAGGATCAATTCCACCTCTCGCCCGTGCAAGCCGGTGAAATGGCCGCCTTCTGCACCTTGGTCGGCGCTCTGGGCCGGCCGTACGGTGGCGCTCTGGCCGATCGTTTCGGCGGCATTCGCGCGCTGGGAATTTTTTATTCGGTCGCCGGCGCGGCTCTCGTGCTCGCCGCACTATCCACCAATCTCTGGGTATGCGGTGCGGCCTTCTTCATCGCTTCCGGCGCTTTTGGCATGTGCAATGGCTCGGTGTTTCAATTGCTCCCGCAACGTTTCACCAAGGAAATCAGCCTCATGACCGGCCTCGTCGGCTGCGGCGGCGGTCTCGGCGGCTTCCTCCTCGGCATGCTCTTCGGCGCCTCCAAGGAACACACCGGCACCTATACGAGCGGCATTCTCTTCTTCGCCGGCCTCTGCGCCCTCGCCCTCATTTGCCTCTACTTCATCAAAAACACCTGGCGCAACACGTGGGGTAAGACGGCCGCGGCCCGGATCTGATCCATCGGAAAAATGAGCACCACCTTCGCCAACTCAGGCTTCTCCACCGAACAAAAAGAATACCTCCAAGGATTCATGGCCGGTGTCGTGGCGAGCGGTCAGTTTGCCGGCCACACGGCCGGCGGACTCCTCACCGCCAATCCCGCCCACGCCGCCACGGGCAATCTCGCGCTGCCGCCCGCCGAGGATACCGTTTTCGGCACGCCGCTCGACGATCTCTCGAAACCCGAGCGCTGGAAACACGACGAGAACCCGCTCGACATCTGGTCGAAGCTCGTTGCCCACGCCGACGCCGACAAATTTCCCGACGAGCCCGATACGTTTCGTTTCAAATATTTCGGCCTCTTCTACGTCGCGCCCGCCCAGGACAGTTTCATGCTGCGCCTGCGCGTGCCCGGCTGTGTGATCACCGCACCGCAACTGCGCGGCCTCGCCGATCTCGCCGATGATCTCAGCAACGGCGTCTCGCACATCACCACCCGCGGCAACCTGCAACTCCGCGAATTCAAACCGCGCGACATCATCTCCGTGCTCACGCGCGTACAGGAGCTCGGCCTCACTTCGCGCGGTTCCGGCGCCGACAATATCCGCAATGTCACCGCCACCCCCACGAGCGGTTTCGATCCCGAGGAATTGTTCGACGTCGTCCCTATGGCGAAGGCGTTCCACCACTATGTTCTCAATCACCGCGACATGTACGGCCTGCCGCGCAAATTCAACGTCGCCTTCGACAGCGGAGGCCGCATCTCCGCCGCCGTCGACACCAACGACATCGGTTTCTTTGCCTGCCGCGTTACCGAGCAATCACTCGCGGCCCATCCCGGTTCAGCCATCACGCCCGGCGTTTATTTCCGCGTCCACCTCGGCGGCATCACCGGGCATCTCGATTTCGCGCGCGACACGGGCCTGTTGTTGAAACCCAGCGAGGCGGTCGCGGTTGCCGCCGCGATGATCCGCGTTTTCATCGCCCACGGCGACCGCACCAATCGCAAGAAGGCCCGCCTCAAATACGTCCTGGAAAAAATCGGCGTGGAAAAATTCATCGAGGAAACGCAGGCCAGGCTCGCTTTCCCGCTCAGCCGTCTGCCGCCCGCCGCCTGCGAACCGCGCAAGCCCGTCATGAAGCACGGCTGGCTCGGTGCGCACCATCAGTCGCAAGCCAGCCTGCATTACCTCGGCATCGGCACCACCGCCGGCAAGCTCACTTCCGGGCAAATGCGCGCGCTCGCTTCCCTCTCCGAAAAGTATGGTCGCGGCGAACTCCGCCTCACCGTCTGGCAAAGCGTCATCATTCCGCACCTCACCGCCGAAAACGTGATCGAGGTCCGTCGCGCCGTCGTGGCCCTTGGTCTCTACACTGAGGCCAGCGCCGCCGCCGGTGGCATCATCGCCTGCACGGGCAGCCGGGGTTGCAAGTACGCCGCCGCCGACACCAAAGCGCACGCCGCCGCGTTGCTCGCCGCGCTTACCGGCTCCACGCTTACCGACACGCCGCTTAATATCCATTTCACCGGCTGCGCGCATTCGTGCGCCCAGCACTACGCCGGCGACATTGGTTTCATCGGGGCCAAACTCGCCGACGGTTCCGACGGTTACAACGTCGTGCTCGGCGGCGGCATGGATAACGAACAGGGCGTTGCCCGCGAAGTCTTCCGCGGTATTCGCGCGACGAAGTTAAATGACTTTGTCAAAAATATCCTCCGCACTTACACTTCCCGCCGTGCCGCGAGCGAGAGCTTTATCGAGTGGACGCGTCGCCATTCCGTCGACGAACTGAGATCTATGCTCGCCGCATGAACAAGCCCACGCCACTCATACCCGACTCCGCACCCTTCACTCCAGAACAACGTGCCTGGCTGAACGGTTTCTTCGCGGGCATGTACTCGCGCAGCGCCGGCGGCGTTCCCGCGCTCGCCACCGCCGCGCCAGCCGCACTCACGCCGCTTACCATTCTCTTCGGTTCGCAAACCGGGACATCCGAGGCCATCGCAAAAAAAGCCGCCAAGGCCGCGGCCAAACGCGGGTTTTTGGCGACCGTCGCCGACATGGGTGTCTTCGAGGCGGGCAAACTTCCCGCCGCGAAAAATCTGCTGATCATCACCAGCACCTATGGCGATGGCGAGCCACCGGACAATGCCAAGGCTCTCCATGCCGCCCTGACGAGCGGACAGGTTCCTTCGCTCATCGACCTGCGCTTTTCCGTCTGCGCCCTTGGCGACACGAACTACACGCACTTCTGCCGATGCGGCCGTGAGTTCGACGCTCTGTTGGAAAAATGCGGCGCCACCCGCGCCACCGCCCGCGTCGATTGCGATCTCGATTACGAAGCCGCTGTCACCAGTTGGCTGGATGCCGCCCTCGGGGCATTGAGTGCCAGTGCCGTCGGGGCATCGTCCACTCCGGCGGAAACCGCCCCTGTCGCCTCCGAAGATTCCGGCTATTCCAAAAAAAATCCGTTCCCAGCCCCCGTGCTGGCTTTCCGTCCGCTCAATGTCACCGGCTCAGCCAAGGAAGTGAACCATTTCGAATTTTCCCTCGAAGGATCCAGCCTTTCCTACGAGACCGGCGATGCGCTCGGCGTGTATCCGCAAAATTGTCCGGACCTCGTCAGCGATGTCATTCGTGCGCTCGGTTGCGACGGCGAGGAAGCGGTCCCGACCCCGGCGGGCGAACTGCCCCTCCGCACCGCGCTCACGGTCCACTACGATCTGGGCCGGCCCAGCCAGGCATTGATCGACCTGCTCGCCCCCGTCATGGCTGGCGCTGCGACGGCCGGAAAAACTTCGGCAGGCGCTCCGGCCATCCGCGATGTGCTCGATCTGCTGCTCGGTGCTGAAACCAAACCGACTCTCGGAGCCTTCATCGCCGCGCTGAAAAAAATCCAGCCCCGGCTCTACTCGATTTCCTCGTCGCCCAAGGCTCATCCCGGCCAGGTGCATCTTACCGTCGGCGCAGTGCGCTATGAAGCCAACGGGCGAAAGCGCAAGGGCGTCTGCTCGATGTTCCTCGCCGAACGCGGCATGGCGGTGGGCAAGGTCGGCGTGTTCATCCATCCCAACTCCAATTTTCGTCTGCCCGCCGACGGCAGCCAGCCCGTGATCATGTGCGGTCCCGGCACGGGCATCGCGCCATTCCGCGCGTTTCTTGAGGAGCGTCGCGCCACCGGGGCCAAGGGCAAGAACTGGCTCTTCTTCGGCGACCAACGTTCCACCACAGATTTCCTCTACCGTGACGAACTACTGACCATGCAGCAGGAGGGTCATCTCAGCCGGCTCGACCTCGCCTGGTCCCGCGACCAGACGGAAAAAGTCTATGTGCAACAACGCATGATCGAACAGGCCGCGGAGTTTTATGCGTGGCTCGAAGCGGGGGCCTGTTTCTATGTCTGCGGCGACGCCAGCCGCATGGCCAAGGACGTGGATGCCGCGCTGCACAAGGTGATCGAGATTGGCGGCGGCCGTACGCCCGCCCAAGCCGCCGATTACGTGCAAGCCTTGAAAACCGCGAAGCGTTACCAACGCGACGTCTATTAACCGACCCATTCCCTTGGATGCACCCAACAAAAGCATTATCGACGCCTATCTGGAGGAGCAACAGCGCCTCCAGACTCCGGTAGCGCGTTTCTCCGAGGACCATGCCCGCAATGCCGGGCCCGCGCTCGAGCCGGTTTATCGCGATCTGATTCCGCTCTCCAAGCCCGGCCCGCACGAACAATACGCCTTCGAGGTCGATCTCGATTCCTGCACAGGTTGCAAGGCCTGTGTCTCCGCCTGCCACTCGCTCAACGGTCTCGACGAAAACGAAACCTGGCGCGACGTGGGTCTGCTACTCGGTGGCACACCCGCCGCGCCCTATCAGCAGACCATCACCACCGCCTGCCACCATTGTGCCGATCCCGCGTGCATGACCGGCTGCCCGGTGCTCGCATACGAAAAAGATCCGCGCACCGGCATCGTTCGTCATCTCGATGACCAATGCATCGGCTGCCAGTACTGCGTCCTTAAATGTCCCTACGACGTCCCGAAATACAACGAGCGTCTCGGCATCATCCGCAAATGTGACATGTGCCACCAACGCCTCTCCGCCGACGAAGCCCCCGCGTGCGTGCAAGCCTGCCCGACCCAGGCCATCAGCATCGTCACCGTCAGCGTACACCACTCCGAGCCGGAGCGCGTCGACACGTCCACGTTTCTCGCCGCCGCGCCTTCGGCCAATTACACGCAGCCCACCACGCGTTACGTTTCGCAACGCCCGTTGCCCGCAAACGCCCGCGCCGCCGACGCCGCCACACTGCGACCCCAGCCGCCGCACTGGCCGCTTGTGATCATGCTCACGCTTTTGCCGGCGGCGATCTGCACGCAGGCCATCCAACTTTCATCTCTTGCTGACGGTGCTCCGGCCTTCATGCACTGGGTGCCGATTGTCATTGGCGCAATCGGGCTCGGCGCCGCGAGTCTGCATCTCGGCCAGCCCTTGCGGGCGTGGCGGGTCTTTCTCGGCCTGCACCAATCCTGGTTCAGCCGCGAAGCCGTGCTTTTTGGCGCGTGGGTCGGTTTTCTCGTGCTGCGTGAAAGCATGCCGATGTTCAATGTCATGACGGTGTTCACGGGTGCGCTCGGGCTCTTCAGTTCGGTGATGATCTATGTCGATACGCGCCGGAGCTTCTGGCGTTTCAGCCAGACTTTCCCGCGCTTTGTCGGCACTGGCGCCGTGCTTGCCCTCGCGATCGTGGCGCCGCAATACGCCGCACCGGCCCTCGCGCTCAAGCTTGTCTTCGAGGCCTTTTCTCTCTGCGGCAAAAACACCTCCGCCCGTCTGCTCCGCGGCCCGCTCCGCCTTGCCACTCTCCTCCGCTACACCCTCGGTCTCGCCGGCATACTTGTCACTTATTATGTGACAAATTCCTCCCACGGTTTGCCCGGCGTGGCGGAGCGCGGCGCGATCGTCGTACTAATCTTGGCCAGTGAGTTGAACGAACGTTATCTGTTTTTCCGTGCCGTCGATTCACCGAAAATGCCCGGCATGCCGTCTGCCGCGAGCCTGACCACATGACGACCGTTGTGCAAAAACTTTTGCGCGCTGTGGACGGACCGATGACGAGCGAACTTGTGCTACGGCCCGGAGACTTCGGACTGGGCCGGATTCCGGCCCGGCTCAAGCCGGTCAGCACCACGTCGATGATCTGCGGTTTTTGCAGCACAGGTTGCTCGCTCAAAGTTCACCTCGATAAGAACGGCGAGGCGGTGAATCTCACGCCCGACCCGGACTATCCCGTGAATCTCGGCATGGCCTGCCCGAAAGGCTGGGAGGCGCTCACACCCCTCGCCGCACCCGACCGCGCCACTGCTCCGCTGCTGCGGCAGGCCGACGGTTCGATGACCTCGGTTTCTTGGGACGAGGCGTTGAGTACTTTTTGCGATCGCTTCAAAGACATCCAGGCCCGCCACGGCAAAGACAGCGTGGCCGTGCTCAGCACCGGCCAGATTGTGACCGAGGAAATGGCATTGCTCGGCGCCGTGGCCAAGTTTGGCCTCGGCATCAAGCACCTCGATTCCAACACCCGGCAGTGCATGGCCACCACGCACGTGGCCTACAAGGAATCGTTCGGCTTCGACGCGC
>CAZIQP010000129.1:0-4928 GCA_964541315.1 uncultured Opitutaceae bacterium
ATCGGTCACGGTCATGACCCGGCCCGAATTATAGTACGCGAAGGCCGTGGTCTGGCTGTTCACCGGCCCGACGGAATTCTGCAGCCAGTCGCGCGCGTCGTAGTTGTTTGTGACAGTGGTAATGGCGTTCGTCGTGTCATAGGTGTTCGGAGCGGTTTCCTGAAGGCCGGCCTGGGTCGAAAGCAACTTCCCGGTGGCTGACCAGGTGTTTTTCACCGTGTGTCCGAGGGGATCGACGAGATATTGCAGGTTGCCCTCGTTGCTATAAATGTACTTGGTCACTGTCGACGAATAATCCGGATTCCCGGAATAACCGTCACCGGGACCGGTGTCCGATGTTTTCTGGTGTCGGAGGTTATATTGATAACTGAAGACGTTACCGTTCTTGTCCGTGAAGGTCTGCAAGTCACCCGCCGCGTTGAAGGCATAGGACTCCGAAAAAACGCCCCCGGCTGGATTGGGCGTATCGATCTCCTTGAGAAACCCCACCGTGTCGTATTTGCAGGTCGTGAGGCGATTGCCCTCGGCGCTGGTGCGGGTGATGGTGGTTGGCTTGCCGGCGGCGGCGCTGGTGGCGGGCTCGTAAGTGTACTTGGTCGTGACGCCGCGAGGATCACTGGTGCTGTCGGGTCGGTTGGTGAGATTACCGGAATTATAAACGAGTTTGCTGGTGCGGGTCGGCACCGTGATGTCCGAATCAACCTTGTCAACCTGGGTGAGGCGCTGGGAAGAATCGTAAGTGTTGGTGATGGTGGCCCCGAGCGGATCGGTGATTTGGGTCAGATTCTGATTGGCGTCATAAGCGCAGGTCGTCACCTCCGCTTCGGGCGTGGTGGACTGCACGACGTGGTCCTGGCCGTCGTAGACGAGCTGGTTGCGGTTGCCGTCCCCGTCCATGGAACCAAGGCTGCGCCCGCGCCGGTCATAAAAATAAGTGGTCTGCTGGGCCAGGGGACTCTGCTCGACGTTGCGCACACCCGACCAGAAGAACGACCAGTTGCGGGCGGCGAGTCCCTGGTTGAGCTGGGTGACGACGCGATTCTGCGCGTCATAGGTGTTTTGAATGATGACCGCCGCGTCTGGATTTTGAGTCTGGGTGATAAGATTGCCCGTGTAGGAAAAGGTCCAGATTTTGCTTTCGGGATCGGTATAGGTGTTCAGGTTGCCGTTGCCGTCCGTCGTTCCGTAGCCGACGCTGCCGGTGGAGGTGCCGTTGTTAAGGGTGACTGACGACAGGCGCGCGCCCGTGTAGGCAAAAGTGAGCGTGCGGCTGCTGGCATCAGTGACCTTGGAGAGCCGGTTGCCATGGGCGGAATCGTAGGTGAGCGTCATCGCCTTGCCGTCGAAATCGGTGATGCCCGTGCAAGACAAAGCGGAGGCATTGGAGAAGAGGAAGGTACGGCCAAAGCGTTCGGTGAGCGAGTAGTCGCCGCTGCCGTTCTTGGTCAGGGCAAGGGTCGAGCCGGCCGGCGGCTGGTAGGTGCCGTCGGGCTTGCGGATGAACTGCATCGACTCCTTGCCCAGCGTGAAAGAGACCGCGTTGTTCTTGAGATTGTTGACCGCCCAATTGGCGAGGAGGGCCGTGAGAGTCCAGTCGCGGGCCGGAAAGCTCGAATTGCTCCGTTGGATGTCGATGGCCGCATAAACCGCGGCGAGGTAGGCAGCCATGTCGCAGGGAGTGCTCTCGCCGATGCCGGCATCGTCGGCCGAGCGCAGGCTCGCTTGCAGATTATAGCTGTGGGTCCAGCCCGGGCCGAGTCCGGTGGGGTCGAAATTAATGCTGTTGGAATTGTACGAGCGCACCAAATGCAGGCCGCGAGGCTCGGCTTCGCCCAATGACAGGTCTTCATTCTCAACCAGAAATGCCCCGGTATTCATATCGACGGGCTCTTGGGCGGTGGGATCGGGCGTGTTGAAGGTCGGACTGGTTAAAGCCGGTTGAGTCGCGCCGCCCCCAGTCACAGCCGCGCCGGGCGGGGCGGGATTCGTCACTGAGGTCAGGTTGCCCGGATCGCTGTTGAATCCCCCGCTCATGGCCCCCGGCTGGATGATCATGTCGATGGAGGTGCTGGATAATTGCACATAGCCGAATCCGTTCCAAGAAATGCCCAAAGGATTCCGGGCGTTTTTGGGGAGGATGAAAGTGGCACCGGCGTTGATGGCGCTGGTGGTCGCCGTCTTGAAGTTCGCGGTATAATTGACCAGGAGATTTTGCACGGTCGGCCAACTGGTGGCATCGGCCCGGTAGACCTGATTGTGCTGGGCATCGGTGGAGTCATTCGCAAGGGCCAGAATTTTGACGGTCGAAACCGCTCCATCCGCGCTCGGTTGCATTTGTTCGATCACCCCGTGCTCATGCGCGGAATCAAAAAAACCGGTCATCTGAAATGCGCTGTTCTTGTCATTGACCACGCCCGTCAGGGAATAGGCGCCCGAAAATTGCTGGTAGACGTCGATGTAGTAGGAGGCTTCCTGGGAGACCCGGCCCAAACGATGGTGCGCCAGCATGTCAGCGCCGATGATATCCCCTCCCACCCGTTCACTCAGTCGCGTGTTGTAGAGCCAGGTGAGCCCCATGACATTCAGTGTTTCCGTGATGCACTGCCTTTTGAGCGTCGCATCCGTAATCGTCGATAAATCCAGGCTGCCGGACGGAACGCTCATCAACGCCCGCGCGCTGCGGATAAAGCCGTCGAGTTTCCGCTGGCGCTGCCGCAGTTGACTGCCGTTGGGATCGAAACCGTACACAATGGCATAGGCATAGGCATCGTTCACGTTGTAGGTGGCGGTTTTGGCAGCGTTGAAACTGCCGGGGTAGCTGGTGGGGTAGTTGAACTGGGTGGCAAGGGGGACACTGGCGGTGGTGGCCGAACCGGTATTGACGGTCAGCAGAGCGGTATCTTCCTGCCAGAGGGTCACAACACCATGGGAAAACGTCATCGAGACCCGCTGGCCCGCGAGATCCGACACATTCAGGGTGGTCGCTTGGGCGGAGTAGCCAGTGCCGGGGCCGATGGTGAAAGTCAGGGTGACCCTGCTTGCAGCCGGGATCGAAGCGCCCAGATCCGTGACTGTGCCCTGCGTTGTCAGGGGAGTTGCCGTGGGCAATGCACTGAGTTCTGGCGTGCCGACGATCTTGGCCCGGCCCAAAAAATCGTCCACGGACAAATTGGGCGTGCCGCTGCTCTTGATCGAATTGACCAGCGCATTGGTGTATCCGGACAAAGTTGTCTGGATGCCCGTTTCACTGATGCCACTGGAGGTATAGGCATTCGCCGGACTCGCGGCACCGGCATTTGCAAGCAAGGTGCTGCGATTGTAGCCCATGGCCGTGCCCAAAGAGGCAAAAGGCGTTGCTCTGACACTGCGCTTGAACGACGGATCGAGAAGGAAGGTCGTCCCACCCCGGACGAATTTCACCCAGACTCTTTCCAGAAGAATAGACTTGGTCGGACCATCGTAGGAAAATGAACTGGGCCATCCGCGATTTACGGAAAAATCCGCGGCGAGAATAAAATGCTCCTTGGATGCGAGATCCCAGCTTTCGAAGGTTGAGTCACCGGCAAAAGGATCGGAAGGGTAGCCAAGACTTTGCAGCGCCCCGTTCCACGTCGTTTGTTGCGCAAAAGGAGTCGGAGAGACTCCGGTCCAGGAGACAAAATCATTGCCCGTCCCATCGCCATAGGGGACGATTTGACTGCCTTTCTGGTAGGAAATGGTCCAGCTTGCGCCGGTATTTTGCGCCGCCACGGTGAGCAGGGCGACCAACAACGCACACTGGTCGTAATCGTTGCCGCCCCCTTCCAGCAGGGTTTGGGCCGCGCCCTTTTTGGAACCGTAATAATGTTCATAGGTGATATTGTTCAGCACATACCCGAAGATCAGTTCAGGCTTGTTGAGCAAGCCGCTCGCCAGCGCAGTAATATCGGGAGAGGGAGCCTCCGCGGTCAGGGCACTGGGGGCCAGGACGGTCGAAACCGGTGGTGTGATGGTCTGCTCGGACCTGATGGCTCCAGACGGCGCTTTGAGTCGTGAGTTCGCGAGTTCCCATTGCGCGTACATCGCCGGTTGCGCACAGCCCAGGGCGAGAAGCCCGATTAGGAAATACGGCCTGGAATGCCGGAATTTAAGCAAAGGCATGGAAGGAAATTTTCTGGAACCGAGTCAGGTTAGTTTAGGTTTCCCTCGGAATCAGGGGAGAAGGTCAGGGCGGCACCTGCCGCCGGGGTGCAGTTGGTCAGTTCGTTTCTGAGATTGTAGGTGTAGCTGGTGTTATTGGCGGGAGCGGTGAGGTTGTTCTGTGTCGGGTCCAGACCGAGGGCCGCCTCATCGCGGTCCAGCAACCCATCGACGTTGTTGACCGAAGTGGCGGTAACGGTCGTCAGGTTGCCAAAATAAGTCATTTCCCAAGCGTCATTGACGCCATTGCCATTGGCATCGACGTAGTTGGCGATGTTAAGGGTGAGCGTCGCAGAGTAAGTACCGGCGGTATTTGTCGTCGTCAGATTGACATTAAACACCCCAAAGGATGTCGGCGTTCCAGAAAGGCGTCCCGTGGTGGCATTGAAATTCAACCAGGCCGGCAGACCGCTCGCGCTATAACCCGTCGGACTGTTGATCGCGGTAATCTGATAATTGAATCCTGTGCCCAGAGTACCCCCGGCAGCACTCGGGCTTATGATCACCGGCAGGTCGCCGACCGCGAAGGATACGACGGCCTGGCTTGGCGCGATCACCAGCGCCACGGCAACCAGGGGCAGGGACAACGACAGGATGAACAAGAGGCGTTTCAGTGGCATGGGAAAATGAGAAAAAGATCGCGGTTAGAAAATCAGGGTGTCGTTCGCGCGCAGGCACAAGTCCTCCGCCTGTCTGAAATCAGGCATGGGCATTGCGATGCGACCGTATTTGGGAACATCCATGGGGGG
>CAZIQP010000129.1:4938-10754 GCA_964541315.1 uncultured Opitutaceae bacterium
CAACGACAAATGGTAGCCTTGTCGGTGGGCCTCATCCGCTTGGAATCGTGGTGTAGAAATTGGGCTGGGATGGCGGGAAGGCAAGCGGGAAATAAAAACGACCCGTAGGGTCGTGTTAGAAAATAGCAATTTACGGCCTAATGAGCCGTGCGAAAAAAGAAACGACAGGCCGACAAGTGGTTGCGCGCCGTGGGCGAAAACATTCGTCATGAACGGAAGATTGCCGGATTGACCCAGGAGAAGCTTGCCGAGTTGGCCGATTTGGCTCCCCGCGTGGTTCAGAAAATCGAGGCCGGCCAGATCACCATTCTGATTTCCACCCTTCGTCGCCTGCGCAAAGCCATTGGCTGCCGCTATGAAAGACTGCTGGAAGAGTGAAATTGCAGGTGGGAGCGATCAGCATGGGCTACCGACAAAAGGCCGGCGAGGGTCGTAAGAATCAAGATGCAGGGATTATTCATAGGATGCCCATAAACACCGCATCTTCATGCGGTGTCAAGAACCCTCCAGTCCAGTTAAGCTCCATGGGTGACCGCCCTCAAATGCCTGCAAGCGAATTTGAAACGCTTGCGCTCAGCCCAAGGCTTTACCCAGCAAACCTTCGCCGAGAGGGCTGGACTGGACTATAAATACTATCAGCGAATCGAGGCGGGGCACTGGCCCGGATTGCAGTTGAGAACGGTCGATAAGTTGGCGAAAGCCCTTAAAATCGAAGTTTCCGAGCTGCTAAAGCGGCCCTGATTCTTTGCAATATCTCTGTCAGGAACATTTGGGCGGCGAACGGCTGCTCGAAGCCTGGATTTGAGGATGGATTGAAAACACATCCAAGCGCGTACCTTTATAGCTTCGCACGGCAAGGGTAGGCCCAGAGGCACGTCTATTCGACATGCGGCGTGGCCTATGCAGTCGGCATGCTCGCCGACTCTGCCACTGCGCCATCTGCTGTGCAGTAGGGTGTCACCGACCCTCACTGCAATTTCATCGGCAGGAGTTGCAGGCGGCGCGCAAGGTCGGCGAAGGCCGCGCCGGTCTTGGACTGCGCCACATCAGCGCCGGTCTTGAAAGTTTGTGAAGCGCTGAAGCTGGTCAGCACGGCGCAATAGCCGTTATTGACCATGATGCCGATCAGATCGCCCTGCTTGCTGAACATCAGGTCTCCGCTCCTGGGGGCGAATTCGCCAAAGAGGCGCGTGACAATCCGGTTGTCCACCTGGACGTATCCGGGATTGGCGGCATCGATGCGGAAAGGCGTCTCGCCGTACTTGCCGTCATCGGCACGCACGAGCAGCGCTTCCGAGGCCTTGAAGATGTCCGTCGCCAGATGATATACCTTGGCCCCCATCAAAGCCGCGTATGAGTAATCGACCGGGGCCACGATGATCCGCGGATCGGCGGCGAGAAACCGCAGTTCCTTGAACGCGGTGCTGTAGGTGCCGCGGCTGAGCTTGCCGGCGATCTGCTCGTAGTCGGGCGGATTCTCAAAGGTCAGGAAAAACGGCGTGTCGCTCACGTGCATGAGCGCGTAGGTTTGCTGGCCGTCACTCACGAGAATGGTCGAGGCGGTCTTGTCACGCACTGTGGGGCTGAACAGTCCGGGCCGGCGGGTGGTGATCGTGGTGCTGATGCGGTTGGCGAGGAAGTCGGCGAAGATGACGTTGGGATTAACCGGCTTGTTGTCGCGGATTTCCTTGGTGAGTTCGCCGGATTTCGCCGCGAGCTGGCCGACGCCCTGGGTGAGCTGGGCGGTCTGCTCCTGCACCTTGACGCGTTCGGTGCGCTCGACCTCGATCTGCTGCTTGGCCTCGGTGAGATTCTGGCTGATGAGTTGTTTTTCCTGCTCGGCGACCCGGACGGCGACATTGAGGTTTTCGATGCGCTGGCGGGCCTCGGTGTTCTGGCGTTCGAGGGCGGCGAGGCTTGCAGCCTGGCGCTCGGCCTCGGCTTTGCGCTCCTCGAGTTCGCGCTGCATCTTGGCCAACTGCTCCTTGGTGAGAAACGCCTCGTTGGTGGCGCTGGAATATTTCTTCTCCAGTTCCTTGACGTTGGCGTTGGTGGTGGAGAGGGCGCCTTCGAGCTGCTCCTTTTGCTGGGCGAGGCGCGAGAGATTCTGCTCACGCTCGGAGAGCGTGGTCTGGGTGGTGTTGAGCTGCTCGGCGAGTTTTTCGCGGGTGGATTTCTCATCCTCCAGCGACACCCGCATGAGTTCAACCATGTCGGCGTTGACGGCCGGCGCGCTGGCCTCGGCCTGTTTTACCGCGGTGACTTTCTGCTGACTTGGTGGCTCAGCCTTCTCCCAGCGCGTGAGCGCCAGGAGATTGAGCAACATGAAGTCGCACATGATCAGGAGAAGGGTCTTGTTCATGACCGGGGATCAGGCTTTCACCGCGGCGGCGGAGAGGGACGTGACCGCCAAGGATTCAAGGATGAGCTTGCGCTTGTAGGGGCGCACATGGCGGATCTTGACGAGGGCCACGCAGACGATGCCAAAAAGATTGGAGGAGTAGGCCGCGAGGAGGTTGGCATCGATGATGCCCAGCACCTGGAGCACGAGGGCGGTGGCGGTGCCGGCGATGCCGATGTAGAGACCGCCGTCGAAAAGGTTTTCCTCGTTCTCGATGAGGCGGAGTTTGACGGCGGCGGTCTGCGGCTGGCGATCCACATCGGAAATGCGCATCAGGCAGATGATGTACATGCCCACTTGGATGAGGGCGAAGATCGAGATGGAGAGGAGGGTTTTTGTTTCCATGGTGGTGGTGGGTGAAAGAGGGGCGGGGGCGACGGTGGATTGGCTGAGAATGGGAATGACCAGTTTGATCTGATAATCGGTCGAGGCCGCGGCGCTGAGCAGAAACGGCTCGGAAAAAACAAAAAAGATAAACGTCAGGATCGCCGCGAGCACGCTGCTGCCCATGCGGGGAAACGCGCCCGGCATGGCCGACTCGATGCCGGCGAACATCCGCAGATCGACCGAGCGGAAAAGCAAAAACACTCCGGCGAGAAAGGCCGCATACTTGACGATCAGCGCGAGCTCGGGCCGGTGCAGGGCGAAGGAGGCGCCGAACTCATACTCCATGCCGATGCGGTTGGTGACCGGCACCTGGCGCAGCACCAGTTGCTCGACCGCACCCTCATTGAAAGAAATGGCCTGGCGCAAGTGCTCGATGCCGGGCTTGCCATGGGTGATCAGATAACGGGCGACACCGTCGGAACTCTTTGCCATCAGAGCGGCGGTATAGATGACCGGCAGATGTTCCGGCGCCACGCGGGTGAGATGGGCGAACTGGGCAACGGTACTGGTGCTCGTCGCCGTGCGCAGCAGCTCGGAAAGCTGCACCCAGTTGAGCCGTTTGCCGAGCGTGAGAATATCGATATAAAAATCCTCCAGCGGTCCCATCTGTCCGGTGGCGACGGCGCTCTCAGCCTGGTCCCGCACCTCGCGCTGCAGGGTGGGGGCGAGATGCTCCGTCTGCCAAAGATAGGTGGTGAGAAGAATGACCGCCTCGAGCGGCTGGCCACCGGGCCGGCGGGCGGGCACGAAGCGATGCGTGCCGGTAATATCGGCGGTCTTGAGCAATGTTTGCACGCCGGGCAGGCGCGACACTTCGAGATATTTCCGGAGATTGTCGCGCGCCCGCTGGGTCACCATGAAGGTGAGAACCGGGGTCGAAACGGGAGTCACCGCGGCATTCTGTCCTGAAAGCAGGGGCTCAAGCGCCACGTCCCAGCCGCCCCACGGAACCATCTCGGGGTGCTTTTTCTGGAAATCGTCGAAAATCACCCCGAGGGCGCCGGCACCAGGATCGTTGACCAGCCGGGCCGCGTCCAGCACCAGTGCAGCCGGACCGGGTTTGTCGAGGGCGAGCAGATCGCGGCTGAAGACACTCGCCGAAGGGGTGTCACGTCCGGCCTCGCGCAGGAGCGCCGGATTGAGCGATTTGACATTGGCCGGCAACATCCACGCGACCGCGAGCAGGCCCAAACCGAGGACAAACAAAGCCACCCAGGCAAAAGAGCGTTGGCTCCGAGCGGGGGGTTGCGTACTCATGGGAGAGGTCATAGTGGACAATTTTCGGATAAACAAATTTATTTGCCGGAATATTACTCAGGCAAATAGGATACGAAATACGACCCATGCCGAAGAACATTGTTCACTTCAACCATCCCATCCTCCGCAAAAAAGGTGTGATGATCACGCGCTTCGACGCCGCCCTGCGCCAACTGGCCGACGAGATGGTGGCGACGATGCATGCAGCCCGCGGCATCGGGCTGGCCGCCCAGCAGATTGGCGAGGCCCTCCAGCTCTGCGTGGTGGATCTGCGCGAAACAAAAAGCGAATTCGACTGGGAGCTCGACGGAGCGCACACCCCGCTCGATCTGTTCATGCCCATGGTGGTCGTGAATCCTTCCGTCACCGCCGTGCCCGAGCCCACCACCGTCTACGAGGAAGGCTGCCTCTCCTTTCCCAATATCCACGGCGACGTCGTGCGCCCGGATGAAATCACCCTGAAATTTCAGGACGCGCATGGCACGCCCCACACCCTGCATTGCAACGGACTGCTCGCCCGCTGCATTCAGCACGAGGCGGACCACCTGAACGGCATTCTCTTCATTGACCGGATGGACAAAGCCACCCTCGAACTGATCGATCCAGAAATCAAGGCGTTGAAAAAGCTCACCCGGGAAGCGGCAAAAAACTAGCCCATGGCCGACACGCCCTCACCCACCCCGCACTCCATCGCCACCCGCACGGGCGATGCGGGCACGACCGGGCTCCTCTACGGCCAGCGCGTGCCGAAAGATCATCCGCAGATCGAAGCGGTGGGCGTGCTCGATGAACTCAACGTCAGCCTCGGCTTCGTCAAAGCAAACCAGCCGGACCGGCGCAATCACGCCGAAATCGAACGCATTCAACAGGAGCTGGTCGCCTTCATGGGCGAGATCGCCTGCGCGGAGTCCGATTCCGCCCGCTACGCCGCCTCCTCCTTTGCAAAAATCGACGAGACCGCCCTCGCCCGCCTCGATACAGCCGTGGCCGCCATCGAGGCCCGCCAGCCCAAGTTTGATGGCTGGGCCACGCCCGGTGCCAACCTCGGCTCAGCCGCGCTCGATCTCGCCCGCACCGCCGCCCGACGGGCGGAACGCCGGCTGACTGGTCTGAGCAATCACGGCCGCACGCTCCGTCCGCTGCTCCTCCAATATATCAACCGTCTCTCCGATCTGCTCTGGCTGATGGCCCGGGAAGCGGAAAATTGAGTTCAATTTTAGCTTTGAGCGCACCGCGTGCTCCTGTCCTAATCACCCTTCATGGTCGCCGCGCTCATCCTTATCTCCCTCGCCGTGCTTTCCCGGGTGCTGCCGACGATGGATTTGTCGCTGTCGAATTTCTCCCCCTTCATCGCGATCGCTTTCTGCAGTTCCGTTTATTTTCGCAAACCCTGGCTGTGGGTGGTGTCCTTTCTCGCGCTGGAGGCCTCGGACATCTACCTCAATTATTTTCATTCCCGCGAATTCGGTTTCTATTGGTCACTGGGCGGCTTCATCGCCCGGGCCTCCTGCTTCGGCGCGGCCCTTCTCCTTGGCACCTGGATCGGCAAGCGCAAATCCTGGTTGTGGCTGCTCAACGGCAGCCTGATCGGCGCACTGCTGTTTTATTTTGTGACCAACACCCAGTCGTGGTTCACCGATCCGTTCTACGGCAAAACCCTCGCCGGCTGGTGGCAGGCGATGACTGTCGGGCATCCCGAATATCCGCCCACGATTTTATTTTTCAAGAACACCCTCTTTGGCGACCTGCTGTTCACCGGCCTGTTTGGCGG